>JANNPJ010000768.1:0-7117 GCA_031400005.1 Kineosporiaceae bacterium | reverse complement strand
CGTGCCTCCACGCCGGGCAAGGCCTCGTGACCGGTGTGTGCGGTCTCGGCGGCCACGACCACGAAGCGGCCCTGCCGGGGGAGGCCGAGCGTCTCGGCGCACTCCCACAGCGCTGAGCCGTCGCCCAGCCGTCCGTCCAACAGTGCCTCAAGCATTGCCCGCCCGAGCGAGGCGTCGGCACGCGACTTCTCGGCCACCACTTCCCGGTACGCGTCACCGATGACCTGGGAGTACTGGTCGACGATCGCCCACATCTCGCCTGCCGCCGCGGCGAGCTCGACGACCATCTCCTGGTCACCGTCGGCGGCCTGCACGAGCTCGTGCCAGATGTGGAGACCGCCGAGCCGGAAGGAATGCAGAACATCGTGCAGGGGCACACCCTGTGCGGCGCGACGTCTGCCGGTCATCGCCGGGGCTTCGACGTCATCGGGCGCAACGCCGGACAGCCTGTTGAGCAGCGCCACAAGATTGGCGGCGGTGGTCTCGCGCAGGTCATCCATCGGCACCGCCTCGCCGTAGGCCACGACCTGCGACTTGGTCTGGCGGGCAAGCGACGTCGCGATCTCCTCGACCCGGTCGAGCAACTGGGTGCTGAGCGCGGCGATGACCGGGGTGGGGCCTTTCCCGCGAAGATCGCGCATGGCGTGACTGTAGTTGACGCGCTTTGTCGCCGAGAACAACCGGTGACCGATAACCGTGTCAGCTGCGACAGCGTTCACCGAGTGAGAAGTTCCTACTCTCGAAGCTATGACAGCGATCTTCAGCGACCGCGACACCGCCCACCGTAACTACCGGCTGGCAGATCGGTACGCGGCCACGCCGGGATCCGTGCTCCTGACGGGTGTCCAGGCGGTCTGTCGAATCCCGCTGGATGCGCGTCGAATTGACCATGGGCGAGGGCTGAACACCCGGGCCTTCCTGTCCGGCTACCAGGGCTCGCCGCTGGGTACCATCGACTTCACGGTGCGTCCGATGCTCTCCTTGTTCGACGAGTTCGGGGTGGACTTCCGGCCCGGAATGAACGAGTTCCTGGCGGCGACCGCGGTGCAGGGCACCCAGTCGGTGACCGCGATCGGGTCGCCGCTGCAGGGCGTCACCGGCTACTGGTACGGCAAGGCGCCAGGAGTGGATCAGGCGCTGGACGCCATCCGGCACGGCAACCTGATGGGCACGCATCCACTGAGCGGTGTGCTGGCCTTCGCCGGCGATGACGCGACCGCCAAATCCTCCACCGTGCCGTGCGGATCCGAGGGCGTGCTGCGCAGTGCCCTCATCCCGGTGCTGGCTCCGGCTGACCCTCAGGACGTGCTGGATCTTGGGCTGCACGGCGTGGCCCTGTCCCGAGCGACGGGGCTATGGGCCGGGATGAAGATCGCCACGAACGTGGCCGACGGTTCCGGGACCGTCCGCATCGATCTCTCTGGGTTCGACCCGGTCATCTCCGAGCCCTACCAGCACCAGGTGCGAACCATTCCGGTCGCCGCCCGCGCCGTCGCCATGGAGCAGAACCTGCACGAGGTCCGTCTCCCGCTTGCCTTGGCGTATGCCCGGGAGAACAGTTTGAACTCGATCACCGTGTGCGGGCCGTCGGATCGCCTTGGGCTGGTCGCCGCCGGTTACCCGTACCTGGAGCTGCGGCAGGCCCTGTCGGACCTGGGCCTGGACGACGACGCGTTGCGGCGGCTGGGCATTCGGGTGCTCAAGGTCGGGATGCCGTGGCCGTTGGAACCCTCGATCGTGCGTGAGTTCACCGCAGGTCTCGCCGAGGTCATCGTCGTCGAGGACAAGGGCCCGTTCCTGGAGACGCTGATCAAGGATCAGATCTGCAACCTCGCGACTCGCCCGATCGTGGTCGGAAGCCGCGACGAACGGGACCGGCCGCTGCTGCCCCAGTTCGGCGGGATCGACGCCGACACGCTGACCCGGGCGATCGCACCCCGGATTCTCGCCCGGGGCGACGTACCGTCTGTGCGGGCGCGACTCGACGCGCTGACCGCGCCGCACCGCACCACCCTGTCCCTGTCCGTCATCAAACGCACGCCGTACTTCTGTTCCGGTTGCCCGCACAACAGTTCCACCAAGACCCCGCACGGGGCGCTGACCGGCGGAGGCATCGGCTGCCACGCCATGGTGCTCCTGATGGACGAGGAGCAGTCCGGACAGGTCACCGGGCTGACGCAGATGGGCGGCGAGGGCGCACAGTGGAACGGGCAGGCCGCGTACACCAGCGCGGGCCACATCTTCCAGAACTTGGGAGACGGGACCTTGGCGCACTCCGGGCTGCTCGCCATTCGCTCCAGCGTGGCCGCCGGCGTCAACATCACCTTCAAGATCCTTTACAACGCCGCCGTCGCCATGACGGGCGGGCAGGACGCCATCGGTGGGTACACCATCCCGCAGCTGTGCGGCACGCTGGCCGCCGAGGGCGTTCAGCGCATCATCGTGACCACCGACCACCCAGAGCACTACCGCCGGGTCGCGCTGCCCTCGATCGCCGAAGTACGCAGTCGCGACCACCTCCAGCCTGCCCAGGAGGAGTTGCAGAAGGTGATCGGCGTGACCGTCCTGCTGCACGATCAGCCCTGCGCAGCCGAGCAGCGCCGCAAGCGAAAGCGCGGCGACGCCCCCGATCCAATCACCCGAGTGGTGATCAACGAGCGAATCTGTGAGGGATGTGGCGACTGCGGGCGCAAATCCAACTGTCTGTCCGTCGCACCGGTGAACACCGAGTACGGCCGCAAGACCCAGATCGAGCAGTCCTCGTGCAACAAGGACTACTCATGCCTCGACGGCGACTGTCCATCATTCATGACCGTCATCCCCGACCCGTCCGGCCCCAGAACGAGCCGCCTCATCCCGATCGTCGCGAACGAACTGGACCCCCCTTCCGCACAACTCCTGCCCGCCGATCGATTCTCCATGCGGATCACCGGTATTGGCGGCACCGGCGTGGTCACCCTCGCTCAGATCCTGGCGACGGCCGGATTCCTCGACGGCCTGTTTCCCCTGGGTCTCGACCAGGTCGGCCTGGCGCAGAAGGCCGGCCCGGTCGTCAGCGACCTGAAGTTCTCCGCGACGAACGAGCGGCTCTCCAACCGCCTCAACACCGCGAACTGCAATCTCTACCTCGGCTGCGACATCCTCGTTGCCGGGGACCCCGACAACCTGGCGGCGGCCGACCGGAAGCACACCGTCGCGGTCATCTCCACGGCGGACGTGCCGACCGGTGCGATGGTGCGACACCCGGAGACGGCACTGCCCAGGCAGCAGCCGATGAAAGCCGCCATTGATGGGCGGACCCGGCGTGAGCACAACGTTTACGTCGACGCTCAGCGCATCGCCGAGCGAATGCTGGGCGGCCAGCAGTTCGCGAATATGGTGCTGGCCGGGGTCGCCTTCCAGTCGGGGGCACTGCCCTTGAGTGAGCAGTCGATCGAGCGGGCTATCGAGCTCAACGGCATCGCCGTCGAGGCGAACATTCAGGCCTTCCGTCGGGGCAGGCAGGCGGTCGCCGACCCCGCCGCCCTGGAAACGTCAATGGCTGGCCCGGGTCCGGTCACACCCGAGTCACCACTGCCCGACCGGACCAGGGAACTCATCGCTCAGGTCGGCGCCGAACCGGGCGGGACACTGAACGCGGTGCTGGCGCTGCGGGTGCCGGACCTGGTCGATTACCAGGACGAACGCTACGCCCGCCGCTACGTCGGCGTCGTTGCGAAAGTCCGGGCCGCGGAGGCTGCTCTGGCAGGCACGGACCTGACGGAGGCGGTAGCCACGAACCTGCACAAGCTCATGACCTACAAGGACGAGTACGAGGTCGCCCGACTCGCCGTGGACAAAACGGAACGGGCGAAGATCCGGACGCAGTTCGGTCCGAAAGCCAAGGTGGTATGGAAGCTGCACCCGCCCGTGCTGCGCGCCCTCGGGATGCGCCGCAAGATCTCGCTCGGGCCCTGGTTCGCCGTCGTGTTCTTGCTGCTCGGTCGGCTCAAAGGGTTGCGGGGCACTCGACTCGACCCGTTCGGGTACGCCCACGTGCGCAGAGTGGAGCGGACCCTTATTGACGACTACATCACGGTGGTCGACCAACTCATCACCGGTTTGACCGAGGCCAAACGCGATGCGGCCGTGCGCATCGCTGAACTGCCTGATCTGGTGCGGGGCTACGAGCAGATAAAACTCACCAACATCGATACCTACCAGGCGAAGTTGGGTCAGATGCTCGCGGCATACGACACCGCGTGATTGAACGCACCGATCCGTGACAGCGCCCGGCCGCCCCTCGCTTCCGACTGAAACCCGCACGGCCGACCGGTGTCCCGCCAGCAAGAGGCTCGCTCAGCAGTACCAAGTCACCACGCCAGTCGACGATATGAGGAGAACACCATGCGCATTCTGTTGTTCGGAGCGACCGGAATGATCGGCAGCCGCATCGCCGCCGAAGCACTCAACCGCGGACACGAGATAACCGGCGCCACCCGCAGCGGCACCGGCGGCACCCTGGCCGCCGACGCCAGCGACCCCGACGCCGTCGCCCGCCTGTCGGACGGCCATGACGCCGTCATCCTGGCCGTGCGTGAACCCGGCACCGAGGCATTGCTCGCTGTCGGCAGGGGCGCCGTTGACGGGCTGCGCAAGAGCGGGGTCCACCGGGTGATCCTGGTCGGCGGAGCGGGAAGCCTGCAGGTGGCTCCCGGAGTCCGGGTGGTCGACACTCTGGCCAAGCTGGATGTACCTGAGGACGTGCGGCAGCAGGTGCACGCCCAGGTCGCGCTGCTCGGCTTCATCCGCGACAACGCCGGTGACCTGGAATGGACCTACTTCTCCCCGGCCGCCGAGATCGAACCCGGCGACCGCACTGGAACCTACCGGCCGGGAAGCGACAAACTCCTGAGCGACGGCCAGGGCCGCAGCCACATCAGCGCCGAGGACTACGCCGTCGCCCTGCTCGACGAACTGGAACGGGGCCAGCACATCCGCGAGCAGATCACCGCCGCCTACTAGCATCAGCCAGCCACAGTTGCTCAGTCTTGATCAGGATCAACCACTCGGCCTCGACCCTGCCGATGTTGATGATCCAGGCGGCGCCCCGAGAGAACCGGAAGCACACCATCGCGGTCATCTCCACTACGGACGTGCCGAGCGGTGCGATGGTACGGCACCCGGAGACGGGGCTCCCGAGGCAGCAGCCGACGCCACCGGGTGATGTGAACGCACCGATCCGTGACAGCGCCCCGCCGGTGTATGCCACCACATTCGGGTCCACGGCCACTACACCTTCGTTCTGCCCGACCTGGCGGACGCGCCTCCCAGTCGCTGAGCGACGTCGACAGCGGCGACGAGGAGCAGTCCGGGTCGGCCTGACCGCCCGGCAAGCGGCGGCCTGTCGGGAGAGCTTCCGGTCAGGCGAAGTTCTTGGTGAAGAACTCGTCCAGCTTGTCGAAGGGGATGAGGTCCTTGCGGTCGTACAGGTCGACGTGGTCCGCGCCCGGAACGATCATGAGGTCGACGGTGCCGGGGGCCTTCGCCCGGACGTCCTCCGCGTAGTAGCGGGAGTGCGCTTCTGCACCGGCTACCAGGAGGGCTTTGCGGGGCGCCAACATGTCGATGTTTGTCATCAGCTGGAAGGCGAAGAACGACATCGGCGTGGTCCCGGTGAACGCGGTGGTGGAGTTGATCGAGCGCCGGTGGTAGCCGCGCTCGGTACGGTAGTAGCCGAAGAAGCTCGCCGTGATCGGGTCGGCGTCCGCCGGAAGGGTCTTGGGCAGGACACGGTTCGAGGGGGCGACGTTGCCGTTCTCGTCGAAGGGCACCTCGTGGGAGAGCCGCGCGTAGGTGCCGTTCTCGGCGTCGATCCAGCGCTGCCGGCTGAGGTGGTCCACGACCTTCTGGCGCTGCTCACGAGTGTAGTAATCCTGGTGACCGCGGGACATGCTGCGCGACATGTCGTACATCGAGGCCGTGGCGACCGCCTTGATGCGGCTGTCCGCAGCCGCCGCGGTGAGCGCCATCCCGCTCAAGCCGCAGATGCCCTGCGCACCGATCCGCTCGCGGTCGACGATCTTCTGCAGGCCGAGGAAGTCGACGGCAGCGCTGAAGTCCTCGGTGTAGATCTCGGGCGAGGCGACATCACGCACGGTGCCGCCGCTCTCCCCGGAGAAGGAGGGGTCGAAGGCAAGGGCGACATAGCCGCGGCGGGCGAACTCGTTGGCGTAGAGCCCCGAGGACTGTTCCTTGACCGCGCCGATCGGGCCGCTGACAGCCAGGGCGGGCAGCGTGCCCCGGGCGGTCTTCGGCACGTAGAGGTCCGCGGCGACCTGGATGCCGTAGCGGTTCTTGAACCGCACCGAGGTCCTCTTGACGTTCTTGTCCAGCGCGAAGGTGTAACCGCCCTTGGCCGCGCGCGCGCTCGGTTCGGTGCCGGCAGCGGCGCGGCCGGTCTGCGTGCCGAAGGCGGGCGAAGCGGGGAAGGAGGCGGCGACGCCGGTGGCAGCGATCAGTCCGAGCACTTGGCGACGTTCCATGGATGAACCTCATTCTCGATGGGTGGGAGAATCGGCGTCACGATCGATGGCGCCGTAGCCGAACTGCTGGGTGGCAGCCCAACTGGCCAGCAGGACAAACTTCTCGGCCGATTCGGAGTCCTCCTCGACCGTGTAGGTGCAGATGGACAGGCCCGGGTCGCCGGGCATGAGTTGCAGCGCCTGGGCCTGCTCGATCGGCTGGCTCAGATCGAACACCTCGCGCTCCTGGACTCGGACGTCACCGGCTTTGTACATCACTACCCCACGCATGCCCGGGTCTCCTTGCTTGTGCGTAATGGCGCCGTATGTCGAAAGCGCAGTGCTCCCGCACCTTCCGGCATCCATCAAACGTCAGCGACCAGGCGCGCTGGGAGGGCACAACAGAACCCCCCATCCCTAGCTGCGCCTAAACGGCGAGACGTCCATGAGGTGCCAGCACTACGCAAGACCGAGTTTCAGGAGCCCCTGCGATCGCCGGGGCGCGCGGCTGACGGGACCGGGTGGCCCGGTCCGCCGTGCCGACGGGATGGGAACTAGATCCAGGTAGGAAGATGCTCGGAGGTGTACCGGTCGCCGACGGCACCTTCGGGGAT
>JANNPJ010000610.1:0-8822 GCA_031400005.1 Kineosporiaceae bacterium | reverse complement strand
CCGCCGACGAACGCCGTCCCCAGCAGAATGACGGCGCAACTGCCGGCCAGCAGCCCGAACCTGCGGGCCGACGCGTCGGCCCGCACCCACTGGTCACTGATGGCTGCGTCCGGGGTGGTGAGGACCAGGCCCTGTCGAGTCAGCCAGAGCCGGTCGGCGGTGTCTGCGGCCGTCGAGATCCAGTTCTCGACGCCCTGGTCTCGGATCTGGGACCGGTCCAGCGGGGCGACCCAGCCGTACGAGCGCTGAATCAGCGCCAGCGGTTCGATTCCGGCCGCGGCGTCCACCCCGTCGGCAAGCACGATCGGGACCGTGGGTCCAGGGTCGAACGTGCCGCTGAGCAGGAGCGGATCGGTGCGGACGGCCTGCCCCACGACAACCACACCGTAGCCCGCACGCAGCTGTGGCGGCTGGCTGTTCCCGGCGGCGATCACGATCACCTCGCAGCGGGATGGTTCGCAGGATCGCGGCAGCCGACCGCTGGTGATCCGCACGGCCGAGGCGAGATCGTCGGTGCCGGCCAAGGCGAAGGTCCGCCCAGCGCTGTCGGCCAACGCCCGGTACTCGACCTGGCGTCGCACCGAACCGCTGATCAGGGCGGTGAGGTGGGTTCGCACCTCGGTGTCGGCGGCCTTCGCCTCGGCCCGGTCCAGGAAACCGTTGTAGGAGACGATCACGCTGCGCTCACCGATGGGCAGGTCGCCCAGCCCGCGGCCGAGCGCACCGTCGGCCGTCACCGCTGCTGAGGCCGCGACCACGACGGGGATCACGGCGGCTGTCGCCAGGGCGGCGACCACGGCGAGGTGGCGCCCTCCGGCGGCTCGCAGCCGGGCACCGATCAGCGCGAGCGTCACCGGAGCCATAACCAGTAAACTAGCATCGACTGGTTACATTGAGGCAGCATAGTGAGGCAGCATCTCTCTGCATGGAGAGACCGAAACCGGAGATTCGCGACCACAGGTTGCCACCAGAATTCCTGACAGCGGGAGGTCCAGATGTCGTCCCGGACGGTTGACGGCGTCGTCCTGCCCGTGTCGATAGCCGGCCACCCGGCTCTGGACTTCTGCAACAGCCGGGCCGGATGGGGGAGCGAGCAACCCAAGGAGTACCTGGTCAGCCCGGTCGTGCTGGCGATCTGGTGCCGAGAGGCGAGGCTGATCAGTGATCCTGACGCGCGCCGGCTGATGGCCGCGAACCGGTCGGCGGCGGCTGGCGTGCTGGCCCGAGCTCTCGCTCTCCGTGCGGCCATCTATCGGGCCAGCCTCGGTGGCTCGGCCACCCCGGCGGACTGGGCGCTGGTGTCCGCGGAGGCGGTGCTCGCCCGGACTGCGTCGGTGCTGGTGCCAGGGGTCGATGGCCCGGCCCGCTGGCAGTTGCGCTCGGCGTCGGCCGATCTGCCGGTGCTGGCGATCGCCGCAGCGGCGGCTGATCTGCTGACCGGTCCGCTGGCCGGGTCGGTCGCCGCCTGCCCAGGCGACGGCTGCGGTTGGCTCTTCGCCGACCCGCGCCGGCGTCGTCGCTGGTGCTCGATGGCCGTGTGCGGCAACCGGGCCAAAGCGCGACGCCATCGCGGGTCTGGGTCCAGGCCGTGCACTCCAGGGGTGGGTCTCACCAGCGGTTGACGTCGTCACGCCGGGTCGGTCGGTTTCGTGGTCCTGGTCTCAAGAGGTGCACGCGCAGCCCTTACGCAGCGTAAGATTCCCGCCAGCTCACCCTCGCGCTCCGGGTTTTCCCGGGCGTCGCAATTGTCTACTTTCGGGTTCGGTTCACCAGGGAGGCTTTGTGGCCCGCGCTCACGTGGACGTTCGCCGCGCGACCGTCGACGACCTTGCCGATCTGCTCGAGCTCTGGACGCAGGGCCGACAGGAGACCGCCCGCCTCGGTCGACCGTCCACGTCCGCCGAGCAGGCCGGGCCGCGACTGGCCGAGGCGATGACGACCGGGCAGATCGAAGTCCTGCTGGCGCGGCGCAGGGATCGCGCGGTCGGCTTCCTGATCCTGCGGGAAAGCCCGCTGAGCTTCCTGGTCGATCAGCCGGCGATCTACGTCGATCAGATGTTCGTCACCGCCGGCACTCGTCGCCAGGGCGTGGCTCGGGCGATGCTCGCCCACGTCGCCGGCCGGGCCGAGCACAGCGGTGCCGAGCAGATCATTTCCAGCGTGACGCCGTGGGCGCGCGACACCCACCGGTTCTTCGCCCGGCTCGGGTTCTCCCCGGTGACCGTGCGACGCTCGGTCACCCCGGCCATGCTGCGTCGCCGGCTCAGCGGGGAACCGCACCGCGGTGGTCTGGAAGATCTGCTGTCGCGTCGGCGGTCACTGCGGGCCCGCGCCCGCAGCCGTCCGGACCTGGCGATGGTGGACGCCGGGCCGC
The DNA here is from genome assembly GCA_031400005.1 of Kineosporiaceae bacterium. GTDB lineage: Bacteria > Actinomycetota > Actinomycetes > Actinomycetales > Kineosporiaceae > JANNPJ01. Next base: position 6,448 of record JANNPJ010000610.1, on the reverse strand, counting down.
CGACCGATGAGATCGCCGTGGTGCAGCTCCCGGCCGCCGCCGGGCTGCCGATAAAGGGCGCCGGGAGCGCTCGCCTCGCCTAGCGCTGACTGGCTCTGCCGATCTCGCCCAGTGCTGTCTAGTTCTGCGGGATCGGGCGCAGCAGGCAGGTCAATCTGGCGGTGCACACCCGGCGGTCGGCGTCGTCCACAATCACGATTTCATAACTGGCCAGCGACCCGCCCAGCTGCAGTGGCCTGGCCGTCGCGGTCACCAGCCCGGACCTGGCGCCGCGGTGGTGGGTGGCATTGATGTCGATCCCGACGGCGTACTTCCCGATCGTGGCGCCGTGCAGGGCGGCTCCCGTCGACCCCAGGGTCTCGGCCAGAACGCAGGAGGCGCCGCCGTGCAACAGGCCGAGCGGCTGGGTGTTGCCCTCCACCGGCATCGTCCCGACCACGAGCTGCGGACTGGCTTCAAGAAAGACGATGCCCATCGCATCGATCAGCGAAGACCGGGCCAGTGTGCCCAGGTCCAACCCCGCAGATCGCGGCTCGGAGGGCGATTGCTGGCCGCTGGCGGGGCTGGCGTCAACCTGATTGTCGGACATGCCACATAGGGTGGCAGCCGTGAGTACGAAAGCGCCCGAGGGGGCCACCGGACAGCGTCCACGCCTGTTGCTCGTGGACGGGCATTCGCTCGCCTACCGAGCCTTCTTCGCCCTGCCGGTGGAGAACTTCTCCACCACCACCGGCCAGGTCACCAACGCCGTCTACGGCTTCACGTCGATGCTGATCAACGTGCTGCGCGACGAGGCACCTGATCACGTCGCGGTCGCCTTCGACGTCTCCCGCAAGACCTTCCGTAGCGAGGCCTACGCCGGGTACAAGGCCAACCGCAGCAGCTCGCCGGCCGAGTTCTCCGGCCAGGTTTCGCTGATCAAGGAGGTGCTGGCGGCGCTGCGGGTGCCAACTCTGGAAGTCGACGGTTACGAGGCCGACGACATCATCGCCACCTTGGCCACCCGAGCCGATGCCTCCGGCTTCGAGGTGCTGATCTCCAGCGGTGACCGCGACTGCCTGCAGCTGGTCACCGACAACATCACGTTGCTCTATCCGCGCAAGGGGGTCTCCGATCTGGCCCGGATGACGCCGGCGGCGGTGGAGGAGAAGTACGGGCTGGCGCCGCAGCGATACCCTGACCTGGCCGCCCTGGTCGGTGAAACCAGCGACAACCTGCCCGGGATCCCCGGCGTCGGGCCGAAGACCGCGGCCAAGTGGATCGGGCTCTACGGCAATCTCGACGGAATCATCGCCAATGTCGACCGGATCACCGGTAAGGCCGGGCAGAGCCTGCGCGAGCACCTGCCCCAGGTGATCGTCAACCGGCAGATCAACCACCTGCTCACCGACCTTGAACTGCCGGTCGGCCCGCACGACCTGCTGCTGCCCGCCTGGGACCGCGAGGAAGTGCACCGGGTCTTCGACGGGCTGGAATTCCGGGTGCTGCGCGACCGGCTGTTCGCCACCCTGACCACCCCCGAGCCGGAGGCTGAAGGCGGGTTCGAGCTGGCCGCCGAGCGGCTCGAGGGGCCGGACGTCGCTCGCTGGCTCGGGCAGCACGCCACCGGCACGGTCGGGGTCCACGTCGTCGGCACCTGGCGGGCCGGCCGTGGCGATGCCCAGGCGATCGCGGTGGCCGCCGCCGACCCGATCAACGGTGTGCCAGTCGAGGGCAGCACCGAAACCGCGGGCGCGGCGGCCTTCATCGACCTGGTCACCGCGGACGAGCAGGCTTTGCAGGCGGTCGCCGACTGGCTGGCCGATCCGGGTCGGCCCAAGGTGATGCACGACGCCAAAGGCCCGCTGACAGCCTTGGCCGATCGCGGGCTGCCGGTCGCTGGGCTGCTCGGTGACACTGCACTGGCTGCCTATCTGTGCCTGCCCGACCAGCGCAGTTACGACCTCGCCGACCTGACCCTGCGCCACCTCGGCCGGCAGCTGAAGGCTGAGGAGGCCGCGGTGGCCGAGCCGAACGAGCAACTCGCGCTGGTCATCGACGACACAGCGGAGGTCGGCGACGACGCGGTAGCGGTCGAAAATGCGATGGTCCGGGCCCGGGCGGTGATCGACCTGTGGCTGTCGCTGCAGACCGACCTGACCGAGCGCGGCGCTGCCCGGTTGCTGGAGCAGGTCGAGTTGCCGCTCGTCCCCGTGCTCCAGCGGATGGAGCGGGCCGGGATCGCGATCGACACCGAGGCGCTCGGCGAACTGGAGAGCTACTTCGCCGCCGCCGTCGCGGACGCCGGTAAGTCCGCGTTCGAGGTGATCGGCAAGGAGATCAACCTCGGTTCCCCGAAGCAGTTGCAGGTCGTGCTCTTCGACGAACTGGAGATGCCGAAGACCAAGCGGACGAAGACCGGGTACACCACGGACGCCGAGGCGCTGCAGGATCTGTACGTCCGTACCGAGCACCCGTTCCTGCTGCACCTGCTGCGGCACCGAGATGCGTCCAAGCTGCGGCAGACCGTCGAGGGCCTGCTCAAGGCGGTGTCGGACGACGGGCGAATCCACACCACGTACCAGCAGACAATCGCGGCGACCGGGCGGCTGTCCAGCACCGACCCGAACCTGCAGAACATCCCGATCCGCACGGATGAAGGCCGGCGGATCCGCGAGGTCTTCATCGTCGGGCCGGACCACGAGTGCCTGCTGACCGCGGACTACTCGCAGATCGAGATGCGCATCATGGCCCATCTCTCCGGTGACGAGGGCTTGATTGAGGCCTTCAAATCGGGGGAGGACCTGCATCGCTTCGTCGGTGCCCGGGTCTTTGCGGTGGAGCCGGCCGATGTCACCGCGGCGATGCGATCCAAGATCAAGGCGATGTCCTACGGGCTGGCGTACGGTCTCAGCGCGTTCGGACTGTCCCGGCAACTGAACATCTCCGCCGAGGAGGCCCGCGGGCTGATGGAGGAGTACTTCCAGCGGTTCGGTGGGGTCCGCGATTACCTGCGCACCGTCGTCGACGAAGCCCGCAAGACCGGGTACACCGAGACCATCCTCGGTCGCCGGCGCTATCTGCCGGACCTGACCAGCGACAACCGGCAGCGCCGGGAGATGGCCGAGCGGATGGCGCTGAACGCCCCGATTCAGGGTTCCGCCGCCGATATCGTCAAGGTCGCGATGCTCGCGGTAGACCGTGAACTGACCGCGAACGGGTTGCAGTCACGCATGTTGTTGCAGGTCCACGACGAGCTGGTGCTCGAGGTGGCGGCCGGGGAGAGGGAGCAACTGGAGCAGCTGGTGCGGACGGCAATGTCCGGCGCGGCCGAGTTGACCGTCCCGCTCGACGTCTCGGTCGGCGTCGGCCGGTCCTGGCACGAGGCGGCTCACTGACCAACAGCGGCGCCGAAACGGCGGTGGGTGACGTCGGAGTGGGCGCCTCGCCGCGTCGAAACGGGCTGTTGGCGGGCGTCGCGGCGCTGGTCGCCGCCGCCATCTATGGTCCGATGCTGCTGCCCGGCTTTCCGCTGCGCTACGACCTGGTGTCGGTGCCGCGTCCGGTGCTCGGTGAAGACGCGCTCGGGCTCGGAGATCGGCTGCCACGGGCGATCCCGCTGGACGCGGCAGTCGCTGTGCTGGCCAAGGTGGCGCCCGATGATCTCCTCACCCAGGTGCTCGGTCTGCTGGCGCTGACCCTGGCCGGCTGGGGCGTGGCGGTGCTCACCCCGACCTCGATGCCAGGACGGCTGATCGCGCTCCTGATCGCCGAATGGAATCCGTTCGTCCTGGAGCAGTTAGCGATCGGCCATCTGCCACACCTTCTCGGCTACGGCGCGGTGCCCTGGGTGGCGGTGTTCGGCTGCGCCTTGGTCCGCTCGGATTCAGGGTCTACCGCGCGGCGTGACCGGCTCCGGGCCTGGGGTGGGATGACCGCGGCAGCCGGCTTCGGGTCGTTGACCCCGGGCGGGGGCGCCCTGGTCATGATCGCTGGCCTCGCCGGTCTGCTGGCTGGCTTGCTGGTTCATGGAGGGCCGCAGGCGAACGTCGTCCACCCTCTGGACGACCGGCGGAGCGGACGGAGCCGGCGTGCGCTGATCGGAGTGCTGTCGCTGGTCGTCCTGCAGTTGCCTTGGCTGGTCGCCGCTGCGGCAGCCCCGGCATTCGCCGTCCCGGTTGACAGTGTGGACGGCGGGGTCACGGCGTTCGCGCTCCGCTCCGAGACCGGCTGGGGACGGCTGGTGGACGCCGCCGGGCTGGCCGGGATGTGGAACGAGTCGGCGCTGCCGGCCAGCCGGGGCACCGTGCTCGCCCGGGTGAGCACCGTGCTGCTGCTGGCTCTGGCGGTGGCTGGGCTACCCGCTGTTCGCCGGCTCTGGCGGTCCGGACACCGGGCGGAAGTGTCGAGCGCGGCGGTGGCGGCGGGGGTCGGATACCTGGTGGCGGTGCTTCCCGTGCTGCCCGGCGGTGGCGCGCTGCTGCGAACGCTGATCGACGTCCTGCCCGGTGCTGGGCTGTTGCGGGACGGGCATCGCTGGCTCGGCCTGCCAGCCGTGGTTCTGGCAGTGCTCTGCGGCCTCGGGATGACGGAACTGGCCCGCCTGGCCGCCCTGCCGCTGCGAGATCCCGGGCCACGAGGCACTGGGTCAGGAGCGCGAACCGGCGACGCTCCCGGGGAGCCCTCCGATGCTCGACCGACCGGGTTTGGATCACCGGCTGGTGGGGACCGGACTGGCGGCGTTGAGGCTGGGGTCGCGGTGTTCGTTGCGCTACTGGTGATCGCCTCGATGCCGGATCTGGCCGGTGGGCTGGCCGGGAGCCTGCGGGCTCGGCACTATCCGGCGCAGTGGGCCCAGGTCCGGGCCGTGCTCGACCGATCCGACGACCGGGCTCGAGTCTTGGTGCTGCCGTGGCAACCGTTCCGGATCTTCGGCTGGAGCGGTCCGGATCCGGTCCTCGATCCCGCTCCACGGCTGCTGCCCCGGCAGAGCATCGTCTCGGATGCCCTGACCGTGTCCGGTCAGCAACTGCCCGAGGAAGGTCTCGGCGCCAAGGAGATCTCCCTCGACCTGGCCGATGGCGAGCTGAGCGCGGAACGGCTGCGGTCTCTGTCCGTCGGCTGGGTGCTGATCGAGCGTGGCACCCCGGGTCGACTACCGGCGCTGCCGTCGGGGTGGACCACCGTGGTGGACGGGCCCGAGCTGAGCTTGCTGCGAGCACCGGAGCCGCTTCCGGCCGCACCTCGAGCCGGCGCCGTCCGAAGTGTCGCGGTGATCGGCACCCAAGGAGCGGCCGGGCTGGTGTTTTTGGCGGGCCTGACGGCGCTGGTCCTGGGCCGTTTTCGGCGGAGGCCGGTTCGGCGCTCTGCTCGGCGGTTTGCTCGGCGGTGATCGGCAGGCCCGGCGAGCTGGGTGGCGTTGACGACCGACGTACCGGGTGGCTGGTATTCGCCGTCACTGTAAGGTGAAATAGGCGAGGAACCATGGTGTGGATTCGTCCAGATCAGCTGACGCCATGGTGACCGACTGCTATCGTACTGCCGAGTAGCAGTGACCGAAGTGATCATTCCTGCAACCAGGAGACATGATGAAGGCGCTTGGCAATGACCGCGGCGGCATCAGTATGGCGGTGCTCGCGCCCGTCGTGGCGGCCATCATCGGCGGTTCTGCCGCACTGCTCGCGGCCGTGCAGATCGTGAATCTGGCGCCGTCCAACTCGGACCCGGGTCTCGCGCCGACCCAGTTGTCCGGCGAAGTGCAGTACGGCGATCGCTGAGCACACCACAAGCCCGTAGGCACAACCGAATACAGCTCGACGCAGACGAAGGGCGCCCGACACCACAGGTGATCGGGTGCCCTTCTGTCTGTGTCTGAACACGCTTGTTCACGCTTGTTCACGCCGGGATCGCCACTGTGCCCCTCAAAGCCGGTAGATGAGGCAGATTTGGGCCTCGATCACCGGTTTGCAGGGGCACAGTGGCCAGCAGCAGGCAGAGCACCCGGGTGGGCAGGGTTACCGGCGATCCGTTGAGCGGTCGCGGTGTGCCTGCGTCTCGCGCAGATCGATCACCAAGGGGAGGTCGACCTGGCTCGGGTCGTCGGCCAGGGTCGGGAGGGTGTCGGCCGGGTTCGGCTGAAGGCGTTGGGTGGTGCGCTGCCCCGGGGCGGAGGTCGGGTCGATCACCGAGGTGGCAGGGAGGCGATTGGCGGCCCGGCGCAGCAGCAGGTGCATGGACGTTGACGCGGTCCGCCAGCTGAAGCCGGCGACATGCCCGCGAGCGGCTTCGCCGAGCTGGGCGCGGCGGCGGTGGTCGAGCAACAGATGCCGGGTGGTGCTGATCAACTGCGACACGTCGTCGACCAGTATCCCGGTCTCGTCGTGGTGGATGGACTCGGCCAGCCCACCTGCGCTGCGGTAGGCGATCGACGGAATGCCGTGTGCGGCGGCCTCGATCACCATCAGCCCCC
>JANNPJ010000455.1:0-1960 GCA_031400005.1 Kineosporiaceae bacterium | reverse complement strand
CCCGATTCACCACCACCCTGGCTCGCAACACTGTCCTCGGCCTGTCCACGCTCGTGCAGCAGGTTCGACCTTTGGCAGCGGAGGAATTTGCGAAGCTGCGAGGGAAGTTCTGGAACGGCAACACCACGACGATGACCAGTGCCGCCGCGGTGAACAACGGGGCCTGGCACCACGCGGTCCTGTCCGCCTCGGGAGCCAGCCAGACGCTGTACCTGGACGGCACCGCGGTCGGAAGCCTGTCCGGTGGGCTGGACGTGGCGAAGTTCCCGGTCACGTTGATCGGCACCGGCCGCTCGGTCGGCTGGCCGTCCGCGCCGACGACAGGTGACTACGACCCGTTCACCGGTGACATCGATGAGGTCGCGGTCTACGACCGGCCGCTGGGCCTGCCCAGCGTGCGCGAGCACTACACCGCCCGGGTGGCCTCCACCCAGCTGACCAGCGTGACGTTGCCGAGCAGTCGGGTGCACGCGACGATCGCCTACGACGTTCCCCAGGACCGGGTCGCGACTCTCACCGATCAGCACGGCGGGACCTGGAAACTCGGCACGCCGGTGATCAGCGGGACGGTGGCTGCTCCGGTCGCGACCATCGCGGTCACCGATCCGCGTGGCGGAACGACATCGACGCTGTACGACCCGCTGCGCGGTGGGCGGGTGACGAAACAGGTTGATCAGCTGGGTAAGGCCACCAGTTATGCGTACGACCTCAATAGTTTCGTCGCGAAAATGACCGACCCGAACAACAATGCGACGACGTACTGGCGTGATGACCGCGGCAATATGATGACGCGGACCACGTGCCGGGACGCGAACAGCTGTTTCACCGAGAATTTCGGGTATTTCTTCAACGCCGAGAACCTGTTCGACCCGCGGAACAACCAGTTGGTGGCCTCGGCGGACGGGCGTTCCTCGGGGCTGATGGACGGCACGTATGTGCGCAGCTGGGCGTACAACACGTTCGGTGAGCAGGTCAGCGAGTCCGACCCGACGACGGCGGCCGGAACGGCGTGGCGGCCTCGGACCTACACCGACGGCACCGAAGCGGCTGTCGGTGGCGGAACCACCCCGGCAGGGTTGCTGGCCACGGCGGTCAATGCCCGGGGCAAGACCACCACGTATGCGTACACCTCGGCCGGTGACCTGGCGAAGATCACCGACCCGGTCGGGATGATCACGGCGTTCGAGTACGACGTCCTGGGCCGGGCGACGAAGCGGACCGAGTTCACCGATGCCACGCCGGCGGGGGTCTCGACCTTCATCGGGTACGACGGTCTGTCCCGGGTGTCCAGCCAGACCGGCCTGGGCGTGCTGAACGCCCTCACCTCGGTGACGCACACCGCCCGCACGGAGAACACGTTCGACCCGGACGGAAACACGCTCACCGAGACCGTCCTGGACACCACCGGCGGTGACCCCGCCCGGACCACGACCTCGACGTACGACACGGCGGGTCGACTGGCGACAGTCACCGACCCCGAAGGTGGCGTGACCCGGTTCGGCTACGACGTCACCGGCGCGCCCACCTCCCACACGGATCCGGCCGGGCAGCAAGTCGTCACCGCGTTCACCGCTCGTGGTGAGCAGGCGAGCAAGACACTCAAGAACTACACCGGCAACCCGAACGCCCCGATCAGCGCCCGTGATGTTGTCCTGGACTCCTGGGCCTACGACCCGGCCGGCCGGCTGGCCTCGCACACCGATGCGATGGGACGCACGGTCGCCAGCACGTACTTCGGTGACGGCCTGCCGCAGGCGGTGACGGCGATCGGTGCCAAACTCAACGGCAGTACGACCGGGCGCGACGTGATCCTGGCCGAGTACATCTACGACGGCGCCGGCAACGTCACCCGCACGACCACCGGTGGTGGCCGCACCCGGATCGACGCGACATACGACCAGGCCTCCAACCTGACAGCGGAGGTTCTCGACCCCACAGGCCTGGCCCGACGCACCGAGCA
>JANNPJ010000453.1:0-13951 GCA_031400005.1 Kineosporiaceae bacterium | reverse complement strand
GGTCAGCCAGCGTAGCGATCTCGGAGGACCGCAGGCCCCGCGTCCGCCGCCACAGCACCCGGGAGAGCAGCAGCGAGCCCGCCAGACCCAGCAGTGCTCCGAGGCCCAGGTACAACAGCAGATCGGGCGCGGCCAGGCTGAGACGCTCACCCACGGTCGGGTAGTCGGCCTCGGCGAAGGCCAGCCCCATCACGTCACCGTCCTTGGTCAGGATCGGCGCATGGGCGGCCAGGACGCGGTTGTCCCCCGACTCGATCTCCCCGCTCCAGCCGCGCCCCTCGGTGACCCGGCTCCTGCCCAGCACGGCGGGTCGGCCGTTCGCCGTCGGATCCGAGGACGCAAGGATCGTCCCGTCCGGCGCCGCCACGCTGACGCGGTCGGCGGCGGAGAGGGCGAAAGCCCGGTCCACGGCGGGAGCCAGCGAGATGGCTGCGTCCGGCTGCAGCACCTGGGAACGCACCACCGGGACGTTGGCGAGGTACTCCGCCACCGACCGGAGCTGGCTACCTCGCTGCTCCTCGAAAACCCTTGTTGACTGCTGCACCGAGAGAACGCCGACAACGGCCAGCACGCAGGTCAGCACCACCAACTGCATGAGCAGCAGTTGGCTAGCCAGCGACAACTGGCGCTTGGTCGGCGACCGCAATGAACAGAACCTCCTTTGCCTACGCAACCGTGACGACGGTCACGTCCGGCTCCATGATCGAGCTATCGCGGCTGTGACGCCACTCACAGCATCGCAGGAGGAGGGCTGATGATCACCGGCAGAAGCGTTCGGAAACGAGCCATGGGCAGGAGATTGCCGCGGATTCTGGCCGTGCTGCTCGTCGGTTGCCTCGCCCTGTCGCTGGGTGGATGCGGGGTGACGCGAGGCAAGGACGAACCAGGGAACCGCCGCCTCCGGATGATGATCCCGAACAGCCCCGGCGGCGGATACGACCAGACCGGCCGGGCCGCCGTCCATGTGATGGAGGAAGAGGACCTCACCGGCCGGTTTGAGATCACCAACGTGATCGGTGCCAGCGGCACCGTCGCCATGCAGCGACTCCTCAACGAGGAGGGCGCCGAGGACCTGATGATGACGATGGGGCTGGGGGTGGTCGGTGCCGTCTACACCAACGAGTCCTCGGCCCGGATCACGGATGCCACTCCCCTGGCTCGACTCATCGAGGAGCAGGAAGGGCTGCTGGTCCCTGCGGACTCGCCCTTCAAGACGGTCCAGGACCTGGCTAAGGCGTGGAAGGCGGATCCGAAGTCGATCACGGTCGGCGGCGGCTCGTCGGCCGGCGGACCCGACCACCTCTTCCCGATGCAACTCGCGGCGGCGCTCGACATCGACCCCAAGGACGTCAACTACATCACCTACGACGGCGGCGGCCCGCTGACCTCCGCGCTGCTCGGCTCGAAGATCGATGTCGGCACCAGCGGGCTGAGCGAGTTCGAGGGACAGATCAAGGACGGATCGCTGCGTGCACTTGCTACCTCCGGCGCCGAACCGCTGCCCACGGTGGACGCACCGACCCTTCAGGCCTCCGGCATCGACCTCGTCTTCACCAACTGGCGGGGCGTCTTCGCTCCGCCCGGGATCAGCGACCAGACCCGAGAAGAACTGACCAGTCTTCTCACCGAGATGCATGCCAGTAGTGCCTGGCAGGAGCAGCTCAAGACCAACGGATGGATCGACGCCTACGCCACAGGGGCGGAGTTCGAATCCTTCCTCACGGAGCAGGAGACCCGGGTCGAGTCGACCCTGAAGGAGTTGGGGCTGACATGAGCACGACGACAGACCGCCAGATCAGGCGCATTGACAAGGCGCAGTACGGCCTGGCCGCCCTGCTCGCCGTCATCGGTGGCTACATCCTCTACGACGCCTCGACGCTTCGTCCCGGGTTCGCCGACCAGCCGGTCGAACCGAACGCCTTCCCCTACGTGATCGGTGCGGTGCTCCTTGCTCTGGCGGTGCTGCTCGCGGTGGCGACTGCTCGGGGAGACGTGCCGCAGGCCGAGAAGGGTGAGGACGTCGACCTGGACGTTAAGGCGGACTGGCGGACGGTAGGGCTGCTTGTGGCGGTGTTCGCCCTCAACATGGCCCTGATCGACTGGCTCGGCTGGGCGATCACCGGCGCGCTGCTGTTCACCGGTGCCGCCTGGGTGCTCGGCAATCGTCGGATTGTTCTGAACCTGCTGATCGGCACCGTGCTGTCGGTAGGTACCTGGTACGGCTTCTACGTCGGGTTGGGCGTCCCCATCCCGGCCGGCATCCTGGACGGGGTTCTCTGATGGACTCGCTCTCCCTGTTGCTCGACGGTTTCGCGAGCGCCCTGACTGCGACCAACCTGTTCTACGCGGCGCTAGGGGTGCTTCTGGGGACCGCGGTTGGCGTGCTCCCCGGGATCGGGCCGGCGATGACCGTGGCCCTGCTCCTTCCGGTGACCTACAACGTCGCCCCGAGCAGCGCGCTGATCATGTTCGCCGGCATCTACTACGGCGGGATGTACGGCGGGTCGACCACCTCGATCCTGCTGAACACCCCCGGCGAATCCTCCTCGGTGATCACTGCTTTGGAGGGCAACAAGATGGCCAAGGCCGGGCGGGCTTCCCAAGCCCTGGCGACCGCGGCGATCGGGTCGTTCGTCGCCGGGTCGATCGGCACCGCGCTCCTGGTCTTCCTCGCCCCGCCGGTGGCCAACCTGGTGGTCGAACTCGGTGCGCCCTCGTACTTCGCTCTGATGCTCTTCGCGCTGCTCGCGGTGACTGCGGTCCTTGGGCAGTCCCGGATGCGCGGATTCATCGCCTTGTTCCTCGGCCTGGCGATCGGGCTGATCGGCAGCCAGACCGGGCAGTCCCGGCTGACTTTCGGCAACCCGCTGCTGGCCGACGGGATCGACATCGTGGTGGTGGCGGTGGCGATCTTCGCGATCGGCGAGGCGCTCTGGGTGGCCGCGCACCTGCGCCGCCAGCCGCTGGAGGTCATCCCGGTCGGCATGCCGTGGATGAGCAAGTCGGACTGGAGCCGGTCCTGGAAGCCGTGGCTGCGCGGCACCGCGCTGGGTTTCCCGTTCGGTGCCCTCCCGGCCGGCGGTGCTGAAATGCCGACGCTGCTGTCGTACATCGGCGAGCGGAAACTGACCAAGCATCCCGAGGAGTTCGGCCGCGGTGCGATCGAGGGCGTGGCCGGCCCGGAAGCCGCCAACAATGCCTCTGCCGCAGGCACTTTGGTACCACTGCTGGCCATCGGGCTGCCGACGACCGCGACCGCGGCGGTGATTCTGGCGGCAATGCAGGGGTACGGCCTGCAGCCCGGCCCAGCGCTGTTCGACAACGAGCCCGACCTGGTGTGGACCCTGCTGGCCAGCCTGTTCATTGCCAATGCCATGTTGCTGGCGCTGAACCTGCCGCTGGCTCCGCTGTGGGCCAAACTGCTGCGCACCCCACGGCCCTACCTGTACGCAGGCATCCTGTTCTTCGCCTCGCTCGGCGCCTACAGCGTGAACTTCCAGTGGTTCGACCTGCTCCTGCTGCTGACCTTCGGTCTGCTGGGGTTGCTGATGCGCCGGTTCGGGATCCCGGTGCTGCCGCTGATCATCGGGGTGATCCTCGGCCCGTCCCTGGAATACCAACTGGCCCAGGCGTTGAAGATCTCCGACGGTGACGTCTCCGCGCTGTGGGGCGAGCCGGTGGCCGTGCTGGTGTACGTGGTGATCCTCCTCGGCGCGCTCGCGCTGGGAGCCAAGAGCCTGCAGGACGCCCGCGGATCCTCTGCGGTATCGAATGATGAGCAGCCCGAGCGGGAGAAGGTGTCCTGATGACGATTGTGGTGGCCTATAGCGCCGACGTGTACGGCCAGGCGGCGCTGGACTATGGCATGGCCGAGGCAACGCAGACCCGTGAGCGACTGGTGGTCGTCAACGTGACCCGCGGTGACGCGCTGGTAGACGCCCGGTACGCCAATTCGGCCAACGCTCAGGCCGTGCGAGACCGTCTCGCCGCGCTGCCGGTGGATGCCGAATTCGTCCAGACGATGAGCCAGGACGTGGCCGATAAAGTGCTGTCGGTCGCCGCCGCGGAGGATCCCCGGATCCTGGTGGTCGGCGTACGCCGGCGAACACCAATGGGAAAGCTCATCATGGGTAGCGTCGGGCAGCGACTGATTCTGGAGGCGCACTGCCCGGTGGTGGCGGTGAAACCTGCGCCCGCCTGAGACTGCTGTCCAGCTCTCACGGGTCGGGGTTGCGCGAGCCGTATGCAGGGCCGAACACCACCAGCAGCGCCAGGTCCTCGGTCACGTCGTCGAACCGGTGCTCCTCGCCCGCCGGCACAAAGATCACCGAACCGGGGCCGACCTGGCTCGCACCGTCCGGTGTCACGATTTTGGCTCGGCCGGCGGTGACCACGTAGACCTCGTCCTCGGTATGCGGACTCTGGTCGTCGAGCCCGCCTGCCGGGATGCAATACGTTCCCACCGACAGGTCAGGCATCCGCAGATTCTCAACCCAGTCATAGGGCGCCCCGGTGGGCAGCTTCCACACCCCGGCACCTTCGATAATCTGCATGGCGCCAGCCTAAAGGCTGGAGCTACTACCAGCGGCTCGACTGCAACTCACCCTGAATTTCGCTGCCCCGAGTCAGGCAAAGTCGAACACGAGCGGGAAAACGAAGACCACGATCCAGGCCCAGGCGGCATACACGATCAGGTAGCCGGTCTGCCACCGTTCCAGCCGGGCGAAGGGCATGCGGCCACGCAAGAAGCCGAGGAACAGCCACGCCGACCAGGCCAGATTGGTGAGCAAGATGACGTTCTCGCCCAGCGCCGCGGTCTTGTTCGGGGTGAAGCCGAATTCGGTGATCCGGAGGGTGATCGCCAGCAGCACCATGACGTCGATGACCAAAGCACTGACGACGAGCGCGAGCTGCAAGCGGTCAAAAAGACCGGGCCGGGCCGCGAGGTCACGGGCGGAGAGGCCATACAACAGCAGGCCCAGGACGACGACGAGCAAGAGGTCGAAGAGGATGAGCGCATCGCGCTCGACGTCGATGCCGTTGTTGGTCCAGATGATGGCGACCAGGAAGGCCAGCAGGATCGCCGCGAAAAGCGGTGTGAAGACACGGGTCAGTACCGGCGCCATGTTCTCGATCACGCTCTGCTTGGCCTCCACCAGCCAGGCCGAAACGATGACTCCAGCCATGGCGCCGCACGGCAACAGCCAGGCTTGGATGAATCCCTCGGCATTCAGGCCGATGGCATCGAAGGTGCCTATCGTGAAGGCGCTGAGCACGCCGCCACCCAGTCCAATCAGGACAAAGTAGATCAGCCATTCCCCGGTGAACCGGATGAAGTCCATTCGTCGTCGGCTTGAACGCCAATCACCGCCCACATAGGCGATGCCGACAACCAGCCACAGCGCGATCGGCAAGTGGATCGCCGTGAGCGCAATCGACTGCGAGTCGTCCGCCAGTGGGTACGCGTTCGCGGCGACTGCGCCGAGAATGAACAGCACCGCGAGCGCCCCGATGACCCGCGGTCCGACCTGGCGCTGCCAAGCGAAGTAGGCAGCCAGCGCCGGCAGCGCGAAAAAGCTGATGTTCAGGGCGTAGAAGCCTGCGTCGTCGTCCGTAGCCAGATCAATTCCGAACAAGGCCGGCACTTTGATCGCCACTGCCGCGACGGCCGCGCAGAACACCATGACGTACAACTCGCGCCGGGAACGGGCGGTGGCAGACGCAGTGGGCTCCCCGGGCAGCACCAACTGCTTCCATAGCCGCTCGGAATGCTCGCGAGCGAACTCCCTCGACAAGTCGTCGAGGCTGCCCATCCGTTTGACGGCGATAAGGAACGCCTCATCGGTTTGCAGGCCGGCCTCGGTCAGTTCGGTGATCCGATTGCGAAGGTGATCTTCTAGCTCGTCACCATCGGTGTGATGCAGTTCCCGGCGGCGGTCCATGTAGGCCCGCCATTCGGCGATCTGGCGTTCCAGATCGTTGTCGCTGGCGACGGTCATCGTCCCGTCTCCCAGGCCAGTGCCGTGATCGGTCGGATGGACGGCGTGGTGTTCCAGACGCCGCGCAGGGCATCAACGACCGCGACCCACTGCCGATGCTGCTCGACGAGCTCGGCCCGACCCTGGTCGGTGATGCGGTAGTACTTGCGGCGACGTCCCCCGGGTGGAGTCTCCCAGGCCGACTCCACATGGCCTAGCCGCTCCAAGCGGTGCAGCAGCGGGTAGAGCAGGCCATCGGTCCACTCCAGCTGACCGCCCGACAGGTCGTTGACCTGCTTGAGGATGGCGTAGCCGTAGCTCTCGCCTTCGGCGAGGATCCCCAGCACCAGCGGCGTCGTGGACGCTGCGACGAGATCTTTGGTGATGCGCATGTGTGACCCCTAACCCTAGAACCTCAATGCATAGTAGTTCTAGGTATGGCGTCCTCGCAATCCCGGCCGCCCACCTAGCCGCAGGTTAGGCGCGGGTCAGGCGCGGGCGGCGGTGCGCAGGGTTGCGGCGGCGAAGCGGAGACCCTCCAACTGGTCGAGTTCCTGGTCCTCGTGCTCGATGTTCACCGCCATGGTGGGGTCGATCTTTTCCAGCGCGTGGAGGAAGTCCGCCCAGAAAAGGACGTCGTGCCCGCGACCGACGGCGACGAAGTCCCAGGAGGCCATCTCCGGCCAGCGGCTGAGCGTGTATCGGCCACCGAGCGAGATGGCGCCGGGGTCGTCCGGGGCCACCCGCTGATGCTGGTCGGCCAGCACACCGTTCACCGTGGCCACGGGATTGATCCGGGTGTCCTTTGCTGCCGCGTTGTAGACCAGGCCACCCAGCTCGTTCACCGCGGCGATCGGGTCGATCCCCTGCCAGAACAGGTGACTAGGGTCCATCTCCGCACCGACATGCGTGGCGTTGATCTCTGTCACCAAGCGCTGCAGGGTGTCCGGGTTGTAGACCACGTTGTGCGGGTGCATCTCGATGCATACCTTCACGTCGGCGGCCGCGGCCCGCCGTTGGACGTCCTTCCAGTAGGGAATGGCCACCTCGTTCCACTGGTAATCCCGGGCGTCGAGATAGGCACTGTCCCAAGGCAGTACGGTCCAGGACGGCAAGTGGGCACCGGGATCGGATCCCGGCAGGCCGGACATCGTGACCACCCGATTGACCCCGAGCAGGGCGGCCAGCTCGATGGCGTCGAGTACGTCCTGGCCGTGCTTGCGGCGGACCTCGGGGTCGGGGTGCAAGGGGTTGCCGTTGCAGTTCAGCACGGTCAGCGTGATGCCGGCGTCGTGGAACAGGCCGAGGTACTCGTCCCGCGCGTCCTGACTTCCCCGGATGGCCTCGATCGGCAGATGCACGGCTGGGAGAAATCCGCCCGAATTGATCTCCGCGCTCTCCAGGCCGAGTTGCTGCAGAATTCGCAGGGCTTCTTCGATCGGCTTGTCGTGCAGGACGGCGGTGTAGGCGCCGAGTTTCATACGGACGTCCTTTCAGGCTTTGAACTCCGACTTGAGCCGCTCCAGCATCCGTCGGTGGATGCCGTCAGCATCTTCTTCCCATCCGAAAACACACACTGTTGCGATGTTTTCGTCTCGTGCATCGAACCGCAGGTCACGCAGACCGGAGAAGAGCTCGTCCCAGTCGAGGTCTCCGTTGCCGATCTCGTTGTGCTGATGGATCCGGACATCGGCGCCAGGCGGGTTGATGATGTACCGGTTACCCACGTTGGCCCGGTGGTTGAAGCAGTCGGCGATGTGCACGTGCCGCAGCCGGCGCCCGGCGTACTCGATCATCCGACGAAGGTCGCCCTCGCCGTCCGAGAGGTGGAAAGCGTGCGGGGCGCAGAACACATAATTCACCCACGGCCGGTTCAGCCCCCGAACGATTGATACGGCATCGTCGTTGCGCTCGGCGAAGTCGTACGGGTGGGCCTCGATGTTCAGCAGCAGGCCGTACCGCTCGAAGTGGGGGATCAATTCTTCCATCGACCGGTAGAAGGCGTGCTCCGAGCGGAGCGGATCGTTGGGGTCGCCGGACAGCTCCGACATCACCACCGGGCACTCCAACTCGGCGGCGATCTCCAGCAACCGCCGCCAGTTCCGCACCTGGGCTTGGCGTTCCTGTTCGTCCGGTGACGACCAGTTGAAGACGGGAACCAGCGAGCAGATGCTGACCCCGGTCTCCAGCATCGCCTGCTTCACTTCGGCCAACGCGTCGGCGTCCGCCTTGGGGTACCGGTGCCAGAAGAAGAAGTCCGCGCGCGGAGACAGCTCCAGGTACTCGTACCCCAGGTCCGCCGCCTTGCGCAGTTCGTCGGCCACGGACAGGTCGGCATGGTACATCGCTGGATCTAGGGCGATCTTGAGCATCAGCGTCATCCTTTCGGGAGTTCCTGCCAGTCCCGCTCGGCCCGGCGGTAACCGAATCGCCGGGCCGCGCTGTCGGCCAGCGCCGGGTTCAGGTCCGCGACCGCAACCAGGCGGATACCAGGTAGCGGGGGTCCCTCGATGGTGCCGGCCGACCGGTAGGCCGCGGCGTGCGCGCGACCGGCCATCCCGGCGCCGATCACGGCTACCCCGATGGAGCTCGAGCTGTTTGTTCGCTCGGGCGCGGCGCTCGAGCTGATTGTTCGCTCGGGCGCGGCGCTTATGACGGACGGGGGCACCTCCCGCCCGTCAGGGTGGGGGACTTCCTCCGGCCAGGCACCGTCGCGCCGCTTCTCGCTCACTGGTACGCCTCCGGCCGGTCTGCCAGTTTGACCGCGGTCCGATTTCCCGTGTGCAGCGCCTCCAGCGCGGCCTCGGCGACGGCGGACGCGGCATACCCGTCCCAGGCGCTCGGACCGGTCGGCCCGCCTTGGGCGACGGCGTCGATCCACTCCTGGAACTCGATGTCGTAGGCGCGCAGAAAGCGCTCTCGCCAGTCGGCCGGAACCGGCGAGAGGAGCCCTCCGTCCCGGCGCACCACCACCGCACTCGCGTCGGCGAGGGCAGCGGTGCCGTCCTCGCCGACGACCTCGCCACGAATGTCGTAGCCGTACCGGATGTTCACCGAGATCTCGACGTCGACGATCGCGCCGCTCTCCATCTCCAGCAACATCATCAGCGGGTCCTGCAGATCGCCGCCGTGCCGGCTGCGCCGCGGGGTCAGCACCTGGACACCGACGATCTCCTCGCCGAGCAGCCAGCGCATCGTGTCGATCTCATGCACCGCGGTGTCGGTGATCGCCGATTCCTTCGTGAAGTAGCCGGGAACCGCGGGGTTGCGGTGGGCGCAGTGCACGATCAGCGGCACGCCGATCACGCCGGAGTCGACGACGTCCTTCAACGCCCGGTAACCGGCGTCGTACCGGCGCATGTACCCGACCTGCACCAGCCGGCGACCGGTCGCCGTCTCGGCATCGATGATCCGCAGGCAGGCCGCCGGGGTTTCGGCCAGCGGTTTCTCGCAGAACACCGGTTTGGCGGCGGCGATCGCGGCGAGCACGTACTCCTCGTGGGTCGAACCCCAGGAGCACACGACGACGACATCGACCTGGGGATCCGACACGACGTCCTGCCCGGTGGCATGCACCCGGATCGGTGTCCCGGCGCCGTACCTGGTGGCCACCTCCTGTGCCTTGACCGGGTCGACGTCACTGACCGCGACCACACTCGCGCCAGCCAGCACCCGGCTCAGCCGGCGGATGTGGTCCTGCCCGATCATGCCCACACCGATCACACCGACCCGGACCGTCATGAGCTTGCCTCCCGGCTTTCGGTGGCGATGACCGCGCCGATCCCCTGGCCCCGCAGGTAATCCGCGGACCGGGCGGCGATCGGCTGTGGGGTGTCGAAGTCGCACGGGTACATGTCCTGCTCCACGACGACGAACAGTTCGGCGTCGAGCTCGTTCAGGGCCTCGACCACGGAGGGGATGTCGGGCAGTCCACGGGGCGGCTCGCAACTGGCACCCATCGCCACCGCCTGGCCGAAGGCCAGGTTCTCGCGGTCGGCGAGTTGGACGATGGCCGGGTCCATCTGCTTGATGTGGACGTAGCCGATCCGGTCCGGGTACGAGCGGATCAGGGTCGGCACGTGCGCGTGCCGGTACGCGAGGTGACCGGTGTCCAGGCAGAGCGAGACGAACACCGGATCGGTCTCCTCGAGGAAGCGCTCAGTCTGTGCCTGAGTTTCCACGTGACTGTCGGCGTGCGGGTGGAACTGCAACCTAATCCCGTAGTCGCCGTCAATGATCCGGCCCAGCTCGTTCGTCGAGTCGATCATGGTTCGCCACTCGTCCTCGGTCAGCTCGGCCGGTTCCAGATAGGCGCCGGTGGCGTCGTCCCGGTAGCCCGGAACCGGAACGAAGATCAGGTGTTTCGCGTCGACCGCGGCGGTCAGCTCGGCTACCTTGCGGGTCTGGGCCACGATCGCGTCGAACTCGCTGGGCCGATGCAACCCGGAGAGCCCGTGCATGGTTCCGCCCGCCACTTTCAGGCCCCGGCTACCCAGTTCGTCCTTCAGCTGCTGCGGGTCGATAGGCAGGTACCCGTACGGTCCAAGTTCCAGCCATTCATAGCCAACTCCGGCCAGCTCGTCCAAAAACCGCTTCCAAGGAATCTGTTTCGGATCATCAGCGAACCAGACTCCCCAGGAATCCGGGCAACTGCCGAGCTGAAGACGACGTACGTCACTCACCTGTTCCTCCACCGTCGCGCTGAGAAATGCCGTCTCCCGTGTCGTCCCGCTTCAACTCATGAGCGAGGGTGGTGAGTTCGTCACCGCCGGCCATCTGCGTGGTCAGCTCCTCCAGTCCGACGTCGGAGCGCTTGCGGTCCAGCACGCAGCCGCCGAGCTTGAGGATGATGAAGTGGTCACCGACCAGATAGGCGTGGTGCGGGTTGTGGGTGATGAAGACGACGCCGAGTCCGGCATCTCGAGCGGCCGCGGTGTATTTGAGCACTACGCCGGACTGTTTGACGCCGAGTGCCGCCGTCGGCTCGTCCAGGATCAGCACCCGGGCGCCGAAGTAGACCGCGCGGGCGATCGCGACACACTGTCGCTGTCCACCGGAGAGGTTGCCGATCGGCTGGTTGATGTCCTTGACGACGATCCCCATCTTGCGCAGTTCCTGATCGGCGATCTCGCGCATCTCCCGGATCTTCAGTCCTGCGAGCGGATATTCGCCGCTGACCAGCTCCGAGCCGAGGAAGAAGTTGCGCCAGACCTCCATCAGGGAAACCACCGCCAGGTCTTGATACACGGTGGCGATGCCGTGGTTCAGCGCTTCCCGCGGGGAGGAGAAGGTCTGCTCCTGCCCGTCCACCCTCATGACGCCCTCGTTGTGCGGGTGCAACCCGGACATGATTTTGATCAGGGTCGACTTGCCTGCGCCGTTGTCTCCCAGGACGCAGGTCACCTCACCGGCGTTGACGGCCAGGTTGATTCCTTGGAGCGCACGGATCGGGCCGTAGCTCTTGCCGACCCCGGACATCTCGATCAGGGACTCGCCCTTGTGCAGGCTGCGATCCGCGTGCTCGGACAGCGTGTCGGTCATGATTAGCCCACCTTCCTGGCTGCTGAGAGGTTCTTCACCAACAGGTTCACCATCACGGCCAGCAGAAGCATCACGCCGAGGAAGGCCTTGAACCAGTTCGGTTCCCAGCCGGCGTATACGATCCCCAGACTGGTCATCCCGAAAATGAAGGCGCCGATCGCGACGCCGATCGCGTTGCCGTAGCCGCCGGTGAGCAGGGTCCCGCCGACCACCGCGGCGATGATGTAGAGGAACTCGTTGCCGACGCCGATTCCCGACTGCAGGGTGTTGAAGCGGTAAAGGGTATGCATTCCCATGAACCAACCGAGGAACGAAACAGTCATGAACAGACCAATTTTCACCTTGGTCACCGGGACGCCGACCGCGCGGGCACTGGCCGCGTTACCCCCGACCGCGTAAATCCAGTTACCGATCTTGGTGCGTTGCAGCACCCAGGCGGCGAAGGCGACGAACAGCACCCACCAGATCACCGTCGTCCAGATCGTCACCCCACCCACGGTGAAGCTGTAGGCGAAAATCTTGGTGAGGGTGCCGTAACCGTCCATCCGGTTAATGTTCGGTGTGGAGACCGACCCGGTGACCAGTTTGGTGACACCGATGTTCGCGCCCTGCAGAACGAAGAACGTCCCCAGGGTGATCAGGAAGCTCGGGATGCCGGTCCGCATGACGAGGTAGCCGTTCAGGAACCCGACGAACAGCGCGAAGATCAGCGAGAGTACGGCTCCGACGATCAGGTTGATGCCGAGTTCGTAACAGATCATGGCGTTCAGAAGCCCGGAGGAGGCCACGATCACGCCGGAGGACAGATCGAACTCACCGCCGATCATCAGCATCCCGACGCCCACGGCGACGATCCCAATCGTCGAGGCCTGGTAGAGCACGGTGAAGAGAGATTCGCTGGACCGGAAGGCCGGCGCCACGGCGAGGAAGAAGATGAAGATCGCGATTGCCGCGACCAGGGCCCCGATTTCGGGGCGGGCGAGCAGTCGGTTGGACCATCCGAGGGTTACCCGGTTGGACGATTCGGCCCGCACACTCGGGGGCGGGGTCTGCACACTTTGGCTCATGATCGACTCCGATCGATGCCTGTGCCGGGAGGCCAGCGAGCCAACGATGGCCTCCCGGCGAGAAACTAGCGGGTGTTTTTCTTCGCGAACGGGAGGATCGTGTCGATATTGCTCTTGTCCACGAACGACGGACCGGTCAGGACGGCTCGTCCACCACCCAGGTCGTTACCGTTCTTCAGTCTCAGGTAGAGCGACGTAACGGCCATGAAGCCCTGGACGTAGGGCTGCTGGTCGATCGAGAATTCGATCTTTCCGTCCTTGATCGCCTGCGCCGCATCAACATTCAGGTCGAACGTGACCAGCTTGGCGTCGCTGCCGGCTGCCTCCATCGCCTTGATCGCATCCAGGGCAATCGGCGCACCCAGGGTCACGATCGAGTCGATCGACTTGTCCCGCGAGAGCTTGGCTTGCAGCGTCGAAGTCACGGCCGCATCATCCGCGCCGTTCACCTGGATGTTCTCGGTGTTTGACACGCCCCGTTTGACGCCCGCACAGCGAGTCTCCAGAGCCACCGAACCGGCGGCCTGGATGACACACAGGGTCTTCTGAGCGCCGGCCTCGGCGAGTCGCTTGCCCGCCGACTCTCCGGCCAGGCCTTCGTCGGAGCCGAAGTACATCAGCGCGCCGAGATCCTGGTACTGGTCGATCCCGGAGTTGAACCCGACCACCGGGATCTTCGCAGCGCTGGCCGCCTTGACCGCGCCACCGAGGGCATCGGGCGTCACCAGGGTGGTCGCGATCGCGTCCACCTTGCTGTCAATGGCGCTCTGGATCAGCTGCGCCTGCTTGGACGCCTCCGGGTCATTGGAGTACTTCAGCGTGATGCCCTCGTTCTTGGCCGCCCTCTCGGCACCGGCTTTGATCTTGTCCCAGAACGTGTCACCCGGCGTCTCGTGGGTAATCATGGCGATCGTGTAGCCGGAGTTGTCGCCGGCCCCCGATCCGCCCGAATCTTCCTCTTCGTCCGGCCGGCCACCCTCGCTGCAGGCAACCAGCGAGACGGCCACGCCCGCCGCCACAACGACGGCGAGGGCGCGTCTGCGGGATCTGAACATCTGTCTGGCCCTTCTTGGGATACTCGTCGGGATCTCGGATGGTTCCGAGAGCCCCTGGGGTGACGCAGTTGTCAGAGCCCGTGGCGCTGGGCAGCGGGTCTGGGACGGCTGAATCGATGGTCAGGTGGCGGTCGGGAAGTGCAGGCTGGACCGGGTCTCGTGGTCCACGTGCGGCCAGCGCGAGGTGACGACTTTGGCCCGGGTGTAGAACGAGATGCCTTCGGGACCGTGGATGTGCTTGTCGCCGAAGAGCGAGTCCTTCCAGCCGCCGAAGGAGTAGTAGGCCATCGGGACCGGGACCGGGACGTTG
>JANNPJ010000393.1:0-22937 GCA_031400005.1 Kineosporiaceae bacterium | reverse complement strand
CACTCACCTTCCATTTTCGGATTAGATCAACAGCAAACCTGCAGGAACAGGTCGTCGCTGGACCTGTTGAGCGTGCTGGAGTGGCCCTCCACCCATCGGCGACGACCGGGCAGCAGGCACTACGCGCGGCCGCATCGAAATAGGCGCTCCTCACGAATGATCACCAGAGCGTGGTGAATCCGATGGCATAGAGCCACCCCATTCAACCCCAATGACCAACCCGCGCCCTAGCCCGACGGAAGTGGGCGAGAACCGTGGGGAGCGGTCGCGGCGAATGCCTCATGAGAGATCACCCGGACCAGAGCCGACGGGTGATACAGGGTCATCGGAGGAGATAGCCATGGGACAACGAGGGAGCGCGGTCTGATGGCAACCAACCGCACCGAGCGCCGGTCCTTCACCGTCCAGGTGCCCCCCACCTGGTTCGAGTTCGACGTCTGGCGAGCCACCCGCACCAGCGACCTGGCCAGGCTCGTGGACGCCCAGATCGCCCAGGACCGACGGCTTCGGCCATGGCGGTCCGCACTGCTCAAGGCGTTACGGGCGGCGGCCGAGCAGGCGGAGCGACAAGGTGCCGTGATGTGCGCGGCGATGTGCGACACCACGAGCGACGGTGGTGTTCTGGCCGCCGTCCTCACTGTCTTCCACACCGAGGGCGACCCGAGCCCCGGTGGCAACACGGTGCATTCGATCGCCGCTCGACTCACCTCGATGGAGACGACGCAAGGGCCATGGCGTCGAGTGCAGATCGTCGACCTGCGCTCCGGCCCTGCTGTCAGGGTGCGCGGCGTCGACACCGTCCAGGTGGGCGGGCAGACCCGAGAGTGCGTCGTCATGCACACCCTGGTGCCCGCCCTGGACGGGGACGGCGTACTCGACGTGGTCCTGGCGAGCCCGCAGACGGAGTTGGCCGACCCCATGCTCGACCTGTTCGAGGCGATCAGCGAAACCTTCGCCTGGGCAGCGGATCCCACGGCCGCCGCTGACCAGGTGCCGCCCGGAAAGGAGCGTGACCGCGATGGCTGACTGGGCCGTCCTCGACCGCACCGAACCGGCACCGGGTGATCCATTCGCTGTCCAGGAACTGGGCCGGCGCATGGTGGACGAGGCGCAACGGACCGAGGACTCCACCACTCGGCTGCGCTCGATCGCTGCCGGCAGCGGTGAACTCGCGATGGCCGGTGACTACGCGGCCGGATACGTGGACACCCTCAACGCCCTCCCGGTCGACCTGGACAAGCTCAGCCGGGCTTACCGCGGCTGCGGCGATGCCCTGACCACCTACGCCGGAACGCTGACGGAAGCCAAAACCCAAGCCGGAGCTGCGCTCACTCAGGGCCTCGATGCCGACGTCCGATACCGGGCCGCCGTCGGAGAGATGCGCAACCTCCTGCCTCCACCGCAGCAGTTCATCCTGGACGGCGGCGGTCGCAGCCTCATCGATGTGACGGTCGGCATTGCGACCGTCGGTATGGACGAGGCGACCCGAGAGCAGGTGCGTGCCGCCGCCCGGCGAGCCCGGATGGCCGACGATGACCTCGACCGGGCCCGCCGCCTGGCTGACCAGGCGGCGATGCTGCGGGAGCGCGCCGAAGACCGCTGCGTTCGGGAGATCGACGCCGCCCTCGAGGGTAGCGGGATCAAGGACAAGCCCTGGTACCAGAAGGCCTGGGACTTCGTGGCGACACCGTTCAAGTCCTGGGACGAGTTCGTCAACCTCTGCGGCAAGGTCGCACTGGTGGCCGGCGTGGCCGCGCTGTTCATCTCCGGACCCGTCGGCTGGGCGCTGATGGCGGCAGCCCTGGTCGGCGGGGCGGTCGTCTTCGCCGATGGGCTCAACAAGTACAGCAAGGGCGAGATCGGGCTCGGTGGCCTGGCGCTGCGGGCCCTCGGGCTGATACCCGGTGGGCGCGGCGTCATCGGTCTGGCACAGCTCGGCCGGCAGACATCTGCCTTCGTTCGAGCCCTGACCACACCGGGCGGGGTCAAGGCACTCTTCGGCGCGTTGCGCGGCGGTTCGCGGGTTGCGCCGGACGCGGCAAGTGGCGGTGGAAGGCTTCTCTGGACATCGTGGCCCAACTATCCCAAGGTCGTCCGCGACGGTCGGGAGTATGCGCAGATCGGCGATCGGCTGTACACCCGGCATGCGGTGGACCGAATGCAGCCGAGAGGATTGGGTGCCCCCGCCGGAGCGCCGGGACCCGGTCGGAGCATCGCTCCTCAACACCTGGAGGACGTCATGACCAGTACCAAACCTGTTGAGGTGAAAGGCCCCTTGGGCGAGCCGCGGCTGTCCTATTCCAGTGGCTCGGTCCAGGTGATCACCGAGGACGGTATCGTGATCACGGTGATTACCCGATGACCGGGCAGAACCGGCAGGTGCTGACCGCACTGCGCGCATCCATCGATGCCTTCACTCGCGGCGAGATCAGCCTCGAGGACGTCCAGTCCCGACTCCAGTCCAGCCTTGACCTGCTCGAATCCGGGAACCCGCTAGTGCCCGAAGCGATTCGGATCGCCGAGGGCGACCTGGAGGAAATCCGGTTCGCTCGCCTGCTCGACGAGCAGCGGCCAGCGGCCGTGCTTCGGCTCGACGACCTGCGTTTCCTCATCAACGCTGAACTGGAGCCATAGCAGGCTCACATTGCTCGAGTTAGTCGTCTTAAACCACCGGCGGGCGACCGGCTTTGGTCATTCGCCACACCGTCCGCCAGGACACCCGGCGACGGGGGCCACACTCACCGGTGACGCCTTCCCAGTAGCCGCGCAGCATCTCGGCCGCGTCGTCCTTGGCCCGAAGTCGCAGGGTGGAGATCACGAACCAGACCGCCACATAGACCACGCCGATCGGCAGCGGCAGGTTGCGCCGGGCCAGCCAGACCCGGTTGCGGGCCGAGAACCGGTGGAACACGCTGTGCCGGGTGGGGGCAATCACCGGATGGTTGACGACGATGTCGCCGTCGTAGCGCACCCGGTAGCCGGCATCCCAAACCCGCCAGGCCAGCTCGATTCCCTCGTGCGCGTAGAAGAACTCGGCCGGCCAGCCCTGGGTGGTGTCGAAGACCTTCCGGCGCAGCGCGACCCCACCCTCCCAGACCGCCGTCACGTCACTGCTGTGCGTCGGGTCACCGACCCGCAGCCGAGGAGTCCAGCGCCGCGGGGAGGGCAGGCCCTGCGGATCCGCGACCCGGGGCTGGATCAGGCCGAGGCCCGGATCGGCCAGGAACCGGTCGGCCAGTTCGGCCAGCACATCTGACGTCGGCAGCGAGGCATCGTCGTCCAGGAAGAACAGCAACTCCCCCTCGACGTACGGGACACCGGCGTTGCGGCCGGCCGGAATACCGAGGTTCTCCGGCAAACCGACACCACGAATCCCCGCCGGCAGCCCGGTCGGCTCCCAGCCGTTGCCGATCACCACGATGTCGGTGACCACGTTACGCTGGGCGAGCAACGACTCCAGCGCGCGGGTCAGGTCCTCCGGACGCCGGCCCTGAGTCAGGACGACGACGCCGAAGCTGCGCAGGTTCCCGGATTCCGGCTCGGCCTTGGTCATTCTCGGCTCGATCATCGCAGCCGGGCCGAGGACAGGACGGCGAACAGATGCCCGACCACGGTGACCGCAACCGCCACCACCAGGGTGAGCAGCAGCGCCTGGGTGGCGAGGGTGGAGTCAATGACGACGTCGATCACGGCCGCGACAAGCACCAGCAAGGAGAGCTCA
Source organism: Kineosporiaceae bacterium (assembly GCA_031400005.1). Lineage (GTDB taxonomy): Bacteria > Actinomycetota > Actinomycetes > Actinomycetales > Kineosporiaceae > JANNPJ01. The sequence goes on along the minus strand of JANNPJ010000393.1, from coordinate 19,216 downwards.
ACGGAATGGAAGACCCGGTGGAACGGAAGCACCCGAGCCACCCGGCGCAGACTCCGGATCAGGCCCACCGACGGCACCCGCACCTGTTCGGCGTCCTTCATCGCGACCATTCCGTGCTGACCACGAGAGACATGCACCAGGTCGTTCTCAACCTTGTTCAGCGCGACCAGGAGAGCCAGCAGCGCACCGAGGAAGAGCGCCGGATCGGCCAGCACGGCCAGCAGTCCGGCCCAGCTGCCCGAATCAGCGGCGACCACGTCCGGGCCGGCCCCGAACCCACCCGAGTTGGCCACCCGGATGCCGAGCGCCAACGCGATCCCGCACTCGGCCACGTAGTGCCCCACCCGGTCCAGGTACACCCCGACGGGTGAGGAGGTCCCCCGCCAGCGAGCTACCTCGCCATCCGAGCAGTCGAGCAGCATCTGCAGTTGGACCAACAGCGCAGCCAGGACGGCGCCGACCAGGCCGACCCAGGTGGTGGCAACCGCTGAGGCCGCCGCCGCGGCGATCATCAACCAGGTGACGGCGTTCGCCGACAGCCCGGCGGCCAGCAACGGCCGGGTCAGATAGGGCGAAATCTGCCGCAAGTAGGCGTGCGCGACCCAGTGCTCGGCTGCCGCCCGACTGCGAACGTGCTCCGGCTGAGTCACGGTTCGCAGTTCTTCGATCGTCGGTCCGCCACTCATCGGACGTCACCGATGGCCTGGCGCGGCACCGTCTTCCCGGTCTCCGCATTCACTGATTGCATCCTGTCCGTTGACTGTTCATTCTGCCCGTTGGAACCGGCACGAGCATCAGGGCTGGCCGAACCGCCTGGGTCGTTCGGGCCGATCCAGGCTTGCAGACTGCGGATCGTGGAACTCACCGCGACCAGCCCGGCGAGGGCCCATACCGCCGAGGTCGCCCAGGACTGGCCATCACTGTTGGCCAGCACCAGCGTGGGGACGACGATGACCAGGGCGAGGGCGACCAGCCGCAGGTCAGTGCCGATCACGAAGCCGCCCGGCGCAGCCACGGTGTCCTCGCGGACACCGTACGCGTGTTGGTAATGCGCGATGGCGGTGACGGCGACCAGCACGGCACCCGCCGACGGCTGCGCCTCGGCCACCTCGACCGCCAGCCACCAGGTCAGTGCCAGTTCGGCTACCCCGACGAAGGCCGGCAGCACCGCCGCCACCCGACCGGGGCGGTTACCGAGCGCCTGCCGAAGCACTGCCCCGAGGATCGGTCCGGCGTCGAGCAGCCCGACGATTCGACTCGTGGAGCCCTGCCCGGCGCGCGCCCGGACGGCGAAGGCGGCCAGCATGTACCCGGCGGACAGCAACCCGGTGACCAGGAGCGCGACAAGCGTGCCGCGCGGTGACCAGAGCGCGGCACCGAGCGAGATCAGCAGGAACCGTTCGCCGATCGGGAAGTGACCGACCCGCTTGGCCCAGCTCAGCGCGCCGGGACCAGGTGCCGCGGTGACCGGCGGGCGCACCCAGGTCGCCGAGGCCACCCATTCGGTGCGAACCGGATCGCTCGAACCGGGGGACTCGGTTGTCACCGCCCGCTGCAGGGCCCAGCCCAGGTCGAGCAGGTTGCGGAAGGTCTGCAGCGCGATCGCGGCAGCAACCAGCCACCACAGGTCGGTGTCATGCCGGGCCGCGGCCACCGCCAACGCCCCGATCGCGGCGAACTCCTTGACCCGGTCGGTGGTCGCGTCCAGCCAGGCGCCGAAGCGGGAGAACCGGCGCCGGTATCGCGCCAATTCGCCGTCCACACAGTCCACCACCAGACAGAACTGGAGCAGCAGGGCACCGGCAACGGACCACGGGCGGCTGCCGACGGCGAGGAACCCCGCGGCCACCAGACCGAGCCCGAAGGAGATCAACGTGACCTGGTTCGGCGTCAGCCCGACTCGCTCGGCGATCCCGGTGAACCGCCAGGAAACCCGGCGCAGCACGAAGGTGGAGTAGAAGCCGTCCCCCCCACGGGCGGCCTCGCGCAGCCGGACGGTTCGCTCGTCGACGGCATCGACCGCGGCGATGGCCGCGGTCACGTGATCGGCGGACGTCGGGCGAGCCCAGGCGTAACCGCCGAGCGGCACCGGCCGGACCTCGATCCCCGCCTCCGTCAGCCCTCGGATCAGGTCGAGCAGCAGGTCACCGGGCGGTTCCGTAGACACTGGCATCGCCCGGACGATCTCGGCTGCGGTGGCTCGGTCGGCGCCGTCCACCTTGAGCACACCCAGGTGCAGTTGGCGGCGGTCGGTTTCCGCTGCGTCCATCGAGGCGCCCACCCGAAGCGCCAGGGCGCCGGTGCGCACCCGGGGGTCGTCCAGGACGGCACCGAGCGCTGTCGCGTTCACCACCACGTCCGCGGCCAGCAGCGCGATCGGCGCCAGTGGCTCTGCGGAACCTCCGGGCCCGGCCAGGACCGCAGCCAGCTCGGCGCGTGACTGCACCAGGTCACGCTCGTCGATCGTGGTGACGACGCCCGGTTCAATGCCCTGCTCCCGCAGGCCTTCGATCAGGCGTGCCGGAAGCAGTTGTGAACTATCTGTGTTTTTGGCCGCCGACGAATCCGTGGGTTCAGGGTGCGCGACCACGGGAGGGAAGAGGAGAATGACCTCGATCGCGGGCTCCACCCGTCGCTCACGCGCCATCAGTACTCCACACAACCGATCTGCCCTGGTCGGGCTTGCAACTCCGGTCCCGACACGGCATTGCTCAGGACCCCAGCGTCGGACCGACCGACCAGGAGATCTGCTCGGCTGGGTCGGGGAAGGTTAGCACCGCGTTCATGCCCGAGTCGGTTGAGCACATAGGCTCGCTTCCGCACCACGTGGCCTGAACCAGCATCGTCCGGCTTTTAGAGAGCGTTTCGACACTCTCTGCGTTGAGGCAGTCGCTTTGGGCAACGCGAGGTGTTGCCCTGCCGCAAGCATCCGTAACGAGGGAAGGCCCAATCCACGATGGTTCAGGTGTCAGAAGAGATGACGGTTTCCGCATGAGTATTCAAGTGATCATTCTTGCGGCCGGCATGGGAACTCGACTCGGCCGCCCGCACCCCAAGCCGCTGACGGTCCTGAACACCGGACAATCGATCATGGCCCAGCAATTTGAACGTATCGACGCCGCGTTCGGCGAGGCAGCCCGCGTCACCGTGGTTGTTGGATTCAAGATGGACCTCGTGATGGAGTCCTTCCCCGACGCCCTTTTCGTCTACAACGAGGTCTACTCCGAGACGAACACCTCGAAGAGCCTGCTGAAAGGCCTGCGCAGCACCGTCGATGGCGGTGTGCTCTGGCTGAACGGTGATGTGGTCTTCGATCAGGGCATCCTCGAGTCGATCAGTAAGTACGTCACTGCGGACGAGAGTTTCGTCTGTGTGAACACCGCCACAGTCGCGGACGAAGAAGTTAAGTACACCGTCGACGCCGACGGATACATCAACGAACTCTCGAAGCAGGTCGTTGGTGGTCTCGGCGAGGCCGTCGGGATCAACTTCATCTCCAGTTCGGACAAGCCGAAGCTGATCGAACGGCTCAAGGAGTGCGGCGATCAGGACTACTTCGAGCGCGGCCTGGAACTCGCGATCGCTCATGACGGCGTCCGTGTCCTGCCGGTGGACATCTCTGCCCACAACGCCGTCGAGGTCGACACCGGGGAAGACCTGGAACGCGCCAACGCCATGTACTCCTGACCCGCCCCCGGGCAGCAAAGAGGAAGCCGACTGTGCCGACCACCCCCCCAGCCGATCAACCCCATTCCTAGGAGGACAGAGATGGCCTTGCCGATCACCGTCTCCAACTTCCTGCGTTCGCCGAATCGTGGCACCGCCGCCGCGATCGCGAATGCCGTTCGCAACCGACAGCGGCGTGCCCGCCGGCTCCGTGGCGGGCCGCGGCTGAACCGTGAGCCCGAAGGCTTGATGCCCGCCAGCGAGGTAGTCGTCTACTTCGCCGAGGACCCCCGCCGGCTGTACCAGTTGGAACAGTGGCTACCGGTCCTGAGTGAACTGCATGCCGTGCACCCGGTGACATTGGTGCTGCGCAAGCTCGAGGCGTTCAACCTCGTCCGGGAGCAGACCGCGCTGCCGGCGGTTTACACCCGGCGGTTGGCGGACGTCCTCGAGCTGTACGACGAGCTCGATCCCAAGGTCGCCATCTACGTCAACAACGGGGTGGCCAACTTCCAGTCGCTTGCCGTCTCGACGATTTTGCACGTTCACGTCAATCACGGCGAGAGCGACAAGGTCAGCATGGTCTCGAACCAGGCCAAGGCCTACGACCGGGTGTTTGTCGCCGGTGAAGCGGCCGAACGCCGGCATGCCGCGGCCCTGATCGACTTCGATCAGCAGCGGCTGGTCCGAGTCGGTCGTCCGCAGCTCGACCTGGAGTTCGAACCCGTGCTGCCGGCAACCAACCGCCGAACCGTGCTCTACGCCCCGACCTGGGAGGGCGAGAACGACTTCAACAACTATTCGTCCACCGATCTCTACGGGGTACGGATCATCCGCCAGTTGCTGGCCCTCGATCGGGTCCGGGTGATTTACCGGCCGCACCCGCGGGTCGCCTCAAGCACCACCCCGGAAGTGCTCGATGCTCACCACGAGACGATGGAGTTGCTGGCGGCAGCCAGCCACGTCGATCCCTCCGCCGGTCACCGCACGGCGATGGAGGGCAGCATTCTCGCGCTATTCCAGCACTGCGACGCGATGGTCACCGACGTCTCCAGCGTGGGACTCGATTTCCTCTACCTGCAGACCGAGAAGCCGTTGTTCCTCACCGACCGGCGAAACGATCGGGCACAACTGGCGGCGGATGCACCGATCAGCGCGGCGTCCGACGTGATCGACTCCAAGACGATCGATTCATTCGGTTCGGTGATCGCTGCCCGGCTGGACAAGGACCTGCTGCTGCCGCGTCGGCAGGAACTGCGCCGCTTCTACTTCGGCGACCTGGCCCCCGGGGAGAGCACCAAGCGTTTCCTGGCCGCTATCGGTGACGTCGTGGCGAAGCGGGATGAACTGCTGAGCCAGTTGCCGCATCACCAGGTGCACGCCGCAGGTGCCGCGGCGGCCACCGGAGATATGGGTGCGGAAGAGGATGAGGCCCGGGTCACCGCCGAGAACGCCTTGATAGCGGCGGACAACGCGGTGATCGCGGCCGAGGACGCGCTGGCGGCGGCGACGCAGCAGCAAGAGTCCCGGCACCAGGAAGACCGCCTTGCTGAGGATCGGCTTCTAGAGGATCGCCTTCGAGGAGATCATCATCAGGAGACGCCGAGAACTGCCTCACCGGTCGATGCGTCGAGCCAGGGAGGGATGCAGATCCGGTGACTCGACTCACGATGGACAGGCCGTTCACGACCGTGCCGACCATCATCCCGCACCGCGGTTTCGGCAGAGGCGTCGTTCAAGGACTGCAGGAGAACACCCTGCCCGCTTTCCTGGAGGCGCTGCGGTTAGGCGTCGACTGGCTCGAAGTGGACGTCCGCCGAAGCGATGACGACCAGCTCTTCGTGATGCATCACCCCTCCGTCCAGGATGGGTCGTTCCTGGCCGACCTCTCGGCCGCGAAGATCAGGTCGCTCGGCATCCTTGCCCTGGACGACCTGATCGCTGCAATCCCGGAGAACGTCGGGATCGTCTTCGACGTCAAGACCTCGCTGGAGGATGCCCTCCGGCCAGCCGAACGGACCACCGCCGGCTTGCTGGTACCCGTGCTACGGCGAGAGCAGCACCGGCGGCCGATCCTGGTCACCTCGTTCGACCCGGCGGTGCTCGTGCTGGTCGGGGACTGGGTACCGGAGGTGGCTCGCGGATGGCTCAGCTGGCTGTCGTTCCCGCTGCGCAAGGCGATCCCGGCGGCCGTCCATCTGGGGCTTGACGTCGTCTCGGTGCACTGGAAGTCGTTCGCCGCCAACACCACAGATCCCGCGCCGCACCACCGGGAGACCGCGTACTCGGTGGACATCGCGCATCGGGCCGGGCTGCAGGTGGTCGCCTGGTCACCTGCTGTGGAGCTGGGCACCGAACTGCTGGCCGCCGGGGTGGACGCGCTGATCGTCGACGACATCCCCGGTGCCCTGGCCATCAACGCTCCAGACCGTCGACCGCCGCCCGTCGAAAGTCGCCGATGAGCCGGCCTAGCCAGCCTCGGGCCGAAGGGTTCGTCGTACTGGCCAACCCTTCGGCCGGATCGGCCGACGACGACCTCACCGATCAGATTGCCGATCGCCTCGGCCAGCATGGTGACGTCGTCCTCAGCCCGATTGGGGACGACCCGGACGACGACGCACCGCTGGATCGCGCGATCACCGAGGCGGACGGCCGCTGCCTGGTGGTGGTCGGCGGAGACGGCAGCCTGCACCGCACCGTCGCCCGGATGGCCGCCCTTGACCGGTTCGACCTCGAGGTTGGCCTGATCCCGCTCGGCACCGGCAACGACCTGGCCCGCGGCGCGAAACTGCCGCTCGATCCACGTGCGGCGGTGGAGTCACTGGGCAGGCTCAAAGCCCGACCGATGGACATCCTGATCGGCAACGGCTCGGTGATCGTCAACGCGGTCCACCTCGGCCTCGGTGCGGACGCCGCAATCGCGGCCAGTCGGTGGAAGGCCCGCCTCGGCGCGGCCGCCTACCCGCTGGGCGCGGTCGTGGCCGGCACCTGGTCCACCCCCTGGGAACTGAAAGTGACAGTCGACGGCCGGGTGGTGCATGACGGGACGACGGTCCTGGCCGGGATCGGCAATGGGCCCAGCATCGGTGGCGGGACCCGGATGTTCCCGGCCGCCCGCCTGGACGATGGGCAGGCGGTGGTCGTGGTGGCCGGCAGCAAATGGGGCCGGGCGGGCCGGGCGGTCTTCGGCCGGAGCCTGCGCCACGGCCAGCACGGCCGACTGCCCTGGGTTCGGATGGTCCGGGGCCGGCACTTCGAGGTCACCGGTGAGCCGGTGGCCGGGAACGCAGATGGCGAGATTTGGCCGGCTTCGCCGTCCTGGGACGTGACGGTGAAACCGGCCGCGCTGCGGTTACGCCGCCCCTGAGTTCTACGCCGACCCCGAGTTGTTAGCCGACCCCGGCGGCTGCGACTGATCCTCGGGTTCCGGGGAGTACCGCACCTTGCGCAGGTGCGTGACCATGTTGCGGATCAGCAGGATGGTGGCAACCGCCAGCAGGAACATCACGGCGAACCCGAGGAAGCCAGGCGAGACGGTTTCCGGGTCAGGAATAGTGATCACCTTGGGGTCGGCTCCGAACGCACCCAGGCTCGCCGCAAAGGTCAGCACCTCAGACCACCGCTCGGTCGCGGATCCCGGCGAAGAGGTCGTCCTCCGGAATCTCCGAAGACACCAGTGACCGGGCCAACTCGTAGTCCTCGGTGGGCCACACCCTGGCCTGGACGTCGCGCGGAATCGAGAAGAACCAGCCGTCCGGGTCGATCTGGGTGGCATGCGCCAGCAGCGCCTTGTCTCGCCGGTCGAACCAGTCCGCGCAGATGACTTGGGTGGTGATCTGCCGGTCCGGTCGGTCGTCCCAGCGCTTCAACCACTCCGCGAACGGCGACTCCACCCCCATCTCCAGCAACGCCTCGTGCATCGCCAGCATCCGCGGCCGGGAGAAGCCGACGTCGTAGTACAGCTTGAGCGGCTGCCACGGGTCACCGCTGCCGACGTACCGGTCCGGATCACCGGCGGCGTCGAAGGCCTCCACCGAGACCTTGTGGGTCATGATGTGGTCCGGGTGCGGGTAGCCGCCCTCCTCGTTGTACGTAGTCATCACGTGCGGGCGGAATTCACGCACCAACCGGACCAGCGGCGCGGACGCCGTCTCCAGTGGCTGCAACGCGAAGCAGCCCTCCGGCAGCGGCGGCAACGGGTCGCCCTCGGGAAGCCCCGAGTCGACGAAACCGAGCCACTGATGCTGCACACCCAGGGCAGTGGCAGCAGCCGCCATCTCCTGGCGGCGCACCTCGGTCATGTCCCGCAACAGGTCAGGGTCGTCCTTCAATTTTGGGTTCAGCACGTCCCCGCGCTCACCCCCCGTGCAGCTCACCACTAGGACGTCGACACCTTCATCGACGTACCGTGCCAGCGTTGCCGCACCCTTGCTCGACTCGTCGTCGGGATGCGCGTGCACGGCCATGAGCCTCAGTCGCTCGGCCACCGGTAGGTCCTCCTGAAAGTTTTGTTGTCCTTCGTAGGAGACAATCATGGCGGACGGGTCGTCATTCCCGTACGACGGCAGGCACCGACGAGGAATGAACCAGGAGCGGGTCCCGACGTGAGCAGTCCGGCGCAGTGAGTACGTTGGTGCAGTGAGTACATTGGTGCAGGATCGGTACGGACGGCGGAGCACGCCGGCCCGTCGCCGTTTGCTGATTGCGGCGGGTGCGCTGGCACTGGCCGCCTCAGTGGCCTTCATCAGCTGGGTCACGCTCTTCGGGAAACCTTCGGTGACCTGGTCCGAGATCGGCTATAACGTCCTCTCGGACAACGAGATCGAGGTTACCTTCGATGTCACCTTCAGCGGCGCTGCTTCGGATTCCGGTGCCGGGCCACCGACCGCTGTCTGCACCGTTCAAGCACTCAACAATCTACGGACCGAAGTAGGCCTCAGGGACGTGACGGTCCAGGTCGGAGCGAGTGGCCAGGCCCGCACCACAGCCACGGTGCAGACCAGCGAACGGGCGATCACCGGACTGGTCAAGGCTTGTGCACTGGCAGACGAGTAATTTCTCCCTAAATGCCTGGCTGTGCTCTCGGTAGTTCTTGTTAAGCTCTAGGTTTCCCCCAGCATCGCTTGGGTAGATACGACGCCTGATGGGCGTGGACCCCTGGTTCGTCACCGTCCACTGCCTTTGATCACCATCCCAGCCCAACTAGGAACGGAGTGGCACATGAGTGAGACCGGTGCTGCCGTCGCATGGCTGACCCAGGACGCCTTCGACCGGTTGAAGAAGGAGTATGACTATCTCTCCGGCGAAGGACGGACCGAGATAGCCAAGAAGATTGAGGCGGCCCGCGCCGAGGGCGACCTGAAGGAGAACGGCGGCTATCACGCGGCCAAGGACGAGCAGGGCAAGCAGGAGGCCCGAATCCGACAATTGCGCCAGCTGCTGGAGAACGCGCACGTCGGAGAGTCCGCAGCGGACGATGGCACGGTCTCGTCCGGCAGTGTCGTCACCGTCGAACTGGCCGGTGAAGAGATGCGCTTCCTGCTCGGCAGCCGTGAGGTCGCCGGGGACACCGACCTGGACGTGTACAGCGAGATGAGTCCGCTCGGAGCGGCCATCGTCGGCCACAAGATCGGCGACAGCGCCTCGTACACCGCCCCGAACGGGCGGGAGATCTCGGTGAAGATCCTGGACGCCACCCCGTTCAAGGTCTGATTCGCCAGATTCAAGGGCTGCTCAGCACAGATTTGGCTCTGATAACCCAGATTCAGGCGCCGCCCGCGCAGATTCGGCTCTGCGCGGGCGGATCCGGGTCTACTTGATCCTGCCTACCTGGCGGCGGCGCGCTGATAGCGCTGGACAGCCAGCGGAACGAAAATCGCCAGGATCAGCAGGCACCAGACAACCGACATCATCACCGGATGCTCGCTCGGGAACCGGGTGCCGTCCGGGGGTACGCCCGCCGGGACGTTGCCGAACAGTGTCCGGATCGCGAGCGCGACGGTGGAGACCGGGTTCCACTCCGCGATTGGTTGCAGCCAGCTCGGCATCGAACTCAGCGGGACGAACACGTTTGAGACGAACGTTACCGGGAAAAGCCAGACCAACCCGGCCGACTGCGCTACCTCAACACTGCGGACGGCCAGTCCGATCGTGGCGGCGATCCAGCTCATCGAGAACGAGAAGAGCAGAACCAGGGCGTACCCGCCAATCGCCTCCGGCAGCGAGGAATGGATCCGCCAGCCGACCAGCAGACCACACAGGCTCATCACGACCAGAACAATGACGCCGGTCAGCAGGTCACTCACGGTCCGGCCGATGAGCACCGCCGACCGGGCCATCGGCAAGGTTCGAAACCGGTCGATGATGCCCTTCTGTAGATCGTCGGCCAGCCCGATCGCCGTCACACCGGAGTTGAAAGCGACGATCTGGACGAAGATCCCGCCGATCAGAAATTCCCGGTAGCTCACTCCCGGAACGTCAATCGCGCCACCGAACACGTACGCGAACAACAGCACGAACATGATCGGCTGAACGATGGAGAAAATAATGAGATCTGGAATCCTAAAGACCTTGACGGCATTTCGTCGGGCGATGGTCCAGCCGTCCGTAAAAGCCATTGCCAACCCGGTCATCGCAGGCCTCCCGTAGCATTGGAGCCGGCAGTCACGGCGTCCGGCGCCTCGCCTGCCGGCCGTTCGGGTGACCCCTCGTCGTCTGCCGCATGGCCGGTCAGGGCGAGGAAGACGTCGTCCAGGGTGGGACGACGGACCGCGACATCGAGCATCGACACACCCTCGCTGTCGAGTTGCCGCAGCGCCTCGATCAGGACCGTCGCGGCGGGGGAAGAGCCGTCCACCGACGTCGACACCCGTCGGGTGTGCTCATCGACGGTGACCGAGCCACGCCCGAACTTGGACAGCACCCGAACGGCATCCGGCAGGCGATCGGCCTCCGCAATCACGATCTCCACCACTTCGCCACCGACCTGGGCCTTCAGCTCGTCCGACGTCCCCTGAGCGATCACCCGGCCGCGATCCACCACCATGATCGAATCCGCTAGTCGGTCCGCTTCCTCCAGATACTGCGTGGTGAGGAGGACCGTCGTCCCCGCCTTCACCAGCTCCATCAGGACCGCCCACATCTCCGTCCGGCTGCGTGGATCCAGTCCGGTCGTCGGCTCGTCCAGGAAGAGCACCTGGGGCCGCGCGACCAGCGCACCGGCCAGATCGAGTCGACGGCGCATACCACCGGAATAGGTCTTCACCGGACGGTCGGCGGCGTCCTCCAGGCGCAACTGGCCCAGCAACTCCCGCGCTCGCTGCCCGGATTTCTTCCGGCCCAGGTGGTAAAGCCGACCGACCATGTCGAGGTTCTCGAAACCGGTCAGGTACTCGTCGACTGCCGCGTACTGCCCGGACACGCCGATCAGTTCCCGGACCGGCTGCGGGTTTCGCAGGACATCAATCCCCGCGACCTCGGCTCGGCCGGAATCGGGTTTCAGCAGCGTGGTGAGCACCCGCACGCAGGTGGTCTTCCCCGCCCCATTCGGACCGAGAATGCCGAGCACGCTGCCCTCGGGCACCTCGAGATTGAGCCCATCCAAGGCCGTGACCTTGCCGTATGTCTTGACTAGCTCCTCGGCCATCACCATTGTCCCCATGCCTGAGAAAGATACCGAGCCGCACCGACAATTCCACTGAGTTTCGCCTCTGGCAGGATGCGAGACATGTGCGGACTGGCTGGCGAGGTCCGACTCGACGATTCCCGGGCGAGCGTGGCGGCGGTCGAGCGGATGGCCGCGACCATGGGAGACCGCGGTCCGGACGATTCCGGATCGTGGGCCGAAGGCCGGGTCGCGCTGGGCCACCGCCGGCTAAAGATCATCGATCCATCGCCGGCGAGTCACCAGCCGATGGTCGATCCGGTCACCCGACTCACCGGGGTGTTCAACGGCTGCATCTACAACTACCGCGAGTTGCGGGCCGAACTCGAGGCGAGCGGACACCGGTTCTTCTCCACCGGCGACACCGAAGTGGTCCTCAAGGCCTACTCCCACTGGGGCCTGGACTTCGTCGACCACCTGATCGGGATGTTCGCGATCGCCATCGTCGAGCGCGACACCGGCCGGGTGGTCCTGGCCCGAGATCGGCTCGGAATCAAACCGCTGTACCTGACCCAGACTCCGCAGGCCGTGCGATTCGCCAGCACCCTGCCGGCCTTACTGGCCGGCCGCTCCAGTCGCTCCGGTCGAGACGACGTCCCGATCGACACCTCGATCGACCCGATTGCCCTCAGCCATTACCTCACCTTCCACAGCGTGGTGCCGGCTCCGCGGACCATCCTGACCGGCGTCCGCAAGCTCCCGCCAGCTACGGTCAGGGTCTACGAGCCCGATCGAACTCAGCGCGATTATGTTTACTGGACACCGGATTTCCGGCGGAATCCGGATCACGCCGGCTGGTCGGAACGGGACTGGCAAGATGCGCTTCAGGCGTGCCTCACTACTGCGGTACGACGCCGGACAGTGGCAGACGTGCCGGTTGGCGTCCTGCTCTCCGGTGGCCTGGACTCCAGCCTGATAGTCGCCTTGCTGGCGGGGTTGGGACAGACCGGGCTGGCCACGTTCTCTATCGGGTTCGAGCCGGTCAACGGCCGGATCGGCGACGAATTTCCCTACTCCGACCTGGTCGCCGAGATGTTCGGCACCGATCACCATCGCCTCCGAGTGGCTGCCGCCGATTTGGCCTCCGCCGTGGACGACACGATCGCCGCCATGTCGGAACCGATGGTCAGCCACGATTGTGTGGCGTTCTTCCTGCTCGGTCAGGCCGTGAACGGGCACCGAAAGGTGGTGCAGTCCGGTCAGGGTGCGGACGAGGTGCTGGCCGGCTACCACTGGTACCCGGCGCTGGCCGGGGCTGCTCGCGACCGCGCAGCCGACGTCTATGCGACGGCGTTCTTCGACCGGGACAGGACCGAACTGGCCCGGGTGATCGATCCGGACCTGCTTCGAGCAACCGACTGCGCAGCCACCGTCCTCGGCTCGGGAAGGGCTTATCTTTCCGCTCATTTCAATCGTCCCGGGGCGGAAACCGCAGTGGACGCTGCGCTCCGGCTCGATACCGAGGTGATGCTGGTCGATGACCCGGTGAAGCGAGTCGACAACATGATGATGGCGCACGGCGTGGAGACCCGGGTGCCATACCTGGACCACGAATTCGTCGAACTGGCCGCGAACTGCCCGCCGGAACTGAAACTGGCCGGCGGTGGCAAGGGAGTGCTCAAGGCAATCGGCCGCCGGGTGCTGCCGGCGGAAGTGATCGATCGGCCGAAGGGCTACTTTCCGGTGCCAGGCCTGACCCATCTTGAGGGTGCCGTGCTGGACCGGGTCCGGGATGCCCTGCACTCCCCGCAGGCTCGTGAGCGCACCCTGTTCCGGCCCCGGTACCTGGCCGAGTTACTTGCGGCACCGAATGCTGGGCTCACTCCGCTGCAGGGCAACAAACTCTGGCAGCTCGGGTTGTTGGAAATATGGCTGCAGGCCCACGGAATCAGCTGAGAACCTTCCGGTTGCCCTGCCCTGCACCCGCCGGGACGCCGTCACCCTCCACGACGCCGTCCTGCACGTTGCCCTCTTCGCCCTCGACACCGGACGTCTCGTCCGCAGCGTCCCTGGCGGCTGCGGCCTCGACGTCGGACGACTCCTCGGTGCCGTCCGCGAGCGGACCGACCACCCCCTCATCCGGATGGGGCCCCTCGTCGCTCTCGGACCCGGACAAGTAGGTCGCCACCACGTTGATCACCGCCACCAGCGGGACGGCGAACAGCGCACCGGGAATGCCGGCCAGCAGCACGCCGGCGGTGATCGCCAGGATCACGCCCAGCGGATGCACCTGGACGGCGCGACCGAGCAGGAACGGCTGCAACGCATGCGCCTCGACCTGCTGCACGCCGACCACGATGGCCAGCATGATCAGCGCCTCCACCGGGCCACCGGAAACCAGCGCCACCAGGACCGCGACCGAGCCGGACACCAGGGCACCGACAATCGGCACGAAGGCCCCGATGAAGACCAGGACGCCGAGCGGCAGCGCCAGCGGCACACCGAGGATCGCTGCACCAATTCCGACGCCGAGCCCGTCGACCAGGGCGACGATCAGCGTGGCTCGGACGAACGCGGTAAGCGTTGCCCAGGCCCGCAGACCGGCGCCGCGCACCCGCGGCCGGACCGGACGCGGGAAGAGCCCGACGATCCAGCCCCAGATCGCTTCGCCACCGGCAAGGAAAAAGTACGTGCTGAACAGGACCAGGAAGAACCCGGTCATGACGTGCCCGAAGGTCGAGGTGACGGTCAGCGCGCTGGAGACCACAGTCCCGCTGTTGCCGCGCAGCGCCTCCGAAGCCTGCTGGACGTAGGCGTCCAGTTGAGCATTGGTCAGCTTCAATGGGCTGTTCGCCAACTGCTTCTGCAGCTCAGTCAGACCGTCGGCGGCATCGTCGCGTAGGTCGGGAAACCCGGTGGCGACCTGCTGCCCGATCAAGGTGATCAGCGCGGCCAACAGCGCCAGCGCGATCAGCATGGTGCACAACGCGGCCAGGCCGCTCGGTAGTCCGACCCGCCCGGGGGCGCGGAGGAAGACCTGGTGGATCGGCCGAATCAGAGCCACCAGTAGCAACGACACCAGCACTGGGACCACCAGCAACTGGAACATCACGAAACCCTTGCCGAGCAAATAGATCATCACGCCGACCAGCAGTAGCCGCCACGACCAGGCCGCAGAAAGTCTTAGCCCGTAGGGGATTTCGATGGCACGCGAGACTTCGGTGGGCGATGTCGGGGGGTTAGGCTGGTTACTCACTGCGCCATCTTCTCCCGCTCGGGCTGCTCTGCCCCGTCGAGACTCACCAAAGCGGACCGAGCCAATCGGACGGCGGCCTCCGGGGCGGTCGGCGCCAGCAACCCGGCAGCGAACAAGGTGGCGTGGACGTCGACCGCGAGGCAGGCCCGGTCCGGCACCGCCCAGCCACCCCCGTGGTCGGCCAGCAGCGGCTGCAGAATCGTTGCGCGGGCTCGGGCGTCCGCGTGCCGCAGCACACCACCGCTGCCGATCACTCGGTCGATCTCCCGCAGTGGGCGCGGTGCTGCTCCCGGTCGATCCGGTCGACCGTGCCGACGAACCGCAATCAAGGTGGCGAGCGCAGCCAGTTCCACGTCCAGAGCTACCGAGAAGTCGTCCTTGGCCCGGCCCATCTGATCGGCGTAGCGCGAGAGCCGGTCGGCGCGCTCGCCGGACAGCAGCCCTTCGGTAATCGCGGCGTCGACCAGGCCACCAGCCCCGGCCCGGACGCCGAGGTCTCCCTCCACGGTTCGCGCCCGCCACAGTGGCTCCACCACCTGTCGTGCCGGCTGGCCCGCACCGGCCCCACGATCGGGCGCGCGTACCGAGTAGACATCGGTGGTGGCCCCACCGACGTCCACCAAGAGCACGTCCTCCCCCGCCGCACCCGGCTCCCCGCTCTGCCCGAGCAGGCCGACGCCATCCAGCACCGCGTCTGGCGTTGGGGCCCTGACCAGCTGGGCAAACGTCTGGCCGGCCAGTCGGGAGGAGTCCCGCGACAGCCCTTTGCCGCCGATCACATGGGCCAAGAAGGCCTCCCGGATCGCTCGTCGGGCAGGCAACGGATCAAGGACGCCGATCTCCGGCAACACATTGGCGGTCACCGTGACCCGGCGGCGGCGGCCGAGCAGTTCAGCGCTGGCGGCGTGGGCGGCCTCGACGTTCGCCGCCAGCACCACGGGCGCCAGCCGGGCGATCGCGATCGCGCGGGCGTTGTGCACCACGATGTCGGCGTTCCCGCCGTCCGTTCCGCCGGTCAGCACGATCAGGTCAGGACGCGCGGCCCGCAAGGCGGCGATACCGGCCGAATCCAGCGGACCCGAGCTCAGGTGGACCACCCTGCCGCCGGCCGAGAGCGCTACCCGATGACCGGCTTCTGCCGTGACAAGCCGCTCATATCCGACGACGGCCAGCCGGAGCCCGCCACCCGCGCTGGAGCAGGCCAGGATGTCGTCGACCGGACGGCCGGTCTGCGCCTCGACCCGTTCCTGGACCATGGCGACGCCGACCAGCACGTCCGGCCGGGTGGTCGGGTGCGAGGCAGTGGCCAGCAGCTCACCGGACGTCGCGTCGGCCAGCACTGCCTTGGTGAACGTGGACCCGACGTCCACACACAGCACATCAGTCATTTGCACTCATCCGAACCATCGCGTGCCCCCGTCTTGTGCCTGTCGCGTGCTCGTCTCGTTCTCGTGATGCTCGTGGATGTCGGGGCGATCAGCCGAGTGCCTGACGGAGGTCCGCGATCAGATCAGCCGCGTCCTCCAGCCCGACGGAGATCCGGATCAGATCGTCCGGTACCTCCAGCGCGGAGCCGGCCACCGAGGCATGCGTCATCAAGCCGGGATGCTCGATCAGCGACTCAACGCCGCCGAGCGACTCAGCGAGAGTGAACACCGTGGCCCGCTTGCAGACCGACAGGGCGGCCTCCCGTCCGCCGTCCACTTGGAACGACACCATTCCGCCGAAGCGGCGCATCTGCCGGGCGGCGGCCTGGTGGCCGGAGTGCTCGGGCAGGCCCGGGTAGTGGACGCGGGTCACTCGCGGGTGGGCGGTGAGCATCTCGACGATCTGCTCGGCGTTGTCGCAGTGTCGCTCCATCCGGATGGCGAGCGTCTTCAGCCCGCGCTGGACGAGCCAGGCGTCGAACGGCCCGGGGATCGCGCCCATCGCGTTCTGGTGGAATCCGATCCGCTCCGCAACGTTCGCGCCGACGTCCGCGACACCCTCCATCCACGGTGCGGTCGCGCCGTCGGCCACCACCAGGGCACCACCAATGACGTCCGAGTGACCACCGGCGTACTTGGTGGTGGAGTGGATGACGACGTCCGCGCCGAGCGCCAGCGGCTGCTGCAGGTAGGCAGTGGCGAAGGTGTTGTCGACGACGAGCAGGGCACCTGCGTCGTGCGCGATCTCGGCCAGGGCCGCGATGTCGGCGACCGTCAGCAGCGGGTTGGTCGGGGTCTCGACCCAGATCAGTTTGGTGGCGCCGGGCCGGACCGCGGCTCGCACCGCGTCCAGGTCGACGAGGTGGGCGGTGCTGTGCTCAATTCCCCAGGGCGCGGCGACCCGGGCGATCAACCGGAAGCTGCCACCGTAGGCGTCGTCCGGAAGGACCAGGTGATCACCGGGACGTAGCAGTGCCCGCAACAACGCGTCCTCGGCGGCGAGGCCGGAGGCGAAGGCGAAGGCGCGCGGGTTGGTGGCGTTGTCGGTCGGCGCCGACTCCAACGCCGCCAGGCACTCCTCCAGAGCGGTCCGGGTCGGGTTCGCCGAGCGCGAGTACTCGTACCCGGTGCCAAGACCCTGGCGTAGACCGCCCACGCCGTCCTGTTTGTAGGTCGAGGTTTGGTAGATCGGTGTCACTACGGCACCGGTCGCGGGGTCGGGCTCGGACCCAGCGTGGATCGCTCGGGTGGAGAATCCGGTATCGGCCCAGCGTGCGTTCTGCTGCTCAGTCACGGCTACCGAGGTTACTCCCGACCGCCGACAGTCACCGGTTGGCTCTTCGTCACTCGGACTTCGACCAGATCGGAGCCGATCCCGGACAGTGACTCGTGCTTCTGCGCTGGCTCGCGTTCGGTCAGGGCCAGGACCGGGAAGACCGCGCTCAGCAGTTGGATCATTGGGCCGACGCCCAGCGCGAAGGCGACGGTGGCGATTCCCACGGTGCCGCCGAGCAGCCAACCCACGGCGACCACGGCGACCTCGATCGCGACCTTCAGAGCCCCGGCCGGCACCCGCCGATGCCGCAGCAGTCGCAGCAGTCCGGTGAGAATGCCATCGCGTGGGCCGGACCCCATCCGGGCGTTCAGGTAGAGCAGGGTGGCGAAGGCATTGAGCACGATCCCGCCAACCACCAGGGCGATCCGGGCAGCAAGTCCGGACGGTGCGGGCAGCAGGTGGACGAACGCATCCAGCGCCAGGCCGATCACGACGACGTTGCTGAGGGTGCCGAAGCCGGGGCGCTCTCGCAGCGGGATCCAGAGCAGAAGGACGACGAAGCCGACCACGATCACGG
Organism: Kineosporiaceae bacterium; assembly: GCA_031400005.1. Taxonomy (GTDB): domain Bacteria; phylum Actinomycetota; class Actinomycetes; order Actinomycetales; family Kineosporiaceae; genus JANNPJ01. The sequence continues at coordinate 1,411 of JANNPJ010000393.1, read as the reverse complement.
TGGTACCGAGGGACCAGCCGGTATGCCGGGAGATTCCCTGGTGCAGGACGTCCCACGGCATCAGACCCAGGCGGGCCTCGACGAGCATCGCCATGCTGGCTCCGAACAGAACCAGCCCGCTGTAGAGGTTTACCAGGCGGCCGGTCAGCCGAAGAAGATTCATGGGATCAATCTGGTCGCTGCCCTGGTCGCCGTCCAGAGCCAATCGCCGCGCAGTGGACTGCTCCTGACCCACTCGATTGATCGGGAACGTCGGTGGCACCCTCGTGGTTGAGCAGGGTGGACGACGCGCCCGCTGAGTCGGTGGCCGCGCGCTCGTCCGTCAGATGGCCGTGCAGCACGGCCAAAGGAGGATTAGATGATGTTCGGCAGGACCAAGAGCACGATGGTCGCCCCGGAGCAGGCGCTGCGCGGACGCGAGTCCCGGCCCTACCCCGTGCCAACCCAGCATGCCGTGCTCGGCACCCCGCTGGAGGGCCCCTGGCCAGCCGGAACGCAGGTTGTTTACGTCGCGATGGGCTGTTTCTGGGGTGCGGAGAAGGCGTTCTGGAACGTCCCCGGCGTGGTCACCACGGCGGTTGGCTATCAGGGCGGGTACACCCCGAACCCGACCTACGAAGAGACCTGCAGCGGACTGACTGGCCACACCGAGATGGTGCTGGTCGCCTACGACCCGAAGCAGGTGACGACGGAGCAGTTGCTGAAGGTGTTCTGGGAGTCGCACGATCCCACCCAGGGCTACCGGCAGGGCAACGACCTCGGCACCCAGTACCGCTCGGCCCTCTACTGGACCACTGACGAGCAGCGAGCCGCCTACGAGTCCACCAGGACGGCCTACCAGGCAGCGCTGCAGAAGGCCGGCTACAAGGAGATCACCACCGAGGCCCGCCCGGCGAAGGACGCCGGCGACTTCTACTACGCCGAGGACTACCACCAGCAATACCTCTACAAGAACCCGAACGGCTACTGCCCGGCGCACAGCACCGGCGTGAGCTGCCCGATCGGTGTGGGCGTCATCTTCGGTACCGGCGTCACAGCGGAGTGAAAGCGCCCTGGTTGCCCCATCTTGGGAGCGGCCGGAAACCAAGCGGGCATGGCATCTTCTATACCTGCTATGTCCCGCTTGGTGGGCACCCTGCTTCGTTCGACCAGCTTCACCTCCCGTCGGCGGCTTGGCGTGCCCCCCGAACCAGCGCCGAGCGACAGCTGGCTACGCCCGCAGGCCCGAAGTTATCCACAGGTGGCGAAGCCGGTCTAGAAGCTCGATTAATCTCGCCGAATGCCGGTCAGGGTAGGGGAGATCATCAAGTTGATGGACGACGATGGGTGGATCTTGAAGCGAACCAACGGTTCGCACCGCCATTTCACACATCCGACCAAGCCCGGTCTGGTGACGATCGCCGGCCGCTCG
>JANNPJ010000370.1:0-7119 GCA_031400005.1 Kineosporiaceae bacterium | reverse complement strand
GCCTCGACCACGATTTTGCGGTCATGCTCCAGGGCGGAGCTGATCGCGGCATCCAGTTCGTCCGGGCCGTTGACCTTGCTGACGCCCATGCTCGATCCGGCCCGCGCCGGCTTCACGAAAACCGGCCAGCCGAGTTCCTCGACGTCGTCGCGGACCCGGTCCGGATGCCGCTGCCAGTCCTGCGGCAGCACCACAACGTGCTCGCCGACCGGCAGACCGGCACCGGCAAGCATGATCTTCATGACGTGCTTGTCCATGCTGGCTGCCGAGGCCAGTACCCCGGATCCGACGTACCGGACGTCGGTCAACTCCAGCAGCCCCTGAAGCGTGCCGTCCTCGCCGAAAGGCCCATGCAACAGCGGCAGGACGACGTCCACCTCGGCCAGCGCCCGGGGCACCTGGCCGGGCTCCAGGATCTGCATCCGGCTGTCGCCGGCCGCGAGCGGAGCGATCACCCCAAGGCCGGCACCGTCCTTCACCTCGGGCAGCGTGCCGTCGGTCAGCTCCCAGCGGGACGGGTCATCCGCGGCCAGCACCCACCGCCCGGTCCGGGTCACCCCGATCGGGATCACGTCGTAGACGCTGCGGTCGATGGCTCGCAGCACCCCGGCCGCGGTGATGCAGCTGATCGCATGCTCACTGGAGCGGCCGCCGAAGAGCACCGCCACTCGCGGGCGGCGGGATTGGTCGTCCTCAGCGGGCACCGATGCAATTCGAGTCGCCTCCATGGCGGGCGAGAGTACGCCAAAGCCATCCCCCGAGACACGCTCTAGGCTGGTGCCGTGACGCCCTCAACCGGTGACCAGCCGGCCTTCTCCACCGGTGACGAGCCCAGCGTGGCTGCGGCCACCCTTGCGGTCACCGCCGGCCGACCACCGGCCGAACCGAACCAGCCGATGTCCGTCCCGGTGGTGATGAGCTCCACCTTCGTCTCCTCGGACCAGGAACCCCGGCCGGGCGACGCGGGTTACGGCCGCTGGGGCAATCCGACCTGGACGGCGTTGGAGGAGGCGGTCGGTGTCCTCGAAGGCGGCCAGGCGGTCAGCTTCTCGGCCGGGATGGCAGCGGTGTCGGCCGTTCTCGCCCTGGTTCCGCTGGGCGAGACGCTGGTGATCCCGTTGGGCGCCTACTCCGGGACCACCCAACTCGCCCGTCAACTGGCGGCCAGCGGGCTCCTGAAGCTGCGCGAGGTCCAGGTCTCGGACACAGACGCCGTGATCGAGGCCCTGGACGGCGCTACCCTGCTGCTGATCGAGAGCCCGACGAACCCGCTGCTGGAGATTGCGGACCTACCCGCACTGGCCACCGCCGCCCGAGCCGCGGGCACGTTGATGGCGGTGGACAACACGTTCGCGACGCCGTTGCTCCAGCGGCCGCTGGAACTCGGAGCACACCTCTCGATCCACTCCGCGACCAAGTATCTCGGCGGGCATTCGGACGTGTTGCTTGGCGTCGCCGTCACTAATGAGCCGGACCTGGCGCAGCGGCTGCACGCTCATCGCTCACTGACCGGTTCCATTCCGGGCACCTGGGAGGCCTGGCTGGTGCTACGCGGGATGCGGACGCTGGCCTTGCGAGTGGAGCGGGCCGGGGCGAACGCCGCCGAACTGGCCCGCCGACTGGTCGATCACCCGGCGGTCGAGCGGGTCCGGCACCCGTCACTGCCGAGTGACCCCGGCCGGCAACGGGCGCTGGAACAGATGAGCGGCTTCGGCGCGATCATCTCGATCGAGGTGGCAGGCGGTGCCGAGGCGGCCGAGCGGGTCTGCTCCACGACCCGGCTCTGGGTGCACACCACCAGCCTCGGCGGTCTCGAATCAACGCTGGAACGACGCCGTCGGTACCCGAGCGAGTCACTCCTGGTCCCGGAGTCACTGCTGCGACTCTCGGTCGGAATCGAGGACGTCGAAGACCTCTGGCGAGATCTGGACGCCGCCCTGCTGGCCCGCTAGCCGATCAGATCGATCCCGAAAACCGCCGCTATTAGCACAAATGCTACTCCGGCGAGCCCGGCTGGCTGACGCCAGTCGAACCTGCCGTCCGCTGACCCGGTCGCCCGGTTCGGCTCAGCCGCCACCCTCTGCCCGGGCACAGCAGGCTGCCTGGTCACTGCATCCGCAGCGGTGGCCGCAACCGGCTCAACCGCGATGAAGGACCCGGTTTCAGGACCGGGCGCCTGCGAAAGGAACTCCGGGTTGGGCGGCTGCAACGGCATGGAGTGGCCTTTCCTCGACTGGTCTTCGACTCTGACGCTACGGGAGAGATGGCGTCGAAGCCAGCCCTGCATCTTCGGTGGTCTCAGCGGCTTCTCAGTCGACGGTCGCCTCGATCCGGCCGTCAGCCGGCATTGGGCCGCCCGCAAGGGGCAGACAGGGCGGTCCCAAGTCGGACATAGGACGGATATAGGAAATCCATGGGTGTGCCCATGGGTGAAATCGCCACTATTCACCGCTTTGGCATCGAAAGTATTGATTGCCGCAAACCAAAGGGCAACCATCCTTCCGGATGCTGCGCCTGCATCCACCACCCACAGATCGCTCTGACCGCACAGGTTCCGAGGCGAGGCCCTCCCGAGCCGAGGTCCCTAGCCGAGCTCTGCCCCGAGCCGGCACCTGCCCACGCGGAAGTCCGTCGAAGCAGAGAGCGTCGCCTGCGGTCAGAGCGATCCAGACTCAACGGGAGAAAAGTCGTGCAGCCAATTGATTGCAAGCCCGCCGCCGGTCGTCAGCACGGTCACCACCCCCCGCGTCGCGCTCGGTTCTCGCACCTCGCCATCCGCCTGACCTTGGTGGCTACCCTGGTCGGTGGCGGTGTCGCCACTAGCGCCACCAGCGCTCAGGCGGACATCAACCCGTTCGAGCGCGGACCTGCCCCCACCAATGCCAGCATCGAGGCCGACCGCGGCCCGTTCGCCATCTCCACGGCCACCGTCTCCGGGCTCAGCGTCCAGGGTTTCGGCGGAGGCGATATCTACTACCCGACGAGCACCACGAACGGGACCTTCGGCGCCGTCGCGATGGCCCCGGGTTTCACCGAGACCAAGTCCGCTCTGGCCTGGCTCGCGCCTCGGCTCGCCTCGCAGGGTTTCGTCGTCTTCAACATCGACACCCTCAGCACCAGCGACCAGCCGGACAGCCGTGGCGACCAGTTGCTCGCCGCCCTGGACTACCTGGTCACCAACCCCACGGTGGCGAACCGGATCGACCGTACTCGGCTCGGTGTGATGGGCCACTCGATGGGTGGCGGTGGCAGCCTGGAAGCAGCGGCCGACCGGCCGTCACTACAGGCAGCGATCCCGCTGACCGGCTGGGACAACCGAAAGAATTTCTCCGGCCTGCAGGTTCCGAGCCTGATCGTCGGCGCCCAGAACGACTTCATCGCCTCGCCTGCCTCGCACTCGATCCCGTTCTACAACAGCATTCCAGCGTCCGCCGAGAAGGCCTACCTGGAACTGGCCAGGGCGGGTCACACCGCACCGATCTTCAGTAACACCACGATCGCGAAGTACGTCATCAGCTGGATGAAGCGGTTCATTGACAACGACACCAGGTACGACCAGTTCCTCTGCCCCGGGCCGACATCCGACCTGGCGATCTCCGTCTACCGGAACACCTGCCCGCTCAGTTAGAGCGTCCGGCAGCCCGAGGTGATCAGGCCGGCTACCCGGGTAGCTGTGCCTGATCACCTCGGGTTTGCGGAAAGCCGGGTGCCGCCGCGACGACGCTCAGTCGAGCTCGGACTTGAGGTCGCGGGAGAGCAGCCGGCCCGCCATCTCGGAGATGGGATGACCGTCGTGCACGATCCGAGTCACCGCTTCGATGATGGGCATGTCCACGCCATGGGCGCGAGCCATCTCCAGGATCGGGCCGCAGGACTTGACTCCCTCAGCGGTCCGGTTGGTGATCGCGATCACCTCTTCCAGCAGCATGCCCTGGCCCAGATGGACGCCGAACGTGCGGTTGCGCGACAGCGGCGAGGCGCAGGTCGCGACCAGATCACCCATCCCGGCGAGCCCGGAGAACGTCGCCGGCTCGGCCCCCATCGCCACTCCCAGCCGCGAGGTCTCGGCCAGGCCGCGGGTGATGATCGTGGCCTTGGTGTTGTCACCCAACCCCATCCCCTCGGCAATCCCGACCGCCAGACCGATGACGTTCTTCACCGCACCACCGAGCTCGACCCCGATCAGGTCGGTGTTCGTGTACGGCCGGAAATAGGCGGCCGAGCAGACCGCCGCCAACTGCTCGCCGACCTCCTGGACGGCACACGCCACCACCGTGGCGGTCGGCTGGCGGCGAGCGATCTCCCCGGCCAGGTTCGGCCCGGAGATCACCGCTACCCGGTCCGGCCCGGCCCCGGTGACGTCGGCGATCACCTCGCTCATCCGCAGCGAGGTACCGTCCTCCACCCCTTTCATCAGGCTCACCAGAACGCAGTTCGCCGGCAGGAACGGGCGCCAGGCCACCAGATTCGCCCGCAGGCTCTGCGACGGCAGGGCCAGCACCACCACATCGGCGCCGTCCAGCGCCACCGCGGGGTCGGCGCTCGCCGAAATGGTCTCCGGCAGCTGGCGGTCACCGAGGTAGTCCGAGTTCCGGTGCAGCCCGTCAATCTCCGCGCAGACCTCGGGACGGCGTCCCCACATCGTCACCTTGGCGCCGGCGTCCGCCAGCACCACGGCGAAGGTGGTGCCCCAGGAACCGGTGCCCATCACCGATACCCGGGTCACTGCGTGCCTGCCCGGGGCCGGCGGCGGTTCGGATTGCCGATCAGCGGCTGACCGGAGGTCCGGGGATCCCAACGCTTCGGCGGCGCGGTCTCACCCCGGATCTGCTCCAGTAGCCCGGTCAGGTCGGCCATCACCTGATCGGTGGCCTCGGTCAACACGTCGGCGGTCACCTCGACACCATCGAAGCGGGCAAGGTCGACAGGGCTGCCGGCCCAGACCTGGACATCGTGCCGGGGGAGCAATCGCGGCCAGTGGTGGTACGGCGGAAGGATCCGCTGCGCCCCCCACTGGGCCACCGGGACGACCGGGCATCCGGTGGCCAGAGCGATCCGAGCCGCTCCAGTCTTACCTCGCATCGGCCAGAGATCAGGGTCACGCGTCAGGGTTCCTTCCGGGTAGATCGCCACACACTCGCCGCGTCGTACGGCATCGACCGCTGCAGAAAATGACGCCGCGGCGTCCGCAGTCTCCCGGTAGACCGGGATCTGCTGCGCACCGGAGACCACCCGGCCGATAACCGGCACCCGAAACACGGCCTCCTTGGTGAGGAATCGTGGCAGATACCCGTTGTCATACAGGAAGTGGCCGAACGTGAAAACATCGATGTGGGAGATGTGGTTGACCACGACGACAAAACCAGCGCCGACCGGAAGATTCTCCGCCCCCCGCCAGTTCCTCCTGGTCAGGATCATCAGCAGTGGTCGTAGCACGATCACTGCCAGCCGGTACCACGGCCCGATCCTGCGCCGCGCCACGTAAGTCCCCCTTTTCCGATCGAACCAGGGACATCACCGAATGCCCACACCAGAAGCAACCTCGCCGGCTCGTTCACCGGCGCAGCGCTCGCAGCCGAGCGCCAACCCTCTCCGAGCCGTACATCCTGACCCGCGAGCACGCCCCGTGTCGAGCAGCACCGCTGCTGGCCCTGGGTGGACGGTGATTCTTCCACTCAAGGGTGGGCCGGCCGCCAAGTCCCGGCTCGGCGCCCCGGCGGCGCTGGCCACCGCGATCGCCCTGGACTGCCTGAGCACCGTGCTGGCTGTGGACCGGGTGGACGCCGTCCTGGTGGTCACCCATGACCCGGACCTGGCGGCGGCCGCGGTTGCCGTCGGGGCTCGGGTCCTGGCCGAGTCCTCGCCCGGCGCCGGGCTGCTGGCGGCCATTGCCGACGGACTGGCCGGCGCGGTCGGCCGATGCGCGGTCCTGCTCGGCGATCTACCGGCGCTGCGGACCAGTGACCTCGCACTGGCGCTCGACGTGTCCGCCAATCTGCTCACCCGGCCTGCCGATGACCGGACGCTCCCGCCGCCGATGGTCTTCATTCCGGACGCCGAGGGCACCGGCACCGTCCTGCTGACCGCTCTCTCGCCGACCGCGATGCGACCCTCGTTCGGACCGGCGTCCGCAAGCGCCCATGCCGCCGCCGGCGCCGTCCGACTGGAGGTCGACCTGCCGCGGCTACGCCGGGACGTCGACACGCCCGACGACCTGCAGGCAGCAATCGAGTTCGGCGTCGGCCCGCGAACCAAGGCCGTACTCGCCGAGATCACCGCCTGAGCGGCGCTCAGGGCTACGCTGAGCGCCGTGCAGGCCACCGTCTACCGATATGACCCGGACTCCGGCTCGGGCTCCGTTGTGACCGACGAGGGCGCCGTGCTGCCGTTCGAGGTAGCGGCGCTGCGGCTGAGCGGTCTTCGCCACCTTCGGCCCGGTCAACGCCTGACCGTGCAGAAAGCGGACGACGGCACCATCACCGCACTCACTCTCGGCACGATCGGCAGCACCCTGCGCGACTCCCGCGACTCCCGGGCAAGCGACTCTTAGCGCCTGTCCTCAGCCGCGTTCGTAGTTGGCGCCGAGTGCCCCGAGCTTCTCCTCGAAGGCCTCGTAACCACGGTCGATGACGCCGATTCCGCGGACTCGGGAGGTGCCCTCGGCGGCCAGTGCGGCGATCAGGTGACTGAAACCGCCGCGCAGATCGGGAACGGTGATGTCGGCACCGTGCAGCTTGGCCGGCCCGGAGATCACCGCCGAGTGCTGGAAGTTGCGCTGCCCGAATCGACACGGCCGCCCGCCCAGGCATTCCCGGTACACCTGGACCTGAGCACCCATATCGCGCAGCGCCTGGGTAAATCCGAACCGGTTCTCGTAAACCGTCTCGTGCACGATCGACAATCCGCTCGCCTGGGTCAGGGCGACCACCAGCGGCTGCTGCCAGTCGGTCATGAACCCTGGATGCACATCGGTTTCCAGGACCAGAGAGTTCAGCGATCCACCCGGATGGCTGAACCGGATTCCCTCATCGCGGATATCGAGGTGGCCGCCGACCTTCCGGAACACGTTCAGGAAGGTCATCATCTCCTGCTGCCGGGCGCCCAGGACGGTGATGTCGC
>JANNPJ010000356.1:0-25246 GCA_031400005.1 Kineosporiaceae bacterium | reverse complement strand
GTGCAGTAGGTGATGGTGACCACTGCTTCGGGTGATGTCTCCGCGTTCGTCACTAAAATCGTTCTCTCCCGATAGAAATGGATGATCGTAGGTCCATGCTGGGAGGCCGACGCGCGCGGGCAGAGCGCTCATCCGACGGAGGTGTCCGTCGTCTGAAGCGCCTCCCGGACGATATCCGCGACGAGGCCCGGTCGCTCCAGGTAGGGCAGGTGCGCGGCGCCGGGCAGGATCCGGCGCCGTGCCCGGGGTAGGCGCAGTGCCAGCTGCTCACACTCCTTGATCACGATGGGCACGTCCAGGTCGCCCCAGGCCACGGTGACCGGTGGACGTACCTCTCCCAGCCGTGACCAGGCATCCACTCCGGCAGACCCGGCTTCGTCGTCGACGTCGTTGCGCAGAATGATCTCGTTCATCGCCAGGGCCAGTTCCCGGGCCGGGCCGGTCACCCGCGCGTCGGTGGCCGCCGGGCCATCCAGCCAGAGCCGCGCCTGCAGCAGCGAGCGCAACTGCAGGTCGCCCGCCTGCTCGGCCGCGGCGAGCTGATCGTCCAGGGACTGGGTCTGCGGGTCCAGCTCGGTGTCGTCCTCGGGCATACCGCTGATCGCTGGGGCGAACAGGACGAGACCGGCCACCCGGCTCGGATCTGTCAGGGCGGCATCCAGGGCCAGTAACCCGCCCATCGAGCTGCCAACCAGCCAGACCGGCCCTGCGGTCACCCCATCGACGACCGCCCACAGATCGTCGACGTCCCGGTACGGCGCCGGACTCACCGGGCTGTCCCCGAATCCCCTTCGGTCGTAGGCGATCAGCGTGCCGAGATCGGTGAGTCGATCCGCCGTCCCGTACCAACTGCGTCGATCGCACACTCCGGCATGCAGGAACACGATCGGGTGCCCGGCCATCGGGCCGGTCCCCGCGGCGTCGCCGGACCAGCGACTTCCGGCCACCCGATATCCGTCGATCTCGGTAGACAGTTCAGCCATCGTCATCCGCTCATCCTTACCCCTGCACCGGTCCCCGGCGAGGGATTTTCGGGCGCCGCGTAGAACCGCAGGGTGGGACGCCGACCGTGCGCACCGAGCCAGGCGGCTGGGGCGCTGCCGAGGAACCGCCAGCCCAACCGCTCATAGACCGATACCGCCGGGGTACCGGCATACACCTCCAGGACGACGTCAAGCCCTCGAGCGTCGGCCCAGGACAAGGCCGTCGCGATCAGCTGACGGGCCGCACCCCGGCCCTGCGCGGTGGGCGCCACAAACAGCCGTGACAGTTTCACGGTGGAACCACCGGCCGGATCGGCGACCAGCGACACATGGCCGAGGATGCCATCGGAGCGCTCGGCGACCCACGCCCCGATCGTGCCGGGCGGGTCCAGCCAGCCGATCGAGTCGCTCTGCCAGAGCTCCGGATACCCGTCAGCGACGTGCACCTCGGCCAGCACAGCGACACAGGCTGGCAGATCCTCGGGCAGCCGTGGACGAATCCTCACCGCGACCGTACCCCTTCCCGTGCAACCCGTCCTCGCGCTGTGTGGCCGAGTGGAAAGCTGATCCCCGCGCCTCTTTCGTCGCTCAGGGCCAGCGAGGGCCAGACACATCACAGGCAACGAGACGAATCGGCCCCCCAGCCCGGTCGTGATCTTGCACGAAGTGACACATCTGTGCCCCGCTTGATCACCGCGGGGTTGGGGATGAGAGCTGACTGGGTTCAGGTCGACACCCTCGCCTCGTCCTTAACTACCGGCTGGAAGCCATTTCGTCCAGACCGCCCGGTGGCCGTCGAGCCACCTCTTCGCCGCCTCGTCGGCGGTCATGTTCCGGTCGGTCATGTCCCGGGCGACCTGGTTCTGGTCGTCGTTCGTCCATCTGAAGTTCTTGATCAACGTTGCTGCCGGGCTGCCCGAATAGGCGAACTTCTTGTTCGCGATCTTGTCGAGGTCATACGGCTGGTAGTCACAGGCGACGGTCTGCGGGTTCGCGTCGCATCCGGGGGTGTAGGCCGGAAGCGGGATGTTCACCAGCTTGATCTCCGACAGTAGCCACTGCGGCGAGTAGAAATATCCGATCAGCGGCGTCTTGTCCTTCTCCGCCTTGCGGAACGCGGCGATCAGTTTGTCCTCGTCGCCGGCGAAGACCACCTTGTAGTTCAGTCTGAGGTTGCGAACCAGGGCCTTGTCGTTGGTGACGAAGGTCGGGTCACCGTCGAGCAACTGTCCCTTGCTCCCGGATGCGGGTGTCCTGAACAGCGGCGCGTACTTGCGCAGGTTGCGCCACTGGGTGATGTCCGGGTAGGCCTCGGCCATCCACGGCGGCACGTACCAGCCGATCACGCCGCGGTTGCCGGTCAGGCCCGCTTCGACGGCGACCTTCTCCTTGTCGATGTACTGCTTCTTCAGCTCATCGTGGCCCCAGTTCTCCACGATCGCGTCGACCTTGCCTTCAGCCAGGTGCTTCCATGACTTGAGCTCTTCCTCCTTCACCAACTGGACCTGGCAGTTGAGTTCCTTGCGAGCCAGGTAGCTGATGACAGCGGCGTTCGCCTCGTATCCCACCCATGGGCTCACGGCTAGACGCAGCGTTCCACATGGCTTTTCGGCAGCACCGGGGGCGGCGATCACGGCTGGCGCGGGCGAGCCGCAGGCACTGAGGACGAGGACGCCGGTCACGGCGAGAATCATGGCGCGCAGCAGCTTGCCTGGCGTTGTCATGGAGTATTCCTTCTGCCGGTTGGGGCGGCTTTTGCCGGTGCGGGTCATCGGCCGGCCACCTGTCCTTGTTCGGCCAGACGCCGGGTCAGGACCTCCTCGGTCAGGCCGACCAGCACGTTCTTCACGGATTCCCGGCTGCGTGCGTCGCACTGCATGACCGGGATATTGTCGAGGACGCCGAGGGCCTCGCGGACCTCTTCCAGATCGAACCGGTGGGTCGCCTCGAAGAGGTTCACCGCTACCAGGAACGGGACCCGGTGCTCCTCGAAGTAGTCGATCGCTGGGAAGCAGTCCTCGATTCGGTTCGTGTCGAGTAGAACCACGGCTCCGAGCGCGCCTTCCACCAGGTCGTCCCAGAGGAACGCGTAGCGGTCCTGCCCGGGAGTGCCGAAAAGGTAGAGCCGCAGGGTGTCGTCGAGACTGATCCGGCCAAAGTCCAATGCCACCGTGGTGGTGACTTTCCCCGGCACCCGATCGGTGTGGTCGACGCCGGAGGCGGCCGTGGTCATGTCCGCTTCCGTAAGCAGTGGCTCGATCTCGGAGATGGCACCCACGAAAGTGGTCTTGCCGACGCCGAATCCACCGCTGATCACGATCTTCACGGAGATGGGCGAGGCGGACTGACTAAAGCGCGCGGACACGATCGCGGATCCTCTCGATCAGTTGAACCGACAGTGCCTCGCGCTGGACAACAGTGACGGAACCGTCGTCGACCAGATCGGACACCAGAACGCGGGCGACCCCGAGCGGCACCTTCAGCGCCGCTGCCAGTTCGGCCATTGACGTCGCATGCTGGCTGAGCTCGACGATCTGACGTGCTTCGAAACGCAGCGAGGGCGAAATCGCTCCGGGCCGAGCCTGGATCAGCGTTTCGATGGCCAGACCCTCCCGGGCGGGCCGAGTCCGACCGCCGGTGAGGAGGAACGGCCGAATAACCAGATCATCCGATTCGTCGTCATCGTCCACATGTCGGGGATGAGACCCCGTCGCCTCATCCCGCCAGTTGCTCATCGGGGTAGTTGCTGCCGGGATTCGGAGATCAGTGCGGGGGTGAGTAACGGCCCGAAGCGCTCGGCCAACGAGGCAATCTCGTACCCGATCAACCCGAGATCACTGTCTCCTTCCGCAACGACTCCCAGACAGCTGCCGCCGGCGATTGCAGAGACCAGGAGGAACCCACGGTTCATCTCAATCATCACGAGCTTCAGACCCTCGAAGTCGTACCGTCGGGCGGCGCTTCGACCCAGGCTGGCCAGGCTGGAGACGATGGCCGCCAGATGGTCGGCCTCAGTCCGGCTCAGCCCGTCCGAGCTGGCGATCAGCAGCCCGTCGGAGGAGACTGCTACCGCTTCCCGGACGCCGTCCGTTTGGTGCACGAAATTCCCGAGCAGCCAGCCGAACTGATGCCGATCCGTGTGCGCTTTTACGCTCATTCGGTCTCCTTGACGTCGTGCTCGATGCTGCCGCCCGATCCGGGCTGCGCGGGGCCAGCGGCTCCCTTGCCTCGCTTCATCCCGGCTCGTAAAGCGGTGAGCCGGGCACTGACCTGAGCAGGTGAATCGTTCACGACGGCTGCGGACCGGACCCCGGCGTCCAGGTCGATGACCCGATCCGGGGACCGGGTGTAGGCCGGTTCCGAGGCGCGCTGGGTGCGCGGGGTGCGCTTGCGCAGACCGTTACGGGTCCGGTCGGCGTCGTTCATCCCGCCGACCGAGGGCGATCTCAGCGGGTCACCACCGGCCTGCGGGTACGAGCCGGTTGCGGCCGGGGGAGCAGCGGCCGGGGGATTTGCGGCCGCCAAGGGAGCAGCGGCCGCCGGCCGAGGCTGGTTTTGCACCGGCAGCGAGCCGGTGGATCCGGCTGCCCGGCGGGGGCTGAAGTCCGTCGCCTTCGACGGCAGCTTGCGAGCCGCCGGCAGATCCCAAGCCGGTGGCCAGGACACCGGGGCACCCCAGGCCGGGTGTGCCGACAGCGGGATTCCGGACGCCGGGGTCCGGTCCGGGTCGACATCCGCCTCAGGGGGTTGCGGCCTGGACTCGGCGCGGGCGACGGCCGGAGCCGGGTGTGCAGCCGGAGCCGGGGGCGCAGCCGGAGAAATCGGGGCCGGCTGCATCGGGGCCGGCTGCATCGGGGCCGGCTTGGGGAGCGGACCTGAACTCGGGTTCTCTCGCGGTTCGGGCTGACGCACCGCGGGACGGTCAATCGGCGGCACGGAGGTAGGTCCGGGCAACGCGGCTCTGGACCGAGTGATCGGGGGCGCCACCACCGGGGGCGGCACCACCACCGGCGTCGGCGGCTGACTCGATGCGGCGGCGGGGCGTTCCGGAACCGGGTTCGGCAGGGCGGGGCGCTCTGGTGCCGCACGACCGGGCGCCATGATGTCCGGCACCGGCGACCAGTCCGGCCGAAGCGGTGGAGCGTCCTGCTCCTGGGTCGAGGTCTCCTGTGGCAGTGGGGCCAGCGCCAATCGTCCCGGCGGGGACAATTGGGCCGCAGGCTCCGCGAACGACTCCGAGTGCCGGGCCTTGGGTGCGGCGTCGGTCACCGAACGGACCTCTACCGTCGTCGAGGCGCCGAGTACCGATGCCGGCAGCGTGACCCGCGCGGTGACCCCGGTGACCGGAGAGGGCAGCAGCTCCACATCGATCGAGGATCCGCGCGCCAGCTTGCCGACCACGAAGTGTCCCAGGAAGCGGGTGGGGGCGGCGATGAAGTCGCCCTCGCCGCGCAATCGAGAGTTGGCCTGCCGCAGGTCCTCGGTGCTCATTCCGACGCCCTGGTCGGTGATGGCGATCAGGTAACCGTCGCCCAGGCGACGGCCCTGAACCTCGACCTCGGTGTCTGGTGGCGAGAAGGTCAGCCCGTTCTCGATCAGCTCGGACAGCAGATGGGCGATTGCCCCGATGGCGGAACCGGAGACCATCGCGTCGTCCACCCGACGCAACGAGACCCGCCGGTATTCCTCGACTTCGGACACCGCGGCGCGGATCACGTCGGCCACCGAGACAGCCGTGGTCCACTGCCGTGGGCTCGAGGCGTCGACCAGGACCAGCAGGCTGGCCGCGTTCCGGCGCATCCGGGTGGCCAGGTGATCGAGCTCGAATAGGTTGGCCAGCGCCGCCGGGTCGATCTCCTCACGTTCCAGTGAGGTGATGAAACCGAGCTGACGCCGGATCAGGTTCTGGTTTCGGCGTCCGAGGTTGGCCAGCGACTCAATGGTGTCGCGTCGCTGCACCGCTTGCTCGGTGGCCAGTCCGTAGGCGGCCGACTGCAGCCGGTCCAGCGCGGTCGCCACGGACCGAATTTCTTCCGTCGCTCGGGCTGGGACTCGCACGGGGGACGGCGGTCGCGGCGGCTCGTTGGGATTGGCGGCCTGGACCCGCTGGACCGCTTCGGGCAACCGCTCGGCGGCCACCGCGTCGGCCTCGGCGGCGAGGGTCGCCAGCGGCCGGGTGATCGACATCGAGGCGAGCGCGGCCAGGTAGATCGAGCCTCCGAAGCACAGCAGCACGAACCCGAGCAGGGCACCGATCCGCTGTGCGGAGCCTTGCTGGAGGTCGTGTGCTCGGACCTGGATCTCGGAACCGACGTGCTGCTGAAGCTGACGCAGGTCGTCCAGCACCGTGGTCAGGCCGGACCACCAGGACTGCGGGTTGACCACGATGTGCCGTCCGTCGGCGGCGTCGATCGCGATCTGCTCGAAGTCGGCGGTGGTACGGGCGGCCCCGGTATCGAACACGAATTGGTTCGACGCGCGCTGGGAGGCGGTGGCGAACCGGTTGAATCGGACCAGGGCGGCTTGCTTGTCGGCTCGCATCGCGGCGAACCTGACGAACTCGCCGCGGGCGAATCCACCGGCCGAGAAGACGCCGTTCAGGAACGCGCGCTCTTGAGAGGTCGCCTCGGTCAGGTCGTTCAAGGCCTGCAGGGCCGCGACTCCGCGGCGCAGTTCGTTGTCCGCGGTGTTGTCCAGGCCGACATCGACGCTGGAGAGGGCCGCCACCCGGTCGGTGAAGTAATTAAAGGTCGCGGTCCGGCCGGCGCTGGCGCCGTCGGTCGCCGACCGCACCGCGTTCAGCCCGTCAAGCTGCCGTACCGCCGAGCGGACCAGGGCTTCGGCGTCATCCCCTTCACCGACGAGGCGTTCGACCCTCGTCCGTTGCTTGTCCACCGCCGCGCGAGCCGGCTTCAACTCGGCTAGGAAGCTGTCGTTGCCACCGAGTACGCCAGCAGTGACGCCGCGCTCGATCTGCAGTTCGTGGACCAGGTCCTGGACGGCGAGGGCAAGGGCGACCGAACTGGAGGTGGCCTGTGAACCGCGGTAGTCCTGAATCTGACCGGCGGCGACCAGGGACAGCAACAACAGCACAACGACGGCGGGCAGCGCGAGAATCCGGGCGACCCGGCGGCGGATCGTGCCACCATTGCGACCGCTGGAGCTGCGGGCGCCGGAGCGCCGGCCGGCCCGATGGCTCGCGGCCGTCGCGCCAAAGATGTCGCCACCGAGATTGCGGACCAGTGCGTCCTCGTCGGACTCAGGGCCGGACGACTCACGCAGCGCTGGTTCTTGGCGGGTGAGGGTCATCGAAGCACCTCCGGAGGAAACTGATGCGGGTGGGACGGAAGACCGCTGTGTCGCGTCCTCCCGGGACGGCACGGGCAGATTCCAGGACGTGCCGGCCAATGCAACGCGGCTCCCACTGCAGAGATCATTCGACCGGCAAGAGCGCTGGTCTAACCGGTGATGCCGGGAATTCATGCCCAGCTTGCGGCGGAAATGTACCAGAGGAAATGACGAGTTTTTCGCCTAGGCGAAATCAGAGAGACCACCGGTACAGGTGAGTTTCCTGATGAGCCGGATTGGCTCACCCGTCTACCTGAGGCGGCTTGATTTGACGCATCAAGGAAGCGTCCTCTTTGTCGCCTACCGCCGGTGTGTCCGCGACCGCCAGATACTGCGACAGTCCGATCACGATGACGCCGGTGATCGGCACCAGCAGCAGCCCCACCCGCAAACTGCTCGCGTCGGCAAGCACCCCGACGATCGGCGGCGACAGCAGAAAGCCCACTCGCAGCAACCAGGTCACCATGGTCAGGCCGGCTCCCGGCGGAAGTCCGGGCAACTCATCGGCGGCGTGCATCACGGCCGGGACCAGGGTCGCTACCCCGAACCCAGCAGCACCGAAGCCAACGATGGTCAGCAGCGTCGACGGGAACGCCAGCGCGGCTCCCATCCCGACCGCCGTGATCATCCCACCGGACCGGGCCACCGCGCGCTGACCGAACCGATCGACGAGCCGGTCCCCGAGCAACCGGCCGATGAATTGCATGCCCTGCAAAGACACGAACGCCAGCCCCGCGACGGCGAGGGCCGAACCGAGGGAGCCGCTGAGGTAGAGCGCCCCCCAGGAGGCACCGGCGTCCTCGGTCGCTGTGCCGCAGCAGGCGATCAACCCGAGCGCGAGCAGGATCAGCACGGTGCCGGCCGAGGGGCGCAACCTGGAACGAGTGGGTCCGGCGGCCTTGACTGGGTCCCGCTCGGCGATCTCCGGGCCAGGCAGCATGAATCGGTAGCAGCCCAGAGCGACGAGACTGAACAGCACTCCAGAGGCGCTCAGGTGAACCACCAGGGGGAGTGCCAATCCGGCTGCTGCGGAGCCCATCAGACCGCCGAGCACGGCCCCGATGCTCCAGAGCGCGTGGAAGGAATTCAGGATCGAGCGTCCGTATCGTCGTTGGACCCGCAGTCCGTGCGCGTTCTGGGCGACATCCACCAGGGCATCAAGGGCGCCGCCGACGAACAGCGCGGCGGCCAGAACCAGGCTGTTCGCCGAGAGGCCGGCGACCAGGATCGCGACCGCGGTCAGCAGCGTGCCGACGACACCGACCCGGGAGGAGCGGAATCGGTGAATCAGCGATCCCGCGGTCAAACCGGCGATCAGCGCGCCGAGCGGGTAGGCGGCGATCGCGGTGCCCAGAGCCGCATTGCTGAGGCCGAGTTCGGCCTTGATCTGCGGATAGCGGGGCAGCAGATTGGCGAAGATTGCGCCATTCGTCAGGAAAAGCAACGACACCGCTATCCGAGCCCGGCGGTTCACCGTGGTTTCGATGGCGGTGTCGGTATCGGGTTCGGTCTGCATCGGGCTACCGGTGGAGCTCTTTGGTGTCTCGGTCGGTCCGCTGGTTGAAATCATCGGCGGGATTCGTCGGACATCCGACGATTCTAGGCCACTCGCGACCTCGTTTTCCGCTCCGCTGTTCGGGAAAATTCCAGTTTCTCATCGACCAGGGGGCGGTAGCGCAACGCCAGGACGTCGCGTAGGTAGTTCTGCTGCAGCCGCCAGGGTGCGGTGAGCCCTTGGCGGGGCAGGACAGCGAGCGAGCGCTTGATATATCCCGAGGTCAGGTCGCTGAACGGGCGGGTGGGCAGGGTGGGGTCCGGCCCGACCGGGGTCACCTGCCGGTACCCGTTGGCGGCCAGGTGATTGAGCAGTCGACAGACCCAGTTCGCGGTCAGATCACTTTTCAGCGTCCACGAGGCGTTCGTGTAGCCGAACGTCATCGCCAGGTTGGGGATACCGCTGAACATCATCCCCTTGTAACTGACGTGGTGCGACAGGTCGACCGGGGTGCCGTCGATGTCAAGCGTCACCCCGCCGAACACCAGCAGGTTCAGTCCGGTCGCGGTGACGATCACGTCGGCGTCGAGGTCCGTGCCGGACCTCAGGCGCAGCCCTTTCTCGGTGAATCGTTCGATGTCGTCGGTGACGACGGACACCTGCCCCTCGCGGATCGCGGTGAACAGGTCGCCGTCGGGGACCACGCATAACCGCTGGTCCCACGGCTGGTAGCGGGGGGTGAAGTGGGTGTCGACGTCATAGCCGGGCGGCAGTTGCCGCAGCACCCCCCGGCGCAGCACGGATTTCATCAACGCCGGCTTTCGCCGGCTGAGCTGATAACTGAGCATCGTCAGCAGCACGTTCTTGGAGCGCACCAGCCGGTAGGCGAGCTTCGCCGGCAGGTGCCGGCGGGCCAGGTCGGTCAACCGGTCTCGCTGCGGCAGCGAGACCACGTACGACGGCGAGCGCTGCAGCATGGTCACCTGCCCGTCGTCACCCACCTCCCGGGCCAGTGCCGGGACCAGGGTGACGGCGGTGGCGCCGCTGCCGATCACGATCACCCGCTGACCGGTCAGGTCCAGGGCGTCGGGCCAGTGCTGGGGATGCACGATCGTGCCGGTGAAATCACCGATCCCCGCGAATGGCGGGGTGTAGCCCTCGTCGTAGCGGTAGTACCCGGTATTGCCGAAGAGGAAAGTGCAGGTCAGCTGCTCGGTCGTGAGTGGTTCTCCGGCCGGGCCGGTGACGTCCACCTCGACCGTCCAGCGGGCGTGCTCGGATGACCACGAAGCATGGCGGACCCGGCGGTGATAGCGGATCCGCTCGTCGATCCCGTTCTCCCGGGCGGTTTCGCGCAGGTAGCTGAGAATATCCGCGCCGTCGGCAATGGCCTTCTCTCCGAGCCAGGGTCGAAACGGGTAGCTCAAGGTGAACATGTCGGAGTCGGAGCGCACTCCGGGAAATCGGAACAGATCCCAGGTGCCGCCGCTCTTCGACCGGGCTTCAAGGACGACGAACGTCCGATCAGGGCATTCGGCGCGCACGTGGCAGGCGGCCCCGATGCCGGACAGCCCGGCTCCGATGATCACTACGTCGAGGTGCTCGGGGGTGCTGGTCGTCATCGACGGCGTCCCTTCGGGTCACGGATCCGAGCGCAACTCTAAACCCGCAGCCACGACCGACTCGAGGTCCGTCATTCCCCGAGGCCGCCGACGTCAGCGGCCCTTGGTGGTGAGGCCCCAGCCGTAGCGGAAGGCCGGACGGTAGTTCGCGTCGCCCACGTTGATCGGCTCCTGGGCGGCGGTGGCCGGCCAGGTCACGGGCAACCGACCGGTGAACGGACGACGCCCGAACAGGACGTCGGCGACGCCGGCGCCCTCCGTCCCGGGCAGCCACGACGCGATCAAGGCGTCGATCGACCTGAGCCGGGCGGCATCGATGACCTGCGGGCGGCCGGACACCACCAGGACGACGCACTTGGCCACGGCCGCGCAGACCCGGTCGACGGTCGCCCGGTCACCCGGTTGCAACTGCAGCGACTTGGGCTCGCGCTTGACGCCGGCGTCCGCCGGGTCGAACGACCAGCGCGGCCCGCCGACGTCCCCAAATCCCTCGGCGTACGGGGTTTCGCCGACCACGACCACGGCGACGGAACTCCCGTTGGCCGGGGCAGTGCCGTTGGCGCTGTAGGTGATCTTCGCCTGCGGTGCGACCTGCCGGATTCCAGCCAGGATCGACGTCCCCGGTTGGTGCTTCGCGTTGCCGGAGAAACCCTGCCAGGTCAGCGTCCAGCCGCCGTTCTGGTTGCCCATGTTGTCGGCGCTGCGCCCGGCCACATAGATCTTTTCGTTCGGCGCCAGCGGCAGCACAGAACTCGTGTTCTTCAGCAGGACTTGCGACTTCGCGACCGCCTCGCGGGCCACCGCGCGGTGCGCCGCCGAACCGACGTGAGCAAGATTGCGACGGTCGGTGTACGGGTGCTCGAACAGGCCGAGCTCGAACTTCTTGGTCAGGATCCGGCTCACCGCGTCGTTGATCCGGTTCTGCTTGACCCGGCCCGCCCGGACCTCGGCCAGCAACGTCTTCTCGAAGGAGGCGAAATCGGCGGGCTCCATGAACATGTCAATCCCGGCGTTCACCGACGTTCGCACCTGGGTCGCCCAGGTACCGGGGATCTGATGGATCCCTTCCCAGTCGCTGATCACGAACCCGTCGAAGCCCCACTTGGCCTTGAGGACCTCGGTGATGAGCTCGCGATTGGCGTGCATCTTGATCGGGTTGCCGACGCCGTCGGCGGTCCAGTCCACGCTGGAGAACGACGGCATCACGGTGCCGGTGTGCCGTTGCCTGACCGCGGCGAGGTAGGGCGCCAGGTCGATCCGCCAGAAGTCCGCCCGGTTCGTCACCGTCACCCCCTGGTCGATCGGGTAATCGCCGCTACCGGTGCCGTACTCGGTGTCGCCGTCACCGGCGAAGTGCTTGGTGCTCGCCAGCACCCGGTCGGCGTCCTTGAGTTGGCTCGCCTGCCGGCCCTGCAGGCCGTCGATGGCGGTGGTCATCGCCGTCACCAGCGCGGGGTCCTCACTGAAACTCTCGTACGCGCGTCCCCACCGGGCGTCCCTGGTCACGCAAACGCAGGGGGCGAAGTTCCACGGCACCCCGGTAGCGCGAACCTCGGTGGCGGTGATGTGCCCGATCTGCTCCACCAAGCCGGGATCACGGGTCGCTCCCAGACCGATGTTGTGCGGGAAAATTGTTGCGCCACGGACATTTCCGTGACCGTGAACGGCGTCAACACCGTAGATCAGCGGAATCTTCAGCCGGGTCTTCAAGGCGTACGACTGGTAGCGGTCGACCATGTCCGCCCATCCCGTCGGGGTGTTCGGGGTCGGCACTGAGCCGCCACCGGACAGCACCGATCCCAGCTTCAACGACGTGATCAGGGTGGGTTTGGCATCGACGTTGGCACGCTCGGCCTGCGTCATCTGACCGACCTTTTCTTCCAGCGTCATCCGGCCCAGCAGGTCCTGCACCCGGCGATCCACCGGGAGCCGAGGATTCAGATACGCCAGAGCCTGGGTGGTACCGGCCGTTTCGGCAGTGGCCGCAGCACCGGACGTGGCACACGCAGCCACCGCCGGAAGAAGCATCCCGAGGACGGTCAGCCCGGCGACCGATCTCGCTCGGTGACGGGTGCCATCGATGGTCTTGCGGGAGCGCGGACGTTCGCCCGGGGTGAGGGTGTTCTGCGGTGTGGTGACCACGACAGTCTCCAATGCCCGCGACGACGTTGGCCGCTTCCGTGCGTCCGGGAGACGCCCATCGCGTGTGGAACTATCTTTACCCCGGACATCTCGGAAATAACGCCCTATTGGTGCAGGAGAATGCCGTCGAGTTCGCAACCAACCACCACCGCAGATTGCCCAAAGTAATCGGAATGTCACTCTAAAGTGATTTCCGTCTAACATGTGCCGGGTCCCGCCGAAATGATCTCGATCAGGTGAGGAGATCGTGCGCATGTCCGCCACTAGTGAGGCTGCTGTTTCCCCTGCCGCCGACCGGCACGTCCAGCACGTCCTCGGTAGCACGCTGCTCAGTTATCTGCCCAAGGGAAACCTTCTGGACGATGCTGCCTGGCACAAGCGACACCTGATCGTGTGGTCACTGCTGCTGTTGCATCTGCCCGGGCTGACCCTGTTCGGCCTGTGGACTGGCCACAGTTTCAAGACCGTCGGTCTGGCGATGGCTCCGATCCTGGTTTGCCTGGCCTTGGAGCGAGTATTCAAGCGACGACGACCGAAATCCTTCTTCACGACGGCAGGGATCGTCTTCTGCTCGACAGCGCTGGTCAGTTTCTCGAACGGCGCGATCGAGGCGCATTTCCACTTCTTCATCATCATCGGGTTCATCGCGTTGTACCAGGACTGGGTTCCGTTCCTGTGGGAGATCGTCTTCACGGTCCTCAGTCACGGGCTCGGCTCCGGGTTCCAGAGCACCCTGATTTTCAATCACAGCGCCGCGATCCATCATCCCTGGATCTGGTCGGTCATTCACGGCGTCGCGGTGCTGGCGGCCTGCACCGGCGTTGTTCTGTTCTGGCGAACGACGGAGGACGAGCAGCAGAAGTCCATGCTGTTGACGCAGGAACTGGGTGAGGCCGAGGTCAGCCGCATCACCTCGCAACTACTGGTCAGCCTCGCCCGGCGCAATCAGGGCATGCTCTACCGGCAGTTGGAGATCATCAATCAGCTGGAGGAGCAGGAAGAGGACCCCGACGCCCTCGCCGGGTTGTTTCGCCTCGACCACCTGGCCACCCGGATCCGCCGCAACGCCGAGAGCTTCCTGGTGCTCTCCGGTGAGGAACCGGCGCGGGTCTGGAGTAATGCCGTCCCGCTGTTTGACGTCGTCCGGGCGGCGATCGCCGAGACGGAGGACCTCGACCGGGTCGGCTTCATGGTGGACGAACGGCTCGCCGTCCAGGGCCATGTGGTGTCGGACCTCACGCATCTGATCGCCGAGCTGGTCGAGAACGCCGCGCGGTTCTCCGAGCCCGACTCCCGGGTGACGATCCGCAGCACTCCCGAAGTCCGTTCACCCGGCGCCTGGGTGCTCACCGTGGAGGACCGGGGAATCGGCATGCCGGCCGAGGACCTGGTGGCAATCAACGAGATCCTGGCCAAACCCCGAAGCCTCGAGGCGGCCACGTCACAGCGGCTCGGCCTGCAGGTGGTCGCTCGGCTGGCGCACCGGCACTCGATCACGGTGGCGCTGTGTTCCACGTCGGTGGTCGGCACCACCGCGGTCGTGCTGTTGCCGCCTCAACTCTTCGCCCAGGCACCGCGTCACGTCACCGAGGGAATGTCGGACATGCTGGAATCGGTGATGTCCGGCGGTGGCCCGGAACTGATGGCGTTATCAGGGCGCCCCGAGCGGCTCAGTCAGCACTTCGGTGATGCGCAACCCGCCGTCAGGAGGGCCCCGGCCTTGGAGCCCGCGGCTGCGAACACCTGGTCTTCGGAGCCCACGTCTTCGGAGCCCACGGCAGGCCTGACCCTGGAGTCCGTTCCACAGCCACCCGCAGCTGAGTCACGTCGCTCCGCTGACATCACGGCGGGTCCGATCCGGCTCAATCGTCGTACCCCGCAGGCAAATCTCGCTCCGGAGCTGCGGGGCGGACAACAGAAGACCAGTCAACCAGCGGCCGAAGTCCAGCCGGCTGATGCCGTCCGGGCCCGAGACGCGATGTCTCGATACCAGGCCAGTCGCCAGGCGGCGCTGGCCGAGTGCAATGCCGGTAGGGGAGATCCAAAATGAACGACACGAATCACGCTCGAGGCGAGCTGGACTGGCTGCTCGCCAGCTTTCTGCGCGGCACACCGGGCGTCATGCACGCCCTGGTGGTGTCGGGGGACGGCTTGCGCATCGCGGCGTCGCAGAACGTCGGGGCCCAGCTGGGTGACCAGCTGTCGGCCGCGATGTCGGGACTGGTCAGTCTGGCCAATGCCGGTGCCCAGCTGGTCGAGCTCGGCCCGATGACCCAAACCATCGTGGAGCTGACCGCTGGTCACCTGTTCATCACGCACATCGCGGAGGGCGCGACTCTCACCGTCGTCGCCAGCAAGGAATGCGACATGGGGATGGTCGGCTATGAGATGACCATGCTCGCGACTCGGGTGGGACATGCACTGACTCCGGCGATCCGAGTGAGTCAACAGTGGCCGGCCGGATGAGATCGGGCAGCTACGGCTGGCATGAGAATGCCCGGGTGGTCCCTGCCTACGCTCTCACCCAGGGCCGAACGCGCTCTCCCGGAACCGAACTGCTACTGGAAACTCTGGTAACGGCAACCGATTTCGCGGCACGCTTTGGGATGACCCTGCGGATGGAGTCGTTCGCGATTGTGGCGATGGCCAGCCGGCCGATTTCCGTAGCGGAGATCGGCGCCACTTTGCGGGTGCCGATCGGCGTCGCTCGCGTGCTGGTGAGTGACTTGGCTACCGCTGGCTATCTCCGAGTGGCACCACCAATTTCCGTCGATATCAACGGCCGGCCCGGCCGTGAGATCCTGGAGAGGCTCCTCAATGGATTGCGTGCCTGCTAACCCGGACGAAACGCGGCGACGGTCGGTTCCGATCACGAAATCCCGGCTCAACCAAGCTTCGGTCCATGGTGAGGGACCGCTCTCGCTCAAGATCCTCGTGGCCGGTGGGTTCGGAGTCGGTAAGACCACCCTGGTCGGTTCGCTGTCCGAGATCCCGCCGCTCAGCACCGAGGAGCGAATGACTGAACTGTCCGTTGGGGTCGATGACGCGGACTCGGTCGAGGACAAGACGACCACGACGGTAGCCATGGACTTCGGTCGGATCACCGTGGATGACCAGCTGATCCTCTAC
Organism: Kineosporiaceae bacterium; assembly: GCA_031400005.1. Lineage (GTDB taxonomy): Bacteria > Actinomycetota > Actinomycetes > Actinomycetales > Kineosporiaceae > JANNPJ01. The sequence goes on along the minus strand of JANNPJ010000356.1, from coordinate 9,527 downwards.
CTTTTCGGGACACCGGGACAAAACCGTTTCTGGTTCATGTGGGACGAACTGGCCCGCGGAGCCGTCGGCGGCATCGTTCTCGTCGATCTCCGCCGAATCGACGAATGCTTCGCCGCCATCGATTTTTTCGAGGATCGTGGGCTGCCATTCGCGATCGCCGTCAACCAATTCCCGGGTAGTCCGGACGTCGACGACGACGTCGTCAGGGAATCGCTCGCCATCGCCCCCGGACGACCGCTGGTGCGGATGAACGCCAAGGATCACCGCTCAAGCCTCGACACTCTGATCGCCGTGGTCGAGCACGCGATCCATCTCAGCACTACGCCAAGATGAATTTCTCGGTTGCTCGGGTGCTGCGCCGAGTTGGTCGCGCGCTTTGACCCGGCCAGGGGTCATCGTGCGCGACCAAGTCGAGGAAGCGGGCACGTGATCTTGGTTCTGCCATGATCAGATACGTGGCGTCCCAGCGGCGGTCTGGGTCCGCAGCAGCGGCTCGTCACCCGCCACCGACCCGGCCGACGCCGAGGTGGTGAACGCCAGCACGCTGTCGCCACAGCGCAACAGGTCGCCGGACCGGACCGGGGTCGAGTCCGGCTGGACCAGTCTGGAACCGTTCAGAAACGTGCCGTTGCGCGATCTCAGGTCGGCGACGGTGACGCCGCCTCCGCCTGTCACTCGGACGACGGCGTGCCGTCTGGACACCGCGGGATCCCCGGACAGCGACACGTCGGCGGATTCGGCGCGACCGATCACCAACTCACCGGCCGCCGGCAGCTTCCGTTGGCGGACTGCACCGGCAGCGTCCAGCCAGGTGAGCACAGGGCGGCCCGCCTCGGCAGGCTCGGGGGAGACCACCCGCAACAGCTGTGACGTCGCGGCCTGGGCCAGGATCGCCTGCTCCAGCGCGCGCAGGGCGTTCCCCGGGTCCAGACCCAGCTCGGCGGAGAGGACGTGGCGGGCCCGACGGAACGCGGCCAGAGCGTCGCCCTGGCGACCGTCCCGGTACAGCGCCACCATGAGATGTCCCCAGAGCCGCTCGCGCAACGGATGGCGCAGCACCAGGTCCTCCAGTTCGGGCACCAGGCCCGGCGTCCCGAGGCGTAACTCCGCGGCCAGCGCGGCCTCGATCGCGTCCACCCGGATCGTCTCGTACACGGTGCGAGCAGCGTGGAAGTACTCATGGTCCGGCAGGTCGGCGCAGAACTCGCCGCGCCATCGAGCCAGTGCGGACCTGTACCCGGCCGCGGCCGCCGCGGCGTCGCCGGCCCGGTCTGCGGTCCGGGCCCGGCGCAGACCGTTCTCGACGTCCTGCACGTCGCTGGCGGCCACCAGTCGGTAGCCGGCCGGGCCGTACTGCAACGCGTCGGCCTGCCCGCCGAGCGCCCGCCGCACTTGGTGCACGTGCACGTGCAAGGTGCTGCGAGCTGCGGGCCTACCGGTGTCGGACCACACCGCTTCGGCGAGCCGGTCCGCCGGCACCGCGGCACCACCGGCGGTGGTCAGGGCCGCCAGCAGCGCACGCTGCCGGGCCCCGGCCAGAGCGCTGGGTTCACCGTCCACGGTCAGCACGACCGGCCCGAGCAGGCCGACGGCGGGGCCGAGCATCTGTACCGTCTGCTGGCCCATCGGGCCCTCCCTCACTCGGGTCTCCGCCCCGGGTCCGTTGCCTCCGTTGCCCTGAGGGGGCCGGCCACTACAGCGCCGCTTAAGCGGCTCGGGGTGAGCTGGTGTTCGTCAGAACGGGGTAGGGACAAATCCACCCGATGCCAAGATATTCTCCACGGAGGGATGCTATGAGCACAGCACTAGCGGCTTTGGATGCGGTGGCGGAACGGTACGGACCGGCGGCCCTGACCGATCCGCTGGCCTTAGGCGCGGCACTGCGGGGACTGACGGACCCGTTGCCGGAGGATCAGATCAGCCTGCTGATAGAGGCGGCCGCATCGGGCGCGCCGGACCGGCTGCGGAGCGCATTGGAGGCCGGGACGCCCGTCCCGGCGGCGCTCGGCGAAGCGGTTGCCCTGGCCTCGGGAGCCGGTCGGGGGATGCCCGTGGAAGCGGCCCGGTGGGCGGTGACACAACTGGGCTGCGCGCGCGGCCTGCTGCCGCGACGGATGGCAGAGCGGGAGGTCGCGGCGTCCGCGCGACAGCAGACTGGCCCGCCGACCGGGCGCCGCTCGCGCGGGCGAGCGGGTCTGGTCCTAGGGGCCGGCGCCGCCGTGGCTGCGGCCGCTCTGGCGTGGACCCAGCTCGACGGGGCGGGGGGCGCCAGCCCGACGCCGAGCGCCGCTGCGGGGCCTTCGACGGTGCCAGCGCTGCCTGCCGCCGACTCGACGCCGAGCACGCCGAGCACGCCGGGAACATCGGGAACGCCCAGCGCCACCGGGACACCGGCGCCCACCTTTGTCGCTACCGCGCGCGAGGCATTCCAAGCGCCCGAGCTGCGGCGGCTGGCCCAGCCCTATCTGAAATCCGGCGGGGTGCAGTGCCGTGCGTCGGAGACGGCGCTGGGCGTGCAGGAAGCTGTGGCGTGCAGCTTCGGCGACCGCGGAATGGTGGGCCTGTTCTACAAGTACCTGGGCCCGGAGGCGATGCGCAACGCCCGGGATGGCCTGCTCGACGGCGAGGTCAGCGCGGAGGACGGCACCGTGCGGCAGTTGCCGTGGCGGTTCGTTGACCCGCGGGCGGGGACGAAAGTCGGTATCCCGGTGGGCACCCGCGCCCGTGCCGAGGGTCTGCGGGTGCGGTTCCAGAGCGTGTCCACGGGCAGGCCCACCCTGTACTTCGACCAGGAGTCCATCCTCTGTTCCGGGGTGTTCACCGCGCTGACTGCCGACCGGACTCAGCTGCGCGACTTCTGGGCAGACCCGGAGCGATGACCGTGACCGCGCAGGACCCGATGCCCGCTGCACTCGCCCGCGTGGCAGCTATCTACGGCGCCGCCGCCCTGGTCGATCCCGTGGCGTTGCGAGCGGCGCTGGGCGCCAACGGTTTTCCCCGGCTGACCGGCCACGAGACAGATCTTCTCGTGGCGGTGGCCGGCAGCGGCCTGGCCTCCCGGCTGCGATCCGCCGCAGGCACCGCGGATGAGGACGCCGTGACCCAGGCGGCGGCTCGGGTGGTCGCCACCGAAGGCCACTCCGAGATGGCGGTTCGGCAGGCCATCGATGCCTTTGTCACCGCCTTCCGCCGTTCCACGACCCCGGCCGGGCCGGATCGGTCCACTGTCATCCTGGACTCCGGTACCGACCCGACGACACCCTGGCCGATCGGATCAGCCGACGCCACCGCCAGCGTGGCTACCGAGCCCGAGGCGACCGCCGGCCCGGACGCCGACCGGACTCTGGATCCGGTGCTGCACACGGTGCCACCCGCCTCCGCAGCGGTCGCGCCAGGTCACGCCGTCCTGTCGTGGGACGACGACACCGGGGTTCCCGGTCCGGTGACACCAATGCCGCCACTGACGCCGTCCGGTCCGGTGACGTCGCCCGGACCTGACGATCGGCGGACGGGCGGAACCCGGCTGGTCGCGGTGCTGCGGAACAGTCGGACGATGGTGGCCCTGAGCGTGGCCGGGGCCATGGCGGCGTCGATCGGCGTCATCGCGCTCAACCGCGACGGCGCGCAGGAGCCGGCCCCGGCCGTGGACCGGTTCGCGGTGTCCCAGGTGGCGCAGCGATACCGGGCGCTGGGGGCCGCGCTTCTGGTGGGCGCCCGCCGCTGCGTCCCGCTGGCACCACGGGTCGGTCAGGTCGAACGCGTCCGCTGCGACTTCGCCGACCGCAAACTCGACCTGGTCCAGTACGACTCGGCGGCCCGGCTCCGGCTGGAACGCGCCCGCACCGTGGACAGCACGATCGAGTGGGTGCGCTTCGACCAGGTGCTGGACCGGGACGCGGCCTTCTCGATGCACGAGGACCGCACCGGGGCGGCCACCGTCTACTGGGACTCCGTCCTGCCCCGGCCGCAGAGCGCCGTCGTGACCAACTCCGCCGGACCGGAGGCGACCAGTGGAACCGGCGCAACCGTGGGGCGGCTGCCGCTGCCCGAACTGGTCGACTTCTACGACGACCGGCGGTTCGGCGGCCTGACCCGGCCTGAGCTGGACGCCGCGCAGTTCCGGTCCGGTGTGCTGGCCGACCTGGCGCAGAACGACCTGAACGAGCGGGGGGTGCAGTGCCGGGCGGATCCGGGCGGGCCGTTCCGGCGCGCCGCCGAGCAGGTCACCTGCACGTTCCGGGAGGGAGTCACCGCCTGGTACGTCCTGGTCGAGGACGCAGCCTCCTATGCTGGCTACCGCAAGGACGTCGCGTCCTCGGCGAACGCGGTGCCGGGTTCACATCACAGCGAGGCCTGGGACGTCAGCACCGACCACAAGGGCGGGACGCTCACCTACTACGAGGAGAGCACGACGAGCCGGTCGGTCCTGTACTCGGAACTGGTCTACCGCGACCCGGCCGGCCGAGGTCCCCGGCAGCCGACCCTCGCCATTGCCGTGTACCGGCACTCGACCATGAGCCCCGCCGAGCTCAAGGCCTGGTGGCACCGGACGGCAGTGGACTGACCTCACCCGCGCCGGCGGCCGATCCCCGGATCAGCCGGGATAGCGCAACGCGTCGAAGGCGCGACGGACGCCGTTCACATCCGCGGGGTAGGCGCGGTCAGGGTCGCCGTCGAGCACGGTCAGCACGTCCTCGCCGACGGTCCAGGCGTAGCGCAGGTTTTCGGCCGTGACGAAGCAATAGAGCGTGCCCGAGCGACCGCCTCGCGACCATTGCGCCCGGGCCGGCGCGTCGTCCGGGCAGGTACCGCTCGGCAGCGCGGAGGGGTCGGGACCACCGAGCCGGCGAAGGTATCCGGCCACCGTTCCTGACTCGCTCAGCGCCATCAACCGCAGCGACCCCACGGAATCGTCCGCGAGCTCGCAGTCCCGACCGGCCTGCGCGCCTGCCTGCCGGTCGGCGTCCTCCAGCTCGATGTTCCGGCAGGTCAGACCCGCCGGCGACGCGGCCGCCAGCCGCTCCGCCGGCGTCGGACCGCGATCATCCAGCAGCAGCCACCCGCCCCCGCCGAGCAGCACGGCCACGGCCACGCCGCCAGCGGCCAGAACACTGCGGCGACCGACCGGGCGGCCGGGTGACGGTCCCGCCGGTCCCGACCGGACACGGCTCCACCGGGCCGTCGACCTCACCGGTTCCGGCTGCCCTTTCGCTGCCGCGCCGTCCCAAGCCGGCCGTTGATCACCTCCGAGCGGAAGGGTTTCCCCGGCCGAGTTCGGGGTGGCCCCGGAGAACCGTGGACCGGTTCCCGGGGCGGATGCCGCGACCAACCCGGGCCGCACCAGTGCATCCCTCGCAGGCATCGCCAGGATCTTCCGCAGTTGCAGGCGGACCTCGGCGATGGTCGGCCGCTGCACGGGATCTTTCGCCAGCAGGCCGGCCAGGAGCCGGTTCAGCTCACCCGTGCGTGGGTCGCCGCCGGCCAGCCAGGGGATCGGACTCCTCGCATGGCCCATCATCATCTGAACATGATTCCCGCCGAACGGCGGAGTTCCCGTCAGCAGCGTCCACAGCATGCATCCGAGCGAGTACACGTCCGATGCCGGGGTGGCCGGTCGGCCCTCGAACCGCTCCGGCGCCAGAAAGGCAACGGTGCCCACGACGTCACCGGTCTCGGTGGCCTGACCTGCGGAATCGGCGGTGCTACGAGCGATCCCGAAGTCGCACAGGTAGACAAAATCGTCCTCGTCGTGCGGCGAGCGCGGACGGCACAGCACGTTGCTGGGCTTGACGTCCCGGTGGACGACGCCGACCGCGTGCCCGTCGCCGAGCGCACAGGCCACCTGGTCGGTAATCCGCAGGGCGCGCCGCGGCAGGAGCGGGCCGCCGCCCAACAACCGGCCGAGGTCCGGGCCCTGGACCAGTTGCATGGCCAGGTACAGGTTGCCGTGGATCTCGCCGTGATCGTAGATCTGGATCACGTGCGGGGAGTCCAACTGAGCCAGCGCGGCGGCTTCACGGCCGAACCGGGCCCGGTAGGCCGGGTCCTGTACCACCGCTTGCGGCAGGACCTTCAAGGCAACCGGACGGTTCATCCGGGACTGCCAGGCGCGGTACACCACACCCATCCCGCCGCGACCGATCTCGGCGTCGATCCGGTAGTCGCCGAACTCCGCGCCGACCTTGGGCAACCCTGACCCGGATATGGCCGCACACCTCCCGCCCGCGGAACGACAGATCCGGCGCAACCACCTCAACTCGATGGTCCCAGGGCCGGGCCTCACCTGCTCGACTGCTGACTCGAATCAGTAACTACCTTAAAGCCGGACAAGTACCCGTAGACCGCGAATCACCTACAGCGGATCAGCGGAAATTGTTTTCGCTTGACCCGGTCGTGAATGCCGGCCAGAGGGCCGCCTTATGCCTCGGCTGAAGCGAAGCCTGAGCCGGCAGATAGCTTCAGTTGGTTCGCCGTTCTGCCGATGGCCAGCGAAAGGCTGCGGCGAAAGGTGGACGATGCGAGGTGGGCGGACCGCGGTACTCAGCTGGATCGTCGCGTTCACTGCGATTCTGACGATCGGGTCAGGGCTGAATGCCGGCCCGGGGATCGCCGCGGCAAACGGGGTTCGGACCATCTGGGTGGATCCAGTCCACGGACGAGACAGCCGCACCGGCGCCACCTCGGCAACCGCAGTGCGCTCCCTGACCACGGCCTGGGAGCGCATCCCGAAATCACGGGTCCTCGACCGACCCGTCAAAATCATGGTTCGATCGGGCACGATCGCGGCGACAGCCGCCCCAAACTACTGGGAAAAACGCTGGGGCACAGCGGCATCCCCGATCACCATTGTCTCCGCCGATGGCCCGGGTCGAGCTCAGCTCCCGTCCATCAACATGTACCAGGTTCGCCACCTGATCCTGGACGGCATCGCGATCCGTTCCCCGTTCGACGCCTTCCACTGCGAGAAGTGCTCATACATCGAACTACGCCGGTCAGCGTTCGTCGGCATCGGCAACCAGTCCAATGGGCAGGGCCCACAGGAAGCGGTGAAGATCAACCAGAGCGACCACATCCGGATCGTCGACTCCTACCTGGCCGGCGCCACCGACAATGCCCTCGACCTGGTCGCCGTCCAACACGCATACATCGCCCGGAACACGATCGCGCATGCCGTCGACTGGTGCGCCTACGCCAAGGGCGGATCGATCGACGTCCGCTTCGAGTCAAATACCGTGCATCACTGCGGTACCGGGGGCATCACCCTGGGCCAGGGCACCGGATTTCAGTTCATGCCGGCACCCTGGAACAACTACGAGGCCTATGGCGCCTCGATCGTCAACAACGTCCTGCACGACATCGAGGGAGCCGCGCTCGGGGTCAACGGCGGATTCGTCACCCTGCTGGCGTACAACACCGCGTACCGCATCGGCACCCGCGACCACCTGCTCTCAGTGGTGTTCGGCGAACGCTCCTGCGACGGCACCGGTGAGGACGACGACCTGTGTGCCCGGGCCCGGGCCGGCGGAGGGTGGGGCCCGCGAGCCAGTGGCGGCGACCCGGTTCCGATCGGCAACAGCCAGGTCGCTGTCGTGAACAACCTGCTGTACAACCCGACCGGCATCAGCTCGCAATGGACCCAGTTCGGCGTGTACGGGCCGCGTCCGGCCGGCGACTCGGGCGGCCCGGACCCGGCCGTAGCCGACGACGGCCTGATCATCCGCGGCAACGCGATCTGGAACGGGCCACCAGACCTTGACCTCGGGCTCGGCGGCGACCAGGGCTGCCAAGAGGACCATCCGACCTGCGCGCCGGACCTGGTCCGCGCCGGGAATGCCGTGAACACCACCGAACCACCGATCCGGATCACGGCCGAAGTGGTCCCCGTCCCGATCGGGGAGATCGCCGCCGGAACCGGCGCGGGCGAGGCTCTGCCGACGTTCACCTGGGACGGCATCGCCGCCGACCGGGACGTCGAGCCGGTCACGATGCCGGTTACCGTCGATCGTGACCGCGCCGGTCTGGCGCGCGCCGATCGACCGTGGCGACCCGGAGCCTACGTGCAGGATGCACCGACCACGACTGTCACGGGCCGGATCACCGGCCGCGGAACGCTGACTGTCCGGGCCGGTGGGGGGATCCGTGGCACTGGTGGCTCGCTGCTCGTGCTGCGGGGCGATTGGCTCGAGCTCAAGGCCAAGGCCGCGGTCGGGCAGAAATTCCTCGGCTGGAGCGGGGCCTGTGCCGGACAGCGGGGTTCGACCTGTCTGGTCCGTGGCACCGGGGCCTCGATCGCGCTCACTGTCCGTTTTGGTTAGCGTCCGCCGTCCGCCTCACCAGCCTTGCTTCTCCGAAGGCACCTCCTCGGCACGCTGCTCCTCGGCAGGGCTGTCGGCGAGGTCACGAATGTTCTTCTGCACGGCGACCGCGGAGAACAGGCTCAAGATGAAAGACATCGCATAGAAGCCTTTTTCGCTTGCCAATAGCTCTGCATTCCAGAGGCCGACGGCAAGCAGGAGCAGCGCGGCACCAACGGACAGCCAGGCAAGCCCGAAGTAGATCGGCGTGACGGTGATGCCTTCGAGCTGGTCGCGCACCGATTTCTGCAGCGAGACCACAGCGAAGAGCCCGAACAGCAGGACGGTGAAGTAATAGCCCTTCTCGTTGAGCTCCATCTGGGCGTTCCACAGACCAACACAGAAGGCAACGGACCCGGTCAGGAGAGCCGCCCAGGAAGCACCGACAAAGGCATTGGTGGGCTTCGCGGCGAAATTCTGCGCCATCACTGCACTCCAGGTGTTCGTCGTCTGATCGGCGAACCGCTGTTCGCTCGACTGCCGCGGTGACTGGTTGGACTCCGGGGCACGAGACAAACGCTATGCCGGCGCATCGCCGCCGACCTGAGTAGCAGAACTCATCTTCCGCCCTCAGTGCTAACCCACGGCTAGTTCAAAGTCGGGTTTGTGCTGGTCAGCAGGGTGATTGCGTGTTCGGGGTTGCGGGCGAGGCGGCGTAGGGTTCGGGCGATTTGGGTGGTGCCGGCGAGGTGGAGTAGGGAGATCACGGTGTTGCGCAGGGCGGCGAGGTTCGCGGCGATGTGTCCGGTGCGGGCGAGGTGGGCGTCCTCACCGAGAGTCACGTCTCTGAGCCAGTGCCAGGCTTCGACCATCCAGTGGTTCTTCACCGTGCGGGCCAGTAGCGCAGCGGGCAGGCGGATCTGGTCCCAGGTGCACAGGTAGTAGGCGACCTCGGTCTTCTTCCAGTACCAGCGCCCCCGGGTGCGGGTGCGGCGTTGTTCGTAGCGGGTGACCTGGGCGACCTGGCGGGCGTGCGCGAAGGCGATGGCTTCGTCGTGGCGGCCGATTCCGGTCACTTTCACCACCCGTTTCTCCACCCTTCCGTGCAGGCGGGGTGTGATGTCGATGTCGGCGTCGGGGATCTGGTTCCAGGGCAGGGCGGCGGCCTGGTCGAACACGGTGGGCTGGTTGCGTTTGAGCCCGACCAGCAGACCCGCCTCGCGCTCGTGCAGG
>JANNPJ010000348.1:0-2081 GCA_031400005.1 Kineosporiaceae bacterium | reverse complement strand
GGCCCACGAGAAGCGAGACGACAATGAAGATCCGAAAGTCGATGAAGCTCCGGAAGACGCTGGTTGCACTGAGTCTCGTTGCGGTGCTGTCCACCACGGCTGCGTGCACCGCCGAGTCGAGCGCCACGACGAGCGCCGCTACCTCCACATCCCAAGCCGCCACGACGGCCACCGGTGATACCGCGAATGCCGCCAGCCAGCCGGGCGGTGGGGCCGCTGGCGGGCCCGGCGGGGTGGACGTCAGCTCGGTGAGCACCGAAGCACAGCTCGTCGCACTGATCCAGGAGGCGTACGGTGACGCGGGCCTGGACCTGCACCGCGGCCACCAGCCCGTCCAGGACGTCCTGGACGAGGTGCTGAGCATCAGCCACGAAGAGCTGCACGTGCGGATGGAGGAACAGGGTCAGAACCTCGCCGCCGTCGCCGAGGACCTCGGCGTCGGCCAGCAGACACTGATCGACGCGCTCACCGAGTCCTGGAGCCCCGCGATCGACACCCTGCTCGCGAACGACACCATCACCCAGGCACAGGCCGACGCCTACCTCAAGGCGCTGGAGGAGGCCTTCACATTCCGGGTGACCTGGGACGGCACGACGCAAACACCTACCTTCTCCGGTCTCGACGCCTGAGCAGACGGCCTTCAACCCGCCCGGCTGCGGGCCGGTTCCCGAACCGGCCCGCAGCCCCAAGCCAAACCACGACCCGAAGGGACGAGCGCGACTCGCGCGACAGCCATGACGACTACCTTGAAGACCCGCCCTGTTCGGGCCCGGATCACCGCCCTCGTCCTGCTGGTCACCGCGATGCTCGCCGTTCTGATTCCCTCGGCTGCCTCCGCGCACAGCCTGGACAGCAGCACCATCTCGACCCGGGTCGGCGATGACGGCGTCGACGCGACACTCACCATCGCCTTCGAGACGCTTGAGGAGGCGATGGGCACCACCTACACCAGCGACCAGAACGTCGACGAGTATGCCGATGAGATCACGGACTACCTCGCCGACCACCTCAGCGTCACCAGCGCCGACGGGACCGAATGGGGCGAATCCGTCGCCAACGTCACCCGAGAAACCGTCGAGGGCATCGATTCCCTCAGCGTCGACGTCACTTTCGACACCAGCGGCTCCGACACCTCCCGCTTCGAGATCGCCTACGACGCCGTCATCGAGGCGGTCCCGGACCACGAGGCCGTCGTCATCGTCGCCGGACGCTGGCAGCCACGCACCGGCATGAGACCCAGTGCGGTGGCAGCGGCAGACAGCCCACCGAGGCACGGGGGCGGCGGCGGGGACCGGCCGGTGCGGGCAGCGACATGAGTGGGTCAGTGCCTTTCCAGCAACACGGCGCCGACGACTCGGCGGACCGACTGCGGCCTGCCGATGTCCACGCGGTGCGCTTTCGAACCTCCAAGTTCCGGCCGGGCTACGATCAGGACGAGGTCGACGACTTCCTTGACCTGATCGATACGGCATTGCGCAGCACCCCGATCACCCGTCAGCTCAGCGCCCGCCAGGTCAGGCGCAAGAAATTCACCAAAACCTGGATGCGGGCCGGGTACGACGCCGAAGAAGTCGACACTTTCCTCGATCGAGTTATCGACGAGTTCAGCCGTAGCCGCTGACCCTCCACCGGCACCGCGACCCCAGCACATGGATGTGTACCGCTGCGGGTTCGCAGACAGCGATTCCTTGACACTGGCCACCCACCACGTAGCCACGGCGGAATCGGGTACCTACCCCGTAAGTTCGCCCATAGTCTCGGTGCACATCGAGGTGGACACGAGCCGCTGCGACGGCTTCGGATTTTGCGAGCAAGCGCTGAAAGCGGCTCGGCGCCGACTCCATCTGGTGGGCCGGCGCCGTGCTGGATATCGTTAGGGTTTCGTTGCTGTGGTTAGGTTTTCATTCACAGTGTGGGCTTGAACTGCTGGCAGTCGTTGTTCAGCCAGGCCCACAGCCGGACGTTGGTTCCGTTCGCGCTGTTGCAGTCCGCCACGTCGGCGACCTTGCCGCTGTTCGGGTTCAGCAACCGGACCCAGCCGTTGTCCGTCTCGGGGACAGACCATCGCTGGCAGGGGCTGT
>JANNPJ010000206.1:0-4596 GCA_031400005.1 Kineosporiaceae bacterium | reverse complement strand
GTGCCAGGCCCACTCAGCGACAGCCCGGTGACGTGACCGAACTGGTCAACGTGAGCAGCTACGCGACGTTTCGCCAGGTGGTGTTTGCCGGCACCTTCGAAGGCGTAAGCGATTTCGGCGGCGGCGTGCGAGCCCGACTGCCGTTCCGGGTCTTCATTCTGGGCGGTCCGGAGTCAACCTCACGGGTCGTGGCGGACGTCGCCCATCAGTGGTGAGCGCTGTGCGGCTACCAGGTCGCGGAACGGCTCTGCTCGTTGTAATCAGGAGACCTCGGCCACGGCCCGACTGAAGGCACCGGTCCGGGGTACTGCTACCGACGAGGAGGCGACATGGCCTGGACAATCGAGGGAAAACAGGTGCTGATCACCGGCGCCACCAGCGGTCTCGGGCTGGCAACCGCTACCGAGCTGGCCCGGCGGGGGGGCGCATGTCCTGGCGGTCGCCCGCGATCGCGATCGCGGTGCGACGGCGGCAGCGGCGATCTCGGCCGCCGTGCCGGGCGCCCAGGTCGAGGTACTGGAATGCGATCTGTCCCGGATGGGCGCCGTCCGGCAACTGGCCGCCACCGTGACGCAGCAGCACGGCCAACTGGACGTGCTGCTGAACAACGCCGCGGTGGCGATGTTCAGCTGGGAGCTGACCGAGGACGGGTTGGAGACCGACTTCGCGGTGAACCATCTGGCCCCGTTCCTGCTGACGAACTTGCTGCTGCCGATCCTGCGGGTACCGGCCGAGGCCCGGGTGATCACCGTGTCCTCGGACAACCACACCTCGGTCAAGGACGTGCCCTGGGACGACCTGAACGGCCGCAGCCAGTTCAAGCCGCTCACGTCGTACAACCGGACGAAGCTGATGAACATCTGGTTCACCCAGATCCTCGCCGAACGACTGCAGGGCAGCACGATCACGGCCAACGCCGTCTCGCCGGGTTTCGTCCGGACCGGGTTGGGACGGAACGCGACTGGCCCGTTCTCGTTCTTCTTCCGCTACGTCGCGCCACTGATCCAGACCTCGCCGGAGAAGGGCGCTCGCACGGCCGTCCATGTCGCGAGCTCACCCGAGGTCTCCGGAGTCAGCGGCCAGTACTTCGCCAAGTCGGCTCCGGCTCAGGCCGGCGGCCTGTCACCGAACCGGGAGCTGGCCGAACGGCTCTGGACGCTTTCGGAGAAACTCATTCACTGAATAACCGAACATCCGGTGTCGAGCCAGACTCTGACTGCTCCCGCCGAGTTACGCATCTCTGGCTGTGTCCACAAAGGTAGGCACCGATTGGGCGACATCCAGAAAGCGCCCCTCGGTCGTGGATTGGCCCGCGCCGTCTAGGCTGGTCGCCATGACCGACCTGCCTGCTCTCGACGCGGTCGAGCAGCGCATACTCGGGTGCCTGCTGGAGAAGCAGATCACCGTCCCCACGACGTATCCGCTCACGCTCAACGCCCTGCGCGCGGCGTGCAACCAGACGTCGAGCCGCGACCCCGTGATGGACCTCGACGAGCACACCATTCAGACCACGGCGCGAGCCCTGCGCGACCGGGAACTGCTGCGCATCGTCTGGGCCGACACCGGACGCCGGATCCTGAAGTACCACCAGACCCTCGTCGAGGTGCTCGAGTTGGCGGCCGACGAGCGGGCCCTGGTCACTGTGCTGCTGCTACGGGGGCCGCAAACTCCGGGCGAGCTGAAGACCCGCACCGAACGACTGCACCCGTTCGCCGACCGACAGGACGTCGAGGCCTGCCTGCACCGCCTGGCTGAGCGCGCGAATCCGCTCGCCGGTCGGCTGGAGCGTCGCCCCGGCCAGCAGGACCGGTGGGTGCATCTGCTCGGTCCGATACCGGAGGCCGCAGGCGCCGGCCCGGCCGAGGCGGAGGTTGACCGCGAGGCTCCGCTCGCGGACGGCGCGTCCGCGCGTGACGACCGGGTCCGGGCCACGTACGGAACAATCGCCGCGGACTATGCCGATCAGCTCGCCGCCGAGCTCGAGGGCCTGCCATTCGAACGCTGGCTGCTCGATCGAGTCGTCACCGAGGCCGGCAGCAGACCTGTCGTTGACGCCGGGTGCGGGCCTGGGCATGTGACGGCGTACCTGGCCGCGGCCGGCGCCGACGCCCGCGGCATCGATCTCACCCCGGAGATGATCCAGCAGGCGCGGGCACGCTTTCCCGGTATTCGTTATGACGTCGGCGACCTTACCCGGCTGATTCGGCCGGAGACCGCTGACGGTTGGGGGGCTGTCCTCGGCTGGTACTCACTGATCCACCTGGCCGGCTCCGAGTTCCCCACCGCCGTTTCCGCACTGGCCCGCCCGCTGGCACCCGGTGGCGTTCTCGTCCTGGCCGGGCACGCCGGCCGTGACGTCCGACGGGTGACGTCGTGGTTCGGACACGACGTCACCCTGGACGGCGTGCTGCACGACCCCGCAGACGTGGTTGCCGCAGCCACCGCAGCCGGGCTCCAGGAGATCGAGTGGTACGTCCGCGGGCCGATTCAGGCGCGTCAGGAGACCACCGACCGGTTCTACGTGCTGGCCCGGCTACCGCACTAACCGCACCGCGGAATACTCGGATGACATAAGGGACGACCGCATGGTTGGTTGACCGGATGCTTGAATTAGCTCACAGCTTGAATGATGCCGCCCTTGACGCAATCGCCGACCTGGAACGGCGCGTGATCGAAGCCGACGGCGGGCGCCTCAAGCTGGAATGGGGAGTGCTGCGCAGCCGAAAAGGTCACCAGATCGAGGACCTCCTGTGGTGGGACGGCGATCGATTGCTGGGCTTCCTCGGTATCTACGCATTCCAGGCACCGACCGCCGAACTGGCCGGCATGGTGGCCCCCGAGGCCCGGCGGCGGGGAATTGCTTCCGAACTGCTGGCAGCGGCCCTGCCCCTGTGTAAGGACCGCGGATACACGAAAAATCTGCTGGTGACCCCGCGCACACCCACCGCCGGCCGCGATCTAGCTCTCCGGCACGGCGGCGTGCTGGACCATTCCGAGTACGCGTTGCAACTGACCGGTGAACCAGCGGATGCTCCGAGAGACCCTCGAATCAGCGTGCGGCCGATGTCGGCCGACGACAAATCTGCGGTTAACTCCTTAAGGTTGGCGGGATTTGGCTGGCAGCCGCCGGATCCCGAGAGGGAAACCGCCAACGAGCCGGTGGACACGTTGGTGGTGGAGCTCGATGGCGCCGTCGTCGGCTCCGCGCTGATCACCCGGGACGACGACACCGTCGGGGTCTACGGATTCGTGGTCCATCCTGAGCACCAGGGGCGCGGAATCGGACGCGACGTCCTGCACCGCATCTGTCGGCAAGCACGAGCCGACGGCGCAGCACGCGTCCATCTTGAGGTCTCCGTTGACAATGACCGAGCTTTGGGCCTCTATACCTCACTCGGATTCTCCCCTGTGGCAACCGAGGACTACTACGCCCTGCCCGGCTGAGCATCCCGGCACATCGCGGTATCCCAGCATCTCGCCGAAAGATGCTTAACCTGAGACATATCCCAATAGGACAACCCAAACCCGCCTTGCATGTGAAGCGCCACGAAACTCCCTGGTAACTCAACGTCACAGGTGAACACCGTTCCTTGACAGACGTTTGTGTGAGCGTTAACACTTCGGCAATCTTCTCGCTTCTCGTGCGCCGTTCCCCCTGACCGGTGTACGAGCCCCCATGGATTGAGGACCAATGGTCGCTATGCCTCGCTGTCGCGGCATCCGCCTCCTGCCCCGGGCAGCCGTCGTGGTGTTACTTGCCGCTAGTTCGGTGGTGCTGGCCGTGCCGCCAGCGGCCACCGCTGCTGATGTCACGACCGGACTGGTGCTGCGGTATGATCTGGCGCAGACCTCCGGTACCGCGGTGAGTGATACCTCGGGTAACGGTCGGGATGGGGTGCTGGCCGGGGACGCGTCCTGGTCGGGGGGTGGGTTGAGTTTGGGGGGCACGAACGGTCATGTGAAGCTGCCGAACAACGTGCTGGCCGGGCTGAACCAGATCACTGTTGCCGCAGACGTGTATATCGATCCGGCACAGGCCTCGCCCTACATGATCTGGGCGATGGGGAACACCGGGTCCGACGGGGTCGGTAACGGGTACCTGTTCACCACCGGCAACGGATATAAGAGCGCGATCGCGACCGGAAACTGGACTACCGAGCAGGGAATGGAGGCCGCAGCGCTGCCGCGGGGGGTGTGGGCCAGCATCGGCTACACCTTGAACGCTGACGGGGTCGCGACGCAGTATCTGAACGGGCAGCCGGTCGCGACCAAGACCGGTGTCACGATCACCCCGGGCGCGATCGGGGGTGGCACCACGACCGCGAACTATCTGGGTCGCTCGGTGTATTCCGCGGACAAGTACCTGCGCGGCGCGATGAAGAACTTCCGGATCTATAACCGGGCGTTGAGTGCGGCTGAGGCCGGGGACATTGCGATCGCGGACACCGTGCGGGTGGCAGGTGACAAAGCGGGCCTGAGCCTGGGTGATACCAGCGCGGTGACCGCCGACCTGACCTTGCCGCTGCTCGGCCCGGCGTACGGCAGCAAGATCACCTGGGCGTCCTCCAACCCGGGGGTGATCAGCGCCGCCGGTGC
>JANNPJ010000324.1:0-5951 GCA_031400005.1 Kineosporiaceae bacterium | reverse complement strand
GTGTGAGAGCCGCCCAGAGCGTAATACTCGACCCAGAAGGAGTGCAGATCCAGGCCAGTGATCGCCAGCCCGAGATTGAGAGACATTTCGGCGTGAACCATAGTCATACCCAATCCCCGGTTACGCGCAGACTGCTGACCTGCCGTTCCTCGGAGGCCGCAATCCGCGCCCCTAAATACTACGCGAATCTGTGAGATGCTACGACGTCACGTTCGAGCCGGACGACGAACGACGAGACCCCATGGTGGCCCGGGCGTAGACGGCCACCAACATGGCTCCAGCGCACAGGACTGCCGAGCTTATGCCCAGCGACCAATGCACTCCGATGAAGCCGCCGAGGAAGCCGACGGTAATGCCGCTGCCGAAGCGCAGACCGTTCGCGGACATGCTGTAGAGGCCGACGATTCGACCCCGCCTGTCCGGTGGCGCCATCAGTTGCACAACGGTCTGCCCAATAGACATGGCCGCCATGCTGGCGATACCGCCGATGATCAGCAGCAGGACGGCTAAAAGGTAGCTGTTAGTCACTACGAAACCGAGGGTCGAGAGGCCCAGCACGAAGGTAGCGATGACAGCGGCTCGGAGGGTCGGCTGAATCCGGCCGGTCACCTCCAACAACAGACCGCCGATGACACCTCCCACGCCGTTGGCGAACAGCAATACACCGTAGGCAGTTCCGTCGGTCCCGGTGCCGAAGTCAGCGGCAAAGATCGGCATCGTGGACTGCAAGGAGACGCCGACAAAGAACGATCCAAGCCCTGCGAGGGCAATCATGCTGATCAACAGAGGGTTGTCGATGACCTCGCGAAGCACCCGAACCGCATCCAGAGCCGAGAGACGAACCCGCGTCACACTTTCGTGCCGAGTGTGGCCAGTGAACCGAGTCCGGGCCAGGAAAATTGTCAGCGGCAGGTAGATCAGGACATTGACGAAGATGCCGGCGGTTGGGCCGAGGCCGAGCAGCAGGGCGGAACCGATCACCGGACCGAGCAGCACCCCGAGGCTCTTGGCGGTGGCGTTCATCCGGACCGCGCTTGGCAGGTTCTCGTTGCCGACGAAGTCATGCAGCATCAGTTGCTCAGCCGGTCCCCAGAGTGCACCAGCCAGACCATGGACGACGAGCAGCAAACAGGCGTTCCAGACGGCCAGGGTGTCGGTCAGGAACAGCACCCCCCAGGCCACCGAGACCGACATGAACATGACCTGCGCAACCTGGATCACCCGGCGGCAGTCGAACCGGTCGGCCAGCCCGCCGAAGTAGACCGAGAAAAGCAGGAACGGCACCCAGTGGCTCAGCACCTGGAACCCGATCAGAGCCTCGGAGTGGAACGTCTGCCACAAAACCCAATAAGTCACAACATGTTCAACATTGTCGGCGCACATCGAGAGCAGGCTGCCGCTGAGGTAGGTCCGGCAGTTCCGGTCGCGCAGTGCGGCGAACTTGGCTCCGGGCTGAGCCGCCGGCGTGCTGTCGACCGTCTCCGCCGTGGTGGCGTGGGCTTCGCCGGGATTGTAGGCGGCGCACATCGAAGCTCCTCCAAGTCATGGGATGACCCGAAGTCTATGTCGCTCACCTGAACCGGCTGAGGACGGAGCCGTCGACCAGACCGCTCTGCTGGCGGCGGCGGTGGTTCTGTCTCGGGTGCAGGTGAGGTTGGTGGCGGGCAGGGTGCCGTCCAGCAGGTAGCGGTTGACGGCGGAGTCGGCGCAGGCGCTGCCGGCGAAGTAGACGCCGTGCTGGAAGGCGTTCTTCAAGGTCACCAGGCGCGAGCCGGTCAGGCTTCGGTGCATGGCCAGGGCACCGGAATAGATGGTCTGGGTGTCGCCGGTGGCGTTCAGGATCAGCCCGCCTCGGGTGAGCCGCTGGGAAGAGCTACGCCAGCGTGAGCTCGACGTTCCTGGCCCGGCGGGTCGTGATCCGGAACACTTTGTCGGTCATGTGCCGACGGAATTTACGGGATCATGGAGGTCGAACGAGCCTGACCCGGTCATGATCTCGAGGCTTCGATCGCGGCAGCGATGCCGTCGAGGATCAACTCCAGGCCGAAGCTGAAGTCGTCGTCGGTCGAGTAGGTGGCGGCCGGCCCCGGCGATGGTTCGAAAACGCCGCCGCCGAACAGCCTTGCCGCGTCCGGGAAACGGGCCGGCTCGATCAGCGAGGCCAGAGCCCGGCCGTAGTTTTGCTCTACTTGCGCCTGACTGAGGCCGGAGGCCTGACGGCCTTGCTCCAGTTGTCGCTCCAGCATGATGGCGTGCCGCACCTGCCCGGTGACGGCGTTCAGGATGCCCACCGCGGTCATCAGGTCCAGGCCGGTGTCGCGGAGCACTCCTAGGAAGGCGTTCATCCAACTTACGGAGTTCGGTCCGCGTGGCGGTCCGGAGATGGGCACGTCGCTCAGCCACGGATGCTCGGCGTACTTAGCTCGGATCGCCCGGGCCCATCGGCGCAATCCGTCGCGCCAGTGCTGAGGGTCCGTACCGCAGTCGGGGGCCGCACCGGCGGCGTGGTCCACCATCAACTCGAAGAGTTCCTCCTTCGAGCCCACGTGGCGGTACAGCGACATCTTGGTGAAACCCAAGGCCTGTGCGACTTTCTGCAGCGTCACACCGGCCAGCCCGTCGCGGTCGGCGAGGTCCACGGCGGCCCGCACCACTTGCTCGACATCGAGATCGGCAGGTCGACCCAAGCGGGTGGGCGTCGGCAATCGCCAGAGTCGCCGCAGGTCAGCTGGAATTTCCGGGTCAGTCAACGAGAGTCATTCCTTCTTTAGTCTCCATGGGATAGTATCCCCAAGACATTAAATTGCTGGATGCTTCGGAGGAGCGGCTGATGACGGAGGCAATGCCGGCGGGGGCCAGGATCGGTCCCTCCGAGCAGGCTCGGCGCGTCGAGGATGTCGATGCACTTCGAGGATTCGCCCTGCTCGGAATTCTGATCGTCAACCTCACCTTCATGTCGTCTGGTTACCCGGGCAATCTCGTGACCGACCCAGCGTTCTCCTCGACGCTCGACGACCTCGTCCGGAGCCTGTCGTCCGTGTTCGTGGACATGAAGTTCTACATCCTGTTCTCGTTCCTGTTCGGCTACAGCTTCACCCTGCAGATGCAGTCGGCCGATCGCTCGGGTAGCGCTTTCAAACCACGCATGCGGCGTCGGATCGCGGGACTGTTCGTGCTGGGTCTGCTGCATATCGTGTTCCTCTACGGTGGCGATATTCTCACCACCTACGCCGTGGTCTGCCTGATTCTGCTCCGGATGCGCGCTGTCCGGGATCGGACCGCGCTGCGGGTCGCCGCCGTGCTGTACGGCGTCGTGCTGCTCAGCGTGCTGGCCGGCGCGCTTTTCCTGGACCCGTCGTCGTGGCTGCCGTCCGAGGCCGAAGCCCGGCGCAACGCCGAACACGCCACCCAAGCGCTGCTCGGCGGCTGGGGCGACAACATCAGCGCACACCTCGCGGGGCTCCCGCTGCTCCTGCTCCAGGCGGTCTCGCTGCAGGGACCGACCGCGCTGGCGATGATGCTGCTCGGCCTGGTCGCCGGTCGCCGCTACCGACTGGCCCGGGTGCAAGGCGATGAAATCTGGCTGCGCCGGATTCAGGTGATCGGTTTCCCGGTCGGAATCACCGGTGGGGTGCTCTACGCGCTCGGTGGTGGTAACAGCAACAGCCTGGCCGTCGTGGCCAGCGTGGCTACCGCACCCCTGCTCTCCGCAGCCTACGTGGCTACCCTGCTGCGACTGATGCACCGCCCGCGAGCCGTACGTCTGCGAGCCGCCCTTGCACCCGCCGGACGGATCGCGCTCACCAATTACCTCGGCCAATCGGCTATCGGCCTGCTCCTGTTCACCGGAATCGGTCTGGGGCTCGCCGGTGCTGTCTCGCCGCCCGTCACGATGGCCCTGGCTCTGCTCATCTTTGCGCTCCAGTTGGTGGCCAGCTCTTGGTGGCTGCGGCGATATCAATGCGGCCCGGTTGAATGGCTGCTGCGCTGGGTCACCAACGCCCGCCGCCCAGTCTGGAGGGCGACGGGCAAAGGCGATGGGCGCGGGAATCCTTGACAGGGGAACGAAGATGGCGGATCGAGGAATGCAACGAACAAGGCAAAGACCTCCTCGGCCTGGACCAGCACCAGGTCCGGACCTGGACCGCGTTCCATCACCACGTCGCCCTCTGCGTGTTCGCCCACGCCTTCGCCGCTACCCGCCGCGCCCACCAGCAGAGGCTGGCCGCCACCCGAGCCGTCCTCGCCGCCTGCGCCCGCGATACCAGCCAGGAGGCCGGTGAAGGAGCACACCGGGGAAACGGCCCGGCCCCGACACCGGACCGACACCGAAAACCCTTCCCCGATGGCGATTTCTGAGCACCGTCGCCGACATCATCGCCCTGCTCACCGACCGCCTACGGTCCCTACCCGACCGCCTGCACAAGACCCGCTGGATC
This sequence comes from Kineosporiaceae bacterium, assembly GCA_031400005.1. Classification (GTDB taxonomy): domain Bacteria; phylum Actinomycetota; class Actinomycetes; order Actinomycetales; family Kineosporiaceae; genus JANNPJ01. Next base: position 1,512 of record JANNPJ010000324.1, on the reverse strand, counting down.
CTCTGGCGCCAGATCCACCGCGCCCGCGCCCAGATCAGCCACTACCACCAACGCGGCGAACGACCCCCGGCCCATCTCCGCGAATGGGCCACCGATCAAACCCCATAACAAGATCCGCAGCTGTAGTACCTGTGCTGGCGTTCTCGCTACCTGGCCAGAGACTTCCATGGAGCGACTGCTTGGCATCGCCTTGCCCTTGCTCGGATCAGCAGGGAGGAGCGACGGCGAACAGGGCGCGGCTACGTGAGCGGCGCGCGGATGTTGGGACGAGGTTTGTTCCGCGACGGCTCCGGCGCCGCTCCGTCAGGTCTATTCCGCGACTGCTCGGGACCAAGCCGGTCCACGGGGCACAGCCGTCTCGGCAGACGTTCCCGAAGCAGGGCTCTGCCATCATGATCGTCATGGCTTCGACCGTGGAGATCAACGATCTTGAGACTCGGACCCTTGACCTCGTCGCCCCGTTATGGGCTGCGTTACACGAGCACCACATGGCGGTAGGCAGCCAGATCGCCGAAGTCATGCAACCCGTCAACGCCCCGGAATCCTGGCTACGCCGTCGCAGCCTTTATCAGCGGTGGCTGGCTGAACCCGAAGCCTTCGGATTGATAGCCAGGCACGCAAATAGGCCAGTGGGATATGCCTTCGTGCGCGTGCAAGCCGCTGAAACCGGTACCACCTGGGAGCGATCTGGCGAGGTAGCAGTTCTGGAAACCTTATCCGTACTGCCCGCCTTTCGTGGTGTCGGGGTGGGCGAAGCGCTGCTGTCAGCAGTCCGGACCCAGCTTGTCAATAGGGGAATCGTTTATCTCGATCTCGACGTCGTAGCGACCAATCAGCATGCGATCAGATTCTACGAACGGCACGGATTTCGACCGGAACTAACTCGCATGACCAGTCGAATTGCTGGCGATCACGAAGGGGCGAGATGAGCAATCACCCGAAGGAGCGGTACGGCGAGCGGGTACTCACGCCGAGGTGGATCGCCGAACGTGAACGGCTGACAGCGATGGCCGCTGTCTGCGACCCCACAACACAGCGAGTCTTGCTGGAGTTGGGCCTTGCCCCGCACTGGCGATGCCTGGAGGTCGGCGCTGGGGTAGGTTCCGTAGCGGCGTGGTTGTCTGAGCAGGTCGGCGGCGACGGTGGATCCGTTCTCGCCACGGACATCGACACCCGTTTCCTCGATGAACTAAAGGCGCAGCGGCTGAGCGTCCTTCGCCACGACGTGACAAAGGACCCACTGCCCGACGCGACGTTCGACCTCGTCCACGCTCGCTTTGTCTTGGAGCATCTGCCCGAACGTGAGTACGTCATCGACCGCCTGGTGAACTCGCTGACACCTGGGGGACTTCTCGTAATCGAGTCCATTGCGTCCTTTCCGATCACGACCTCGACAAATCCAGCCTTCCGTGACGCCATGTACTACAGCTGCGGATCTTGTTATGGGGGTTGGTTTCTCTGCCATTCGCGTAGATGGACCGGGGGTTGTTCGCCTCGTCGGTGGTAGTGGCT
>JANNPJ010000248.1:0-21970 GCA_031400005.1 Kineosporiaceae bacterium | reverse complement strand
GTTGGGAACTCGGCTCCCGAGGTGGTGACTCGAGTGCAGCGGCAGGTGCAGGACTTCACCCACACCTGCTTCACAGTGACCCCCTACGAGGGCTACGTCGAGGTCTGCGAGCAGCTGAACCGGTTGACCCCCGGCGATCATGAGAAGCGCTCGGCGCTGTTCAACTCGGGTGCCGAGGCGGTGGAGAACGCGGTGAAGATCGCCCGTCGGGCGACCGGCCGGGACGCCGTCGTCGTTTTCGACCACGCCTATCACGGCCGAACCAACCTGACGATGGCGATGACCGCGAAGAACCTGCCGTACAAGGACGGTTTCGGTCCGTTCGCCGGTGAGGTCTACCGGGCGCCGATGTCCTACCCGTTCCGCGACCCGGAGGGGATGACCGGCACCGACGCTGCGGCCCGGGCGATTGCCGTCATCGAGAGCCAGGTCGGGGCCGGCAACGTGGCTTGCCTGGTGATCGAGCCGATTCAGGGTGAGGGCGGTTTCGTCGTCCCAGCTCCAGGTTTCCTCCCGGCCCTGGCGGATTGGTGCACCGCGAACGGCGTGGTCTTCATCGCCGACGAGATTCAATCCGGGTTCGCCCGCACCGGCGATCTGTTCGCCTGCGAGCACGAAGGGGTGATCCCCGACCTGATCACCACGGCGAAGGGGATCGCCGGCGGCCTTCCGCTGTCCGGTGTCACCGGTCGGGCCGAGCTGATGGACAGCGTGCACGGCGGCGGGCTGGGCGGCACCTACGCCGGCAACCCGGTGGCCTGCGCCGCCGCGCTCGGCGCGCTCGCCACGATCGAATCGCAGGGCCTGGTGGCTGCCGCCGAGCGAATCGGCGACCGAATGCTCGTCGTCCTCAATGAACTAGCGGCGAAGTATCCGCAAATCGGCGATGTCCGCGGGCGAGGAGCAATGATCGCCGTGGAGATCGTCAAACCAGGGACGACGACACCGGACGCCGTCGAGACCGCCCGGATCAGCTCGGCCTGCCACCGCGCCGGGCTGATCGTTCTGACCTGCGGAACCTTCAGCAATGTGCTCCGATTCCTGCCGCCATTGGTGATTGACGACGACCTGCTGGCCGATGGGCTCGCGGTGCTGTCCGAAGCGATAGCCGCTCAGTAACAGCGCGAGAATTGCCCACTGAACAGCGCGAGAGCGGTCCTCGACCCGGAAATCAGTGATAATGAGCGCACTGATCGTGACGATCAAGTGGCATTAGAGTCACCAGAGTGGTTCCGGTTATGACATGCTGACGCACGGCTCCTGACCGACGCCGTATCACCGACGCTGGTGACCGGGAGCGACCGTCGCCTTCCCCCGGGGGGTTGAAGATGCCGAGCGCCACCGCCGCGGTACCGCCGGCACGCGGCACCGTGGCAACCGCCGCGCCTGATGCACCGGCCGTCATGCCGGTCGAGGCCCGGCCTGCTTCGGTACCCGATACCGCCCCTGGATCCGCGGAGGCCATCCGCCGGGCGCAATTGGCCGCGGTGCGCCAGGTCCTGGCCGAGGGTGGGCCGGAGATCGTTTTCCAACCGCAACTGTCGCTGTCCCGCCTGGTCGTGGACGGCTACGAGGCGCTGGCGCGATTCCCGAACAGCCCGATCCGGGGCACCGAACAGTGGTTCGCCCGGGCCCGAGAACTGGGCCTGGGCGCTGCCCTCGAAGCCAGCGCCCTGGGTCGGGCGATGAGCCGGCGCCACGGGCGCCCGGTCGGCACCATTCTCGCAGTGAACCTCTCTCCTGCCGTGCTGGCCAGTCCGGCCGTCGCGGCGGTCCTGCCGGAGGACCTGCGCGGGATCGAGATCGAACTCACCGAACACGAGTGGGCGCCCAGCGGTGGTCGGCTGCGCCGTCAGCTCGACCGGCTGCGCGAGCGCGGCGCCCAGGTCGCCATCGATGACGTCGGTGTGGCGCACTCCGGCCTGCGCCGGGTGATGGACCTGGCCCCGGACCGGATCAAGCTGGACAAGCACCTGGTCCAGGGGGTGTCCGGGAGTACCGCGAAGACCGCGCTGATCCGAGCCGTGGTGGACTTCGCCGAGCATATTGACGCCTCGGTGGTCGCCGAGGGCGTGGAGAACCTCGACGACCTGGAAGCCCTCGCCGAGCTGGACGTCGGCTACGCCCAGGGTTGGATGATCGGCCTGCCGGAACCAGATTTCCATGGCGCCGATCCAGCGGCCGTCGCCTCCGGACGCGACTCACTCACCCGGATGCTGGTCGGCCGCCAGCGGCGAACCACCCGCACCCGGCCACACCGGCCCGCACCGGGGACCGCACCTGGCACGCCCGGCACAACCGGCACAACCGGCACGGCAAGCGGGACAACCGACACGGACGGCGACACACCCGGCCCGACCGGTGCCGCTGTGAGCGCCCCAGGCACCACCCATACCGCTGCGTCCTATGACGCCACCGCCGATGTCGAGGAACTCCTGGTCCAACTGACCCGGGTCACCAGCCTGGCCGAGTTGGGGGCACTGGCCGGGACCTGTGCCGGCGTGCTCGGTGGCGACAGCCTGCTGATCAGCGTGCTGACGGACGACGGCACGGCGATCCAATCCGTGCAGAGCCCGATCACCGTCGGTCCCGGCGAGGTGTTCACCCTGGCCGAGTATCCGATCACTCGGCGCTGCCTGGAGACCCGGGCGGTGATCCCGATCTATCTCGGCAGTGACGGCGACGCCTCGGAGTGGCACGTGCTCTCCACCTTGGGGTTCGAGGGCGCCCTGCTGGTGCCGGTGATCAGCCGGGATCGAGTGATCGGCCTGCTGGAGTGCTACCGCAGATGCCCCTCACCGTGGACCCGCCGGCAGATTCGGTCCGCCCGCACGGTCGCCGCCATGCTCGGCCCCGTCCTCGACCTCACCCTCACCCTGTAGCCAATCCAGCCGCAACCCCCGGGGCGCGGAGGTGCTCCGAAGCCTACGATTACGTCTGTGGAGCACCAGCGGGAGACGATTGCGCTTGCTCTGGAAAGGCTTTGGGATGAGGGATGCTGTGCCCTTGAAAAACCCGTCATCGAGGCTCGAATTTGCCCTGATCACCGGTTCTTGAGGGGCACAGCAGCGATTCCCGACGTCCTACCCGGGTGAGGGACGCTTGATCAGCCTCCCGACCAACTGCCAATCGGCATCTGGCAGCAGAACTGGAGCGATGCTCACGTGATACTCCCGGTGGCCACCAAAACTGCTCTCTGATCTTGTTTGGGGTGGGTAGCGGGAGCATGGCCTGAGCATGAGAGGAGTTTCGATAGCTGGCGGCCTCTCAAGGGCGCCGGGGCGTCCGGTGCGGCGGGCTAGGAGTCGAAGCCGAGGCCGAGCCGGTCGAGGGTGCGCAGCCACAGGTTCCGTCGTCCCTGATGGGCGTCCGCGTGGGCCAGGCTTCGGCGGGTCAGGGTGATCCCGGCCCAGCGGACCGGTTCGGGAGGGAACGGCACCGGTGGACGACGGACCATCGACAACCTGGTCCGCTCGGTTTCGCGGCCGTCGACCAGGTCGAGCGCGACCTGAGCACCGAAGCGGGACGCGCCCACCCCGAGCCCGGTGTAGCCCTGGACGGCAGCCAGTTTGCCGTGCATTCCTCGGGCCCAGAACGAGGTGAACCGGGTGCTGGTGTCGATGGCTCCGGCCCAGGCGTGACTGAATCGGACTGCACCGGCACCAGGCGTCTGCGGCCCGCCACCGGCTCCGGACAGCTGCGGGAAGGTGGCGAAAAAGTGCTCTGCCAAGAGCCTTTCGGTCTTTTCTCGGCGGGTTCGGCCCGAGTTCAGATCCGAGCCGTAGTAGTACAACGCGTCGTAGCCACCCCAGACGAGCCGCCGATCGCGGGTCGTTCGGTAGTAGTGAAACTGATTGCCGGCGTCCGAAATGCCGTAGTCGCCGGGCCAGCCGAGGTCGTCCCACTGCCGGTCTGTCAACGGTTCGGTGGCGAGCACATGATCCCAGACCGGGACGGTGAACAACCGCAACCGCCGCAGTGGCGACGGAAAGGCATTAGTCCCCAACACTACTCGACTAGCCCGCACGGTGAAGGCCGCAGGCCGGGCCGCACCGTCAGGACGAATACCAGCATCGCCGGTCCGGACCTCGAGCCGGACCCGGCTGCCCTCATCCCGGATTCGCAGCACCCTGGTTCCCTCATAGAGGGTGACGCCGAGTCGCTCCAGAGCGGCGGCCAAACCCCAGACCAGCCGGGCGGGATTGAGGACGGCGGTGCCGCGCGGGTCGCGCAGCCCGCCGAGGTACGTCGGCGAGTTGGCCAGCGCCCTGGTCTGGTCGGCGTCCAACAGTTCCGACGCCCCGCCCAGTCGCACGGTGGCTTCGTGCATCTCCTGCAGACCCGCCAGTTGCCAGTCGGTGACGGCGACGGTCAGATCACCCTCGTGGCGGAAGTCGCAGTCGATGCCGTAGCGGGTGATCGCCGCCTCGATGTCATCAAGGGTCTGCTCGCCGAGCCGTAGCAACGTTGGCATCTCCTCCGGCCAGCGCTCCAGCCCGTTCGCCAACCCGTGCGTGAGGCTGGCGGAGCAGAAACCACCGTTGCGCCCGCTCGCTGCCCAACCCAGGGTGCCGGCCTCGAGCAGGGCGATGCTCCGGCCGGGGTTCGCCTCGGCCGCGAGCAACGCCGTCCACAGTCCGGTGAATCCGCCGCCGACGACGGCAAGGTCCACGGTCAGGTCGCCGTCCAACCCCGGGCGGGGAGGCGGGCGCACCGCGTCGTCCAACCACAGCGGAACACTGGACACACCGGCCAGCGGATCGGTCATCAGGACTCCTAGAGTGTCCGGCAGCAGAGCGTCGGATGTGGTCGGGGTCTGGCGCGACCTTTCTGCCGGACGCTCCTAGGCCGCGAGCCTCGATTCGCGCCGCCAGCGGGCGATCTCGATCACCAGCACGATCGCCATCGTCAGCATGAACATGAAGGCACCGATCACGTAGGCCTGGGTCGGCACTCCCCGCCCGGCGGAGACGTACACGAACTTCGGGAACGTATTCACGTTGCCGGAGACGAAATTGGTGATGATGAAGTCGTCGAACGAGAGACTGAACGCCAGCAGCGCAGCACCGGCGATCCCGGGAGCGACAAGCGGCAGGGTGACCCGGCGGAAGGTCTGGAACTCGGTCGCATAGAGGTCACCGGCGGCTTGCTCCAGCCGGGGGTCGAGGGTAGCGATTCGGGCCTTGACCGCTACCACGACGAAGCTGATGGAGAACATCACGTGCGCGATCACGATCGTGACGAAGCCGAGCGGCACCCGCAAATTCAGGAACAGCGTGAGCAACGAGGCGGCCAGCACCACCTCGGGGGTAGCCATTGGCAAGAAGATCAGCAGGTTCGTCGTGGTCCGGCCACGGAACCGATAACGCGACAACGCGAAGGCGATCATCGTGCCGAGGATCGTCGCGATCAGCGTGGACGCGATGCCGATCTTCAGGCTGTTGCCCAGGGCCGTGCAGACGTCCGGCGCACCACAGGGGTTCTTCCAGTTGTCCAGGGTGAACCCGAGCCAGATCAGATTGCTCCGGGACGGGATGTTGAAGCTGAAGACGATGACGTAGGCGATCGGGGCGAAGATGTAGCCGAACGCGAGCACCGCATAGATCTGCAGGCCATGGGTCCGAACCCAGCGCCAGGCCCGGGTCATCGCCACCCCACTGTGCCGACACTCATACCAGTTCCTCCGTTCCGGCTCGGCGGACGTAGAAGAAGACCAGCACCAGGATCGCCGCCATCAGGACGAACGACAGGGCCGACGCCGTCGGGTAGTCGACCAACTGGAAGAACCTTCTCTCCACTACGTTTCCGACCATTGTGGTTCGGGTGGTGCCGAGCAGGGCCGCGTTCACGTAATCACCGGCGGCCGGGATGAACGTCAGCAGCGTGCCGGCCACCACCCCGGGCATCGACAGCGGAAAGGTCACCTTGCGCAACACGGTGAAGGCGTTGCCGTACAGATCCCCACCGGCCTCGATCAGCCGGGGGTCAATCCGCTCCAGGCTGGCGTACAGCGGCAACGTCATGAACGGCAGGAAGTTGTAGGTGATGCCGGCGACGACCGCGAACGCGCTCGCGGTCACGGTGGCGTCCTGCGGGATGACATGCAGGAACTTCAGCGAACTGACGACGTAACCCTCGTCGGCGAGGATCTGCCGCCACGCCAGCGTGCGCAGCACGAAACTGGTGAAGAACGGCGCCACGACGAGCACCAGCAGCAGGTTCCGCCAGCGCCCCGCCTTGAACGCGATCATGTAAGCCAGCGGGTAGGCGATCAGCAGGGTGAACAGCGTCGCCAGGCCCGCGTAGATGAACGACCGGGCGAACTGCTCCTGAAATTCGCCGATCACCCGCGCGTAGTTGCCGAAGTCGAACGTCTGTACAAAGGCGCCAATTTCGCCGCTCGGCGCGGGCGTCTGGGTGGACGTCCCAAGTAGCGTGAAGATCGGAACCAGGAAGAAGATGGCCAGCCACGCCAGTCCAGGAACCAGCAACAAGAGCAAAGTGCGGCGTTTCTTGCCGTCGGCGCGTACCTGCGGCGGCGGGTCCGGGGTAGTGCCAGGAGGATGCGCGATCGTACCGAGAGCCACGGCGCTCAGCCCCGCGCGACGGCGGTGAGCGCGGCGGCATCCTGATCGACCCCGGCCTCGGGGTCACCGGCCAGACCGAAACTGTGCCCTGGCTCCCAGCTCAGTTGCACCCGGTCGCCGCGACTGAATTGGTCTGCCACGCCAAAGTTTTGGGCGAAGACGGTAAGTTCCTGGTGCCACGGCATCCGCACCAGGTACTGGGTGGAGACCCCCAGATAGCTGGCGTCCACGACCGTTCCGCCGAGGAACGCGTTGGCCCCCACCGGAGCGACGGCCGTTTCGGCGAGCAGCCGGATCTTCTCCGGTCGGACGCCGAGCAGCAGGTCATCGGTGTCCACACTGCGGTCGGCCCGAAGCGCGACCTTCTGCCCGTAGCACTCGACGATCAGGTCCGGCCCCACACCCAGACCCACCCGCCGCGCCTTGACCAGGTTTGACTGGCCGAGGAAATTCGCCACGAAGGTGGTTCTCGGCGACTCGTACAGCTCGACCGGGCTGGCGAGTTGCTCGATCCGGCCCTGGTTCATCACCGCGACCCGGTCGGCCATCGTCATGGCCTCCTCCTGGTCGTGGGTGACATGGACGAAGGTGATGCCGACCTCGGTCTGGATCCGCTTCAGCTCGATCTGCATCTGCCGGCGGAGCTTGAGGTCGAGCGCGCCGAGCGGCTCATCCAGCAGCAGTACCTGTGGCCGATTGACCACGGCTCTGGCCAGGGCAATCCGCTGCTGCTGGCCACCGGAGAGCTGACTGGGCTTGCGCTTGGCGAGATGACCGAGTTCGACCAGGGCCAGCACGTCGTCCACCTGTTGACGGACGTCCTTGGCCCGGCGGCGGCGCAACCCGAAGGCGACGTTCTCGAACACGTTGAGGTGCGGAAACAGCGCGTAGTTCTGGAAAACCGTGTTCACCGGCCGCCGGTACGGCTTCTGGTGGGTGATATCGAGATCGCCGAGGTGGATCGAGCCCGACGTGGGCTCCTCCAGCCCGGCGATCATTCGCAGGGTGGTGGTCTTGCCGCAGCCGGACGGACCGAGCAGGGCGAAGAACTCGCCCTGCCCGATCGTCAGGTCGATCCCGTTGACGGCGGTGAAGGCGGCGAAATTCTTCGTCACCGCCCTGAGCCGCAGGCTCATCAGACGCCCAGCACGGTCTGGAACTGCGAGGTGTACTTGGTTTCCTCGGCCCCGCTCAGCGAGCGGAACTTCTTGACCTTCGCCAGATCCTCAGCGGTCGGGAAGATGTAGGGGTCTTCCGCCAGTTCCGGATCGAGTTTCTCCATCGCGGCCTGCGCACCCTGGACCGGGCAGATGTAGTTGACGTACTGAGCCACCTGGGCCGCGACCGTTGGGTCGTAGTAGTAGTTCATCAGAATCTCGGCGTTCTCCTTGTGTGGAGAGCCGATCGGAACCAGCATGTTGTCGCTCCACAGCGTGCCACCGGCCTCCGGGATGGCGAACTCCCACTGGTCACCCTGTTCGAAATTGATCTGGGTGATGTCCCCGGACCAACCGATCACCGCCACGGCGTCCCCGTTGATCAGATCTTGCTTGTAGGAGTTGCCCTTGACCTGGCGAATCTGGCCGGACCCGAGCTGCCTCTCCAGGACTTCAATGGCGGCGCTGAATTGGTCGTCGGTGAAGTCCTTCTCGATGTCGACGTCCTGCTCGAGCATGATCAGGCCCATCGTGTCCCGGAACTCGCTGAGTACCTCGACCTTGCCCTTGAGCGCTGGGTCCCACAGGTCCGAGATGTTCTTCAGCCCGCGCGGCAGCTTCTTCTTGTTCCAGGCCAGCCCGGCGTACCCGGACTGCCAGGTCAGCGAGTAGTTGCGGCCCAGGTCGAAGTCGGGCTGCTGCAAGCTCTTCAGCAGGTTCTTCGAGTTCGGGATCACCGATTTGTTGAGCTTCTGCACGTACCCCTGGTCGATCACCCGGCCGGCCATCCAGTCGGTGAACACGATGATGTCCTTGCCGATGTCCTGGCCGTTCTTCAGCTGTCCCTGGATCTTGCCGTAGTACGTGTCGTTGTCCTCGATCGCCTCGTCGTAGGTCGTCTTGATCCCGTCGAGCTTCTCGAAGGCCTCCAGCGTCGGATAGGTCTTCGTCTTGTCGTTGTAGTCCAGGTACAGCGGCCAGTTCGCCCAGTTGACGACCTTGTCGGTCTTCGACCGGTCGGCGGCCGGGGACGGTCCGGTGCTGGCCCCGCTCTCCCCACCGGTTCCGCACGCGGCCAGGGCCGCCCCGACACCAAGAGCCCCAGCCCCACCGAGCAACGAGCGACGGGACAAGGACCGGCTGCCACGACCACTGGACAGTTGCGCTCGGACGATCGCAGCGACTTCGGGCGACAATCTCGGACGACGACGCTGGGTCATGAAGAAGGAATCCTTTCCTGGCCCGCCGAACAGCGGGATCACTGGCTGCATTCGCTGGTTGCGACGACCTCGGCGGCTTTGCCGGGCAGATGCCACGGTGCACCCGGCGTGACCTGAACCGCGAACATGCGGAACAGCCTAAGGTGCGCCGCTTAGCAGATTGCTCTGGATACTGACACGCCGTTATGAAGCCATGCAAGGAAGGGGCGTCAGATCTCGTTGCGTAACCGCCAACCAGCGACGATTTCGTTACAACCATGCGTCGTGCAGCCAGGATTTGGACCGTTCATTCCCAATGGATGAACTGTCCAACAATCGCTCTTCGTCAAGGGTCAATCACAATGCGTGACCGCCCGTCCGCCGAGCGTGCGTCCCGCCGATCACTCGATGGCGGCCATTACGTGCTTGATCCGGGTGTAGTCCTCCAGCCCGTACATCGATAGATCCTTGCCGTATCCGGAGTGCTTGAAACCGCCGTGAGGCATCTCAGCAACCAGCGGAATGTGCGTGTTGATCCAGACACAACCGAAGTTCAGCCGCTTGGACATCCGCATCGCCCGGCCGAAATCCCTCGTCCAGACGCTCGAGGCGAGCCCGTAAGGCACCCCATTGGCCCAGGCCAGCGCCTCCGCCTCGGCACTGAACCGCTGCACGGTGATCACCGGTCCAAAGACCTCGTTCTGGATGATCTCGTCGCTCTGCCGCAACCCGGACACCACAGTGGGCTCCAGGTAAAAGCCGTCGCCAAGCGCGGTGACCCGCTGCCCGCCGGTGGTGATCTTCGCGTGGTCCGGTAGCCGGTCGATGAAGCCCGACACCCGGGACAACTGCCCGGCACTGTTGACCGGGCCGAACAGGGCGTCCTCGTCGTCCGGCAGGCCGACCTTGGCGTTACTGGCCTGCTCCGACAGCGCGGCGACGAAGTCGTCGTGGATCCCCGAGGCAGCCAGCACCCGGGTGGCGGCGGTGCAGTCCTGACCGGCGTTGAAGTATCCGGCGACGGCGATCGCCTCGGCGGCGGCCTCCAGGTCCGCGTCGTCGAACACCACCACTGGCGCCTTGCCGCCCAACTCCAGGTGCACTCGCTTGACGTCCTGTGCGGCCGATCCAGCGACCTCCATGCCGGCCCGGACCGACCCGGTGATCGCGACCATCTGCGGCGTCGGATGTTCCACCAGCGCCCGGCCAGTGCTGCGATCGCCAGTGATCACGTTCAGCACGCCGGCCGGAAAGAACTCGGCGGCAATCTCGGCCAGCAGCAGGGTGGTCTCGGGCGTGGTGTCGCTCGGCTTGAGCACGACGGTGTTGCCGGCCGCGAGCGCCGGCGCGAACTTCCAGACCGCCATCATCATCGGGTAGTTCCACGGGGTGACCTGCCCGATCACCCCGATCGGCTCACGGCGAACCCACGACGTGTGACCGGCCAGGTACTCCCCGGCGGAACGACCCTCAAGGACCCGGGCCGCGCCGGCGAAGAACCGGATCTGGTCCACCATCGGCGGTATTTCCTCGCTCGCGGTCAGCGCGAACGGTTTGCCGGTGTTCTGTGCCTCCAGCTTGACCAGTTCGTCAGCGCGCGATTCCACCGCGTCGGCGAACTTCAGCATCGCCTTCTGCCGCTCTGACGGGGTCGTTTCGCCCCAGGTCTCGAACGCCTTCTCGGCCGCCGCATACGCGACGTCGACGTCCTCCGGGGTAGAGATCGGGGCCTTCGCTACCACCTGAGCAGTGGCCGGGTCCACGATGTCGCTTGTCGAGTCGGTACTGGCCACGCGGTACTCACCGGCGATGAAGTTGCGCAGGATTCGGGGCGTCTGGCTCACGTCGAACCTCCTTGGGAAGCGTTGTCGACACTCTAGGTGCCAGCCCGACCTTATCGGCAGAGCAAGATGGCCTTGACTGAAGAATCGGCAATATTCTCGGCATCAAACAACGGATTCACTTGCCGAGCACCCGGTTGAACCGTCAGGATCGACGTGTGGCGACCAGACCGGCACGTACCCGAACCGTTCCCACCGTTCTCGATGAGATCTCCAAGCGAATCATCGAGCAACTGCAGGAGGACGGTCGCCGGCCCTATGCCGCGATCGGCAAAGCGGTCGGGCTCTCCGAGGCCGCGGTCCGACAGCGCGTGCAGCGCCTGCTGGATACCGGCGTGATGCAGATCGTCGCCGTCACCGACCCGCTCCAGGTGGGTTTCACCCGGCAGGCGATGATCGGAATTACCGTGGACGGCGACATCAACACGGTCGCCGATCAACTGTCCGCGATGGCCGAGGTCGATTACGTCGTCGTCACCGCCGGCTCGTTCGACCTGATGGTCGAGGTGGTCTGCGAGGACGATGATCATCTTTTGGACGTCGTCAGTCACGACATCCGTGGCCTGCCGGGCGTCCGCAGCACCGAGACCTTCGTTTACCTGAAACTTCGCAAACAGCTCTACAATTGGGGCACCAGATGACCACCACACCGCAGTTCCCGGCCACCGGCACGACCGAGCCAAGCACCGAGTACGACACTGCCGCGCTCACCGCGCAGGCGCGCGACCACCTGTGGATGCACTTCACCCGGCAATCCACGCTCGCCGACGGAGGCGAGCTGCCGATCATCGTCAAGGGTGATGGCGCCTACATCTGGGACAGCAGCGGCCGCAAGTATCTAGACGGCCTGGCTGGGCTTTTTGTTGTGCAGGTCGGCCACGGCCGCGAGGAACTCGCCCGGGCCGCGTACGAGCAGGCCAAAGAACTGGCCTTCTTCCCACTCTGGTCGTACGCGCACCCGAAGGCGATCGAGCTGGCGGATCGGCTGGCCGGCTACGCCCCGGCCGACCTGAACAAGGTCTTCTTCACTACCGGTGGCGGCGAGGCGGTGGAGACCGCCTGGAAACTGGCCAAGCAGTACTGGAAGCTGGTTGGAAAACCGGGCAAGCACAAGGTGATCTCGCGAGCCGTCGCGTACCACGGCACCCCGCAGGGAGCGCTGTCGATCACCGGCATCCCCGAGGCCAAGATCCCGTTCGAGCCGCTGGTACCTGGCGCTTTTCGAGTCCCGAACACGAACCTCTACCGGGCCCCGGTCGAGTTGCGCGAGGACCCGAAGCGGTTTGGCCGCTGGGCTGCCGACCGGATCGCCGAGGCGATCGAGTTCGAGCGCCCGGACAGCGTGGCCGCGGTCTTCCTGGAGCCGGTGCAGAACTCCGGTGGTTGTTTCCCACCGCCGCCTGGGTACTTCGAACGGGTCCGGGAGATCTGCGACGAATACGACGTGCTGCTGGTCTCAGACGAGGTGATCTGCGCGTTCGGCCGGATCGGCGGGATGTTCGCCTGCAACGAACTCGGCTACGTCCCGGATATCATCACCTGTGCCAAAGGCCTGACCAGCGGTTACTCCCCGATCGGCGCGATGATCGCGAGCGACAGGCTGTTCGAGCCGTTCACCAAGGGAACCACCTACTTCCCGCACGGCTACACCTTCGGCGGGCACCCGGTCTCCGCCGCGGTGGCGGTGGCGATGGCCAACCTGGACATCTTCGAGCGTGAAGGCCTGAACCAGCACGTCCGGGACAACGCGCCGGGTTTCCGCGCCACCCTGGAAAAGCTGCTCGACCTGCCGATCGTTGGCGACGTCCGCGGCGAGGGTTACTTCTACGGGATCGAGCTGGTCAAGGACAAGGCCACCAGAGAGACCTTCAACGACGACGAATCCGAGCGGCTGCTGCGCGGTTTCCTGTCCAAGGCGCTCTTCGATGCGGGCCTCTACTGCCGCGCCGACGACCGCGGCGACCCGGTGATCCAGCTAGCCCCTCCCCTGATCGTCGGCCAACCCGAGTTCGACAACATCGAGGCCATCCTCCGCACCGTACTCACCGAAGCCTGGACCAGGCTGTAACCACCAGATGGATGTGACCACCAGATGACAGGCCAGACCAACTCTCCCGGCACCCCAGCGGACGCCGTGAGTGAGGATGGCGTCGCCGCGCCGCCTGGACTGAGGAGACGCAGCTCCACCGAAGGTGCAGAACGGTCGACGAGGGAAGGCAGCGCGATCAGCGACGCCGTCCTCACGAACAATCGACAGAGACTCACGAACCAAAGAACACGAGTGCGCAGGTTGCCGGGGAAGCAGGTGTCCGACGTCGAGGTGATGCACGCTGTCCTGGACGCGGCCTTGGTCGCGCACGTCGCCGTCCCGGCCGAAGACCGGCTCGCGGTGATCCCGGTCGGGATGGCCCGGGACGGCGACCGACTGCTGATTCACGGCTCGACCGGATCCCAGGCCTTCCGAACGCTGGCCGCGGGCGTCGAGACCTGCGCGACCGTCACCCTGCTGGACGGGATCGTGGTGGCCCGCAGTCAGTTCGAGTCCTCCATGCATTACCGGTGCGCGATGCTGTTCGGCTCCTTCACCCCGGTCCCAGACGCGGAGCGGGCGAGCGCGCTCGCCATTCTGTCCGGGCACCTCCTGCCCGGCCTGACTGGTGCCCGGACGCCGTCCGCGAAGGAGCTGGCGGCCACCTCGATCCTGGCGATGCCGCTCACCGAGTGGTCGCTCAAGGTCTCCGACTCCGCACCCGAGGATGCGGCGGAAGACCTGGACCGCCCGGTCTGGGCCGGCGTGGTCCCCCTCCAGCACACCTGGGGAACGCCGATCCCGGCCCCCGACCTGACCGTCGATCTGCCCGCACCCGCCGCGCTGGCCGCTTGGCCCTCCGGCCGGGCATAGGGCAGGCCCCCGGGGCCGCTGTAGACCCTGAACTGGTCCGCCGCCCGCCGCCCTGTAGTTGATCTTCGTCAGCCGCCGATCGCCAGTTGCGCCCACAATCGTCGCCTTAATCGACATTAAACAGGCATAGCTGGCGATCTTGACGGCGACCTGTCCTGCACAGCGTCACAACGGGCTCCGGCCGGGGCACAGCGAGCCAACAAACTTCGCAGCGAACATGCTTGGTTACTCAATTCTGTAGCCACGGCGCGGTGCAACCGTGCATTATCGATGGTGGCTCTCCGTTGCTCATACGTAGCGGTGTGAATTGGCCACTTATCCGACCGTGAAGGGCTTGAGGGCAACCGTGCATGATCACGGGAAGGCTGGGGCGCGTGTTCGCGATCACGCCAGGTCTCCCACGACGCAACACCCGCCGTACCGAGACCTGTCGCTGTGGTTCGACCAGGCCGCTGCCGCGGGTGACTCCCTGCAGGCGCGCCCGGGGTTGGACGGCAGCATCGAGGCGGACGTCTGCATCGTCGGCGCCGGTCTGACCGGACTGTGGACGGCGTACTACCTGCTGCGCGCGCAGCCAACGCTTCGCGTGGTGGTGCTGGAGGCGCAGATCGCCGGCTTCGGCGCCAGTGGTCGTAACGGGGGCTGGTGCTCGTCCCTGTTCCCGATATCGATCCGGGCGCTGGCCCGGCGCTACGGACGGGAACAGGCGCTGACTATGCGCCGGGCGATGAACCACACCGTTGATGAGGTGGGGTCGGTGATCGCGGCGGAGGGGATCGACTGCCATTGGAGCAAGGGCGGCACCGTCAACCTGGCTCGCACCGACGTCCAAGTGAACCGGATCCGCGCCGAGGTGGAGATCGACGCCGATGCCGATGGCGTCGACGGCTACACCCTGCTTTCAGCCGCGGAGGCGGTCGAGCGGGTCGGTGCGAGTGGTGTCCTCGGTGCCTCGTACACCCCGCATTGCGCTCGGGTCCAGCCGGCATTACTGGTCCGCGGCCTGGCCCGAGTGGTGGAAAGGCTCGGCGGCACGATCTACGAGCACACTCCCGCACTGGAGATCCGGCCGCGAATCAACGGGATCGGCGTGTCCGGCGACCCGTGCGTGGCGACGGAGCAGGGCGTCGTCCAGGCCCGGCAGGTGATCCGGGCAACCGAGGCCTGGACGTCGACGCTGCCCGGATCGCAGCGCGACGTCGTCCCGGTGTACTCACTGATGGTGGCCACAGAACCGCTGCCGGCCGCGTTCTGGGACGGCTCGGGTGCTACCCCCGGGGCGGGCCTGGCCGGTGGCGAAACGTTCACCGATGCACGGCATCTGATCATCTACGGGCAGCGCACCGCAGATGACCGGTTGGCCTTCGGTGGCCGGGGAGCGCCGTACCACTACGGCTCCCGGATCGATCCGGCGTTCGACCGGTCCGACCAGGTCTTCAGCGCCCTCCGAGCCGGTCTGGTCGAGCTGTTTCCGGGTCTGCGTGGGCACGAGTTCAGCCACAGCTGGGGTGGTCCGCTAGGAATCGCCCGGGACTGGCACGCCTCGGTCGGTCTGGACAGCGGCACCGGTGTGGGCTGGGCCGGCGGGTATGTCGGTGACGGCGTCGGGACGACGAACCTGGCCGGACGAACGCTGGCCGACCTGGTGCTCGGGCACGACTCGGAACTCACCCGGCTGCCCTGGGTCGGGCATCGCTCGCGCCGCTGGGAACCGGAGCCGCTGCGCTGGCTGGCGATGAACGCCGGTCTGCAGGTGATGACCAGGGCGGATGCGGAAGAGCGACTGACCGGACGGTCGTCTCTGGCGGCCAGGCTGATGGCACCCTTCCTCGGCCACTGAGCCCTTTCCCCGCCCTTCTCGACCAACTTTCCCGATGTCGGTGGAATCGCAATCTTGTTCACCTCTGGCGACGTATCAGCACTCCGTGTCATCATGCGTAGATTGCTCGGCGTCCGATCCGAGCGCGGCCTGCACCAGACCGGCCCTGACCCTCACCAGCCGACAGCTGAATGAGCGGGGACCATGACGACGTTCGGTATCGACCTAGGAACGACCTACTCGTGCATCGCCTACGTCGACAGGTGGGGCCAGGCGACCCTGATCAAGAACGACTTTGACGAGTTCACGACCCCGTCGGTGGTCTACTTCGAGGGCCCGGACACCGTCTTGGTCGGCAAGGAGGCGAAGGGCCTGGCAAAGATCTGTCCGGAACTCGTGGTGTCGCTGATCAAACGGGAGATGGGCAAGGATCTGGAGCTTGAGCTACACGGGCAGGTGCACACCCCGGAGACGATCTCGGCGCTGATCCTGCGCGAGCTCGCCCGGTACGCCTCCGAACAGACCGGGCAGACCGTCAAGGACGTCGTGATCACCGTCCCGGCCTATTTCGGTGAGGCGGAGAAGCTGGCGACCCGCAATGCCGGCCGGATCGCCGGGTTGAACGTGCTGAGCCTGGTCCCGGAACCGGTCGCCGCCGCCCTGCACTACGACGCGCTGGGCACCGGCGCCGATCGCACCATCCTGGTCTTCGACCTTGGCGGCGGCACCTTCGACACCACGGTGATCCGGTTGTCCGGCGACGCCGTCACCGTGGTCTGCACCGATGGTGACCACAACCTCGGCGGGGCGGACTGGGACAGGCGGATCGCCGACTTGCTCCAGGACGACTTCGAACGGATGAACCCAGGCTCAGGGGCCGGAGCCAGTGAGGAGTTCGGCCAGGAACTGCTGATCGTCGCCGAAGACATGAAGAAGTCCCTGAGCTCGGCCAACTATCGCCGGTGCACCACCGGCTTCGGGGGGAACACGTCCCAGGTATCGCTGAGCCGGGAAGAACTGGAAGAGCTGGGGGCCGAACTTCTCGACCGGACGATGCTGATCACCGAGCGAACCGTGCTGACCGCCCGGGCCGCCGGGGTGGCGTACTTCGACGAGGTTCTGCTGGTCGGCGGCGCCACCCGAGCGCCTGCGGTGGAGGCCGCGCTGCGCGAGCGATTCGGCTTCCAGCCGAGGCGTTTCGACCCGGACCAGGCAGTCGCCAAAGGGGCGGCGCTGTTCGCCCTGATCGAATCGGTAAAGATCATTCTTCCGGGCACCGAGGCCGCCGCGAACGGCACCCCGATCAACCCGAGCACCACCACGAGCAGACCGACCACACCGAGTCGACCCAGACCCGTCCGAAAGCGCAGGCAGATCACCGTCGATGGCACGGGACTGGGCGCAACGGAGGCCCTGGATCGAGTGGCGACCGAGACCGGTCTACCCCGCCACCGCCTGCTGGATCTGGCGGCGAAGACGGTGACGAACGTCGTCCCCCGGGCTTTCGGCGTGAAGGTCCTCGAAAGCCCCGGCAGCAACTTCAGGAACCTCACCAGGGACGACGACCCGGTCTTCGCCATCGCGCACGTCCTGGAAACCAATCGGCCGCTGCCGGCCACGCCCGACACCCAGCGCTTCTACACCGCGCACTCCAACCAAACCATGATCAGAATTGAGATCTGGGAACAGGCCGGGTCGGTGATGTCGAGGGATCCGGCCGACAATGCCAAGATTGGGGACGGCGTCATCACCGGTTTACCGCCGTTACCCAAAGGGTCACCGATCGACGTAAACTTCGTGATGGACGAAAACGGGCTGCTCCAAGTGGAGGCAGTCGAGCTCAGGACCGGCAAGCAGCTCTCGATCGAGCTGCAGATCCAGGGACTGACGCCGGGACAGGTGGAACGGTCGCGAAACACCGTGGCGGGCTATGCCGTCAGCGGATGACTTCGATCCGGACCGGTATCGCCAGCAGGTGCTGGAACCGGCCCGCAGGCTCGGCGGGGTGCTGCCCGCCGACCTGCTGCTGCGGTATGCGGTTCCGGAGCACTCCGAGACGGACGCCGAGGCGTTCGAGGCGCACCTCACCCGGATCCTCAAGCACTGGCGAGCGCTGAAGCAGAAGCGGGTTTACCAAACGGTCGCGACCGGCTTGCTTGCCGCACATGCCGATCTCGTCGCCTCCGGGAAGGTGACCTACGCCTATTTCGCCCAGTGCCGGGACGAGGACCAGGCCGCCGCCCGCAGTTCACTGGCAGCGATGGCCGCGGCGCTCGCCGCCAGCACCAGCGTCGTCGTCCGATCGACGGTCCCGCTGCTGTGCACCGCCCTGGGTGGCAGCCTCGATCAGACCGCGGTCGAGGAAGCGCTGACCGAGCACGGGATCACGATCGTCGAGCAGGTCTGGCCGCTGCCACCCGAGCCGGCCGCCAGCCTGCGCTCGGGGTTGGCGGCCAACCTGCGGATCCTGGGCCTGCAACTGGCGGCCGATGCGGTGTTCGGGACCGAGGCGGTCCGGGCGGGTTTCCGGCTGCGCCCCGGCTTTCGGTTGACCAGCACTGACCCACTGGTCAACGGCGACCGGCCGACGAATAGCGACCGGCTGGCAAAAAGCAACCGGCTGACCCCCGAGCGCCTGGCCGAGCTGCGCAGGCAGGTCGCGAAACGCGCATTGGACGAGCGAAAGACGGCCCTGGACAACGTGCTTGCCACGCTCGGTCGGCTGGCCGACGAGCCAGCTGAGCAGGGCCAGCTCGATGCGCTGCTGCTCTGGCAACTCGTCGACGTTCTGCAACCGCAGATCGTTGCGGGTCTGCCGGTCCGGGCGATCGCGACCGCGGCCAACGCCCTCGGCCTGGACCGGGCCGAGGCCGCGGAACTGGCGCTTGCCCTGACCGACCAGGTCTCCAACCGGGACCCGGTCCGCGGTGCCGCCCGGCAGTCCTTCGACGACGGCCGGCTGTTCACCGCCCGGAAGCTGGTGCACACCTTGCCGGAAACCGATGACCTGCGCCGCCGGGTCGCTGCCGAGGTAGACCGGTTCGACTTCCTGATTGGCGAGGCCGACGCGGCGCGCGATCGCGGAGCCAGCGAGACGGAAGCAGAGCTGATCACCCGGGCGCTGGCAGTGGCCCAGGACGCGGACGCCAACCTGCGGGCCCGCCTGTGGTCGTTGCCGGCGCCAGCCCCAGCCGGGGTCAGCGCGACTGTGATCGACGATCGGGTGCAGCTGGAATGGCAACCGAGCCCGGCCCGGACCGGTGGTATCCGGTACCGGGTGGTGCGCTCCATCGGCTCACCGGGGCGTACCCCCGGCGCAGGCACGGTCGTCGCCGAGACGACGGAGCTGCGGGCAAGTGACGACGATCCGCCGCCCGGTGAGCTCTTGCACTACAGCGTCTTCGCGGCCCGAGGCGGTGACGTCTGGTCGCCGGGCACGGTTGCGGACGAGCCGGCTGTGGTCCTGCCCGAGGTGCGCGAGCCCGAACTGGTGACCCGGGAAGGGTCGGTCCTCGGGTCCTGGCGGTTGCCGCTGGGGGCCGCCGATGTCGTGGTCACCTGCCGACCGGACGAGTTGGGCGAGGCGTCCTCGCAGGAATGGCCGATCGCCTCGACCCGGGTGGGGTTCCTGGATGCCCAGGTGACCTCGGCGATCCGCTATCGGTACCGAATCCACACCGTGTATCTCGGCTCGGACGGGCAGCGTCGGGTCAGTCCCGGAGTCGTTCGCCGGGTCACTCCCGAGATGCCGATGGACGCCGTCGCCGGGCTCGGGGTGGACATCGTGGCGGGCGAGGATCACCGGCTGGTCCTGGCCTGGACCACCCCGGCTCGGGGGTCGGTCACGATCTACCGGCACGACCTGCCGCCCCCGTGGCGGCAGGGCACGGCCGTGCCGATCGACGAACTCTCCCGACACGGCCGGCCGGTGGCGGCGCGGACCGAGAACGCTCCCGATGGGACAAGCCGGCTCACGACTGCGCACCAGGACGGCAGAAGCTTCTTCACCGCCGTCACCGTCGGCAAGGACCGGGCGCTGGTCGGCCCGACCGTGTCGGTGGCCACAGCGAGCCCGGTCGAACGGCTGCGCGCCACCCGTCACGGAACCCGCGGTCGGCTGCAGTGGAACTGGCCCGCGGGTGCTCATCGCTGCCGTATCAGCTGGTGGGTGGGGGAAAACACCGAGGATATCGCTCAATTCGCGGAGTGCGGGAAACGTCAGTATCACGACGACGGAGGTTTCGAGATCGACGTCGGTGAGCGACCGACAAAGGTTACGGTGGTGACCGTGCACCGGGATGCGGACGGCGAGATCGTCAGTCCAGCCGTCGAAGCTACCGTGCCGGGCCAGGGAGTCACCGTTCGCTATGCCTTCCGGCGACGGACCAAATGGACGCCGTGGCAACGCAGTCGACTGATCCTGACCACTGATCGGCCGTGTCAGATCCCGCCGCTGACCGTCGTCCACAGTCCCGGACGGGTTCTGCCACTGCGGGTCGAGTCAGGCACCCCGATCCTCCGGTTACCTGCCATCGATCTCTCCCCCGACGCTCCATTGTCGGTGCCGGTCACCGAACCGGACGGCGCAGGTGAATCCCGGCTCGGCTGCTTCTTCGCCGGACCGACTCCGGCCGAGATCACCCTCGTCGCCGAGGGCAGGAGTTGAACGTGCTCACTGATCAACCTGCTCCAGCGAAGCGCGTTCGTCGGCACCGCGAGGGCAGGAGTTGAACATGCTCGCTTGCCCTTACTGCTACAACCGGTTCGTCGAGAAGGAGATCTGGTTTCGCTGTTCCGGCCAGCCCGCTCACGGTAGACCCGGCTGCCCAGCCGAGCCGGACGAACACCTGATCAACTGGCTGAGTTATGCGGCGCCGCTGCCACCGGCCTTCGCCGCGGATGGGCGCAGGTTGCGAGCCAGCTGCCCCACCTGCCGAGGGGAGACGACGCATCGCCTCTGCCCGCACTGCCACAGCCGGCTACCGGTGCATTTCGGCAAGGTGGATGCCCGGCTGATCGCGATGATCGGTGCCAAGCAGAGCGGCAAGACGGTCTTCATGACCGTCCTGATCCATGAGCTGATGCACCGGGTAGGACGGATTTTGGACGCCGCAGTGGTCGGCTCGGACGACGAGACCCGCCGGTCCTTCGACCGGGACTACGATCATCGCCTCTACCAGGAGCACAGCCTCCCACCCGCGACCCCGCCGGTAGCGGTGCGCACCCGCCGTCGGCCGCTGGTCTTCCGGTTGACCTTGCGCCGCAAGCGGTTTGGTCAGGTTCGTGAACGGCACACGATCCTGTCGTTCTTCGACACCGCCGGCGAGGACCTGACGACGTCGGAGAACGTCGAACTCAACGTCCGTTATCTCTCCAGCGCCGATGGCATCATCCTGCTGCTGGATCCGCTGCAGATGCCCGGAGCGCGGGCCCAGGCCCTGCCCGGCACGGTGCTGCCCTCGCCTGGGATGAGCGGTTTCGACCGGCCGTTCGACGTCCTCACCCGGGTGACGGACCTGCTGCGAGAGCGGCTCGACGACCCGACCCAGAAGATCGACACCCCGATGGCGGTGGTGTTCTCGAAGCTGGATGCCCTGGAGCACACCTTCGCGGCGGGCAGCCCGCTGACCCGGCCGCCGCGCCCACTGGCTGAGTTCGACGTCCCGGACAGTCTCGCGGTACACGACCAGGTCCAGGCCCTGCTCGAAGACTGGGACGGACCGCGGATCGATCAGCTGATGCGCCATCACTACGAGCACTTTCGGTACTTCGGTGTCTCCGCGCTGGGGTCCCCGCCGGTGGATCCCGGCACCGTCGCCGAGGTCCGCCCGCAGCGGGCACACGACCCGTTCTTCTGGTTACTCAGCCGGTTCGGCACGATCTCCGCCACCGGGCCATCGACGTCCTCGGTCTTCCCACTCCGGAGCTGACATGGGTTTCGCACAGCTCTATTACACGTCCTGCGAGAGCGGACTGTCGGACTTCGCCGGCTTTCAGTTCAACGCGGCCACCCCGGGCCTGCCACCCCAGGTGCTGCGCGAGGTCGAAGCGCTCACCTCGTACGAGCCACCGCGCTCGCTCGGGTATCGGCCGTCTCCGGCCGACATTGCCTCCTGCCCAGTGAATCTCGTTTACCACTGCGAGCCGACACCGGTGCTGGCGAACGTGGTGTTCGTCGGGCTGGACTTCTCCCAGCGGCTCGGCAACTACTTCGCCCACGCCCTGGTCGCTCAGACCGACGCCGATCGGTTCGACCAGGTCCTGCCGATCGAGCTGTGGGGTTCACCGGTCTGGGTGAGCAAACCGATCGCCGGCCGAGACCTCCCCGCGCTGCCGTGCCTACCAGACCTTCCCGACCCGGTAGACCCGACGTACGTACCCGACCCGACCTACGCCCCCGACCCGGCTGACGTACCGAGTCCGGGCAGCCAGCGCATCAGCCGGACCGGTGTCGATGACTTCCTC
>JANNPJ010000234.1:0-1665 GCA_031400005.1 Kineosporiaceae bacterium | reverse complement strand
CGACACGGCAACATTGAACACGTCCGGTCGCACGAGCCGATCGATTGTCGCAGCTGCGTAGCGCACGCCGTTGACAACATCTGGGTCGGTATCTGCGGGAAGCCATATGCACGCACCTCGAATTCTTCCGTCAGCATGCGGGTATCCCACATGGGGAAGCGCAAGCCAGTGAGCATGCTGGTAGCCGCTTCTGCCGGTGATGTGCCCGTGCAGAACCTCTGGCACGTTGTCACGTGATCGGGCGACTTCTGCCTCGTAACGTTCGAGCAGCGCGTTGCGTAGGGTCTCGGTCACTGCGACCAGCTTCCGCCCGTTGATTGGCCGACCGAACCGAAACCAGATACAGCTCGGTTGCGGGCCCAGGGGTTCGGGCTGGCTGGGGTTGCGGTAGGCGGCGATCCGCGTTGGAGCCCAGGCGCGACGTCGAGGTTTGCCGTCAGTCCAACTCTCGAATGCTGCGTCGAGGTCGTCAAGGATCCCCTCGTAAGGCACTGGAAGCGACGTGGTACCAGTGGAGTCCGGTGTCCAGACGGGAAGCGGTTCAATGTCTCCGGCAGCGGTGCTCACCGTGATGTGCACCGGGGAATCGGCACAGCCGAAGTAGCCCACGCGAGCCGCTCGTTGACGCAGGCCGGCCAACTGTGAATCGGTCGGGGCGGCCCCTGCCCACACGTATGAGATCCGAGGGTTACGCATCGCGGTGCGAACACCAGGCCGGACGAGCTGCGCCTTGCGCGCCGGATAGTTCTGGACACCGACGCCATCTGACGTGTCGATGATCGCGAATCGGCCGACAAGCACCGACAGTTCGACATCTTCGAGCTTGTCAGCATGAATTTCCGGCGCTGAGCGCTCGAGCAAATCGAGCCCCGCGCCGCCTTCGATGATTCGGCAACGCGACCCGGACCCGCCACCCGCCACCAGTGCCGCGTACAGGCGGGCCGGTGACGGAGGCCACTCGCCGCGCGTGTCCGGTTCACCTGTCAACGCAAGATCATCCGCAGAACCACCGCGGAAGGTACCGTGGAGAAACTCAACGCTGATTGCCAACACGCTGCTCAGCCTTCCCCAAGGTCGGGCCACGATTTCGTGATGACCGACGCCAGCCGGGACTGCGGCGTCAGGGTGACCGGCTCCGCCCAGCGAGTACCCACCGGGAGCCCCGCAGCTTCGGCTCTCGCCGCGCAACCAGCCACCAGCTCAGCACACTCGCTGAAGGACGGAACGGCAACCGGGTGGTTTCCCGATGCGCCCCGCCACGTCCAAAGTTGCGTCTCGGTAACTAGCTCGCAGCCAGATCGAAGACTGAACGCCCGGCCGAACGCAGCGACATGTCCCGCGATACCAATCGCAACGAGCAGCGCCCTCCCGGCGGCATCAGCCTCCGAAGAACCGGTGGACACGCGGCGTAGGCCTGCAAACGAGACGGTGGCCTGCTGAGTGATCGCAGCGAACGAGATACCTGCCGGACCTCCAGCCACGGGCACCTGGCCGTGGCCGATTTCGGCCAGCGAATCCTTCGACTTAGCTTTCCCGGCCTTACCGGTGTCCCCAGCCGACCAGGCCAACAGGTTGTCCTCGTCGTAGATGACCGCGTCATCGATCGAAAGGTTGAGAGGATCTCCTTTCAAACCCATCGTCTTTGTGTCCACCGTGGCCGGGTCG
>JANNPJ010000215.1:0-17117 GCA_031400005.1 Kineosporiaceae bacterium | reverse complement strand
GTCGGTGTAGCGGTACCGCACCGACGATGGCGACGATGGCCGAGTGCAGTAGATCGGCGACGTCGGGTCCGACGAAGGTGGCTCCGACGATCACGCCTCGTTGTTCGTCGATCACCAACAACGCGCGACTGGCGTAGTCCTGAGAATGCACCGATGAGCCGCCGACTGAGATCGGGATATTAATGCAGCGGACATCGGACAATTGTCGTTCTGCCTGCGCCGCGGTAAGCCCGACGGAGGCGATCTGAGGGCGGGTGAACACGACCTGCGGCACGCTGCGATGATCTGCCGTCATCGCGTAGGCCGACCAGGGCTCGACCGCATCGGCGACGGTCCCCGCGGCGCGGGCAGCGATCACGTCGCCAATCGCCCGGGCCTGATACTTGCCTTGATGGGTAAGCGGCGCCCGGCCGTTCACATCACCGGCCGCGTAGAGCCAGCCAGCCGAAACCGTGGTCACTCGGCCGGAATCGTCCACGACAAGCGGGTCTCCGGGCGTGACTCCGAACGCCTCCAACCCGAGATCGTGCGTGCTGGGCGTGCGTCCTGTCGCCAGAAGCAACCGATCGGCGTCCACTGTCGTACCGTCGGTGAGGACCAATCGGATCCGACCAGCGACGAGGTCTGCTGATTCAGGCAATTCGACGACCGAGGTCACCTCTGCTTCGATGATCACCCGAATACCCTGTCCGGTAAGGGATTCGCGCAGCAAATCGGCGGCGAATGGTTCATGCTTGGTCAACAATCCGGCGGAACTGACGAGGGTGACCTTGCTTCCGAGCCAGCAGTAGGCTTGTGCCAGTTCGACACCGACCACACCACCGCCGAGAACCACCAACTGGCTGGGGATTTCATGGCTTGACGTAGCCTCCCGACTGGTCCAGTACGGCACCGGGTCGAGCCCGGGAATCGATGGGATGGTCGGACGGTTCGACGTCCACCAGGCGTTCACCGGTCAGTCGGGCATGTCCACGGACCAATTCCATCCCAGCGCCCCGAACCCATTCGACCTGACCGGCATCGTCCCAGTTACTTGCGATCCGATCTCGCCAGGCAAGCACCTCGGCCGGGTCCAGCGAACCAGTGACGGCCGTTGCGGCACCGGGGACCGCGCGAACCGTGGCCAGCGCCTCACCTGGC
The DNA here is from genome assembly GCA_031400005.1 of Kineosporiaceae bacterium. GTDB lineage: Bacteria > Actinomycetota > Actinomycetes > Actinomycetales > Kineosporiaceae > JANNPJ01. The sequence continues at coordinate 15,977 of JANNPJ010000215.1, read as the reverse complement.
CGCAGCAACGCCTTGCTCGGCGTGCAGGCCCAGTACGAGCATTCCCCACCGACCAGTTCAGCTTCCACCAGCAGCACCACGCTGAGACCGCCCCGGACCGCCCGGCCGGCCGCGTTCTCGCCGATCGCCCCTGCGCCGATGACCACCACGTCGACGGTTCGCTCATCCATCCCGACAAGGGTGCCGGTCAGTAACCTCCGCGAGCCTTACCGACGCGCTCGATCGGCGAGAAAGTCCAGTAAAGGCGCATTCAGTCGATCTGGTGCCTCGATCGGAATCCAGGAAACGTCGTGGACGGGGTCGGGACGATCCGAGTCACCGAAACCGCGCAGATCGGGCGCTATTGCCTGATATCGGGCGTTCACCACCGCCGGAATCTGATGTCGCCAAAAGTGCCACCGATCCGGAAACCCATGCATGAGGAGTACGACCGGACGACGGAGCGCAGATCTGTAGGCCCGGTGGCATTGACTTGGACGAGTGTTCAAGTCTTCACTTACGCCATGCGGGCATACCTGCCAATGGCGGATCGGCAGCGCCAACTGATCGACGCCGGGCTGACGATCGCCGAGCGCGACGGCGTCTCGAACGTCACCGTGCGCCGGGTGGCTGCCGAGGCGGGCGTGTCACTAGGCCTGGTCTCATACTGCTTCGGCTCTAAAGAGGAGCTCATCTTGGCAATGGCCACTCAGATCGTCCAGGAACTGGTCGATCACTCCGACCCCGGACCGGACGACAACTCGTCGCCGGAGGGGATCGGCCAGGTGCTCCGGGCCGCACTAACGGGGATGTGGCGACAGGTCGAACGAACTCCCGGCCGTCAGTTACTCACGTATGAGATCACCACCCGCTCGTTGCGCGACCCCGGACTAGGTGAGGTGGCGAAGCACCAGTACGAGGCGACAGCCGCACTTGCGGCGGTGGCACTCGAGCGGGCCGCCCAGACGGCGGGCGTGACCTGGACCCGCGATCTCGACCACCTAGCCGGCCTGGTGGTGATGGCCATCGACGGCGTCACTCTGCGCTGGCTGGTGGATCATGACTCGGAGGCCGCGCTCGCCCGACTCGGCGACGTGGCCGACCTACTCACAACGATGACGGTTTAGACATGCATCCCATCGGTTCGAGCCTGCTAGCAGCGCCCGACTCCCGGCAGCGTCAAGCTCGGGTCGCGACGTCGGCCGCCTTCGCGGCTCAGGGCGTGATGTTCACCGTCCTGCTGACCCATCTGCCGCAGTTCACCGATCGCTACGGAATCTCCGAAGGCACTGTCACCCTGATCGTGCTGATGGTCACCGTGCTCGCCGGCGTCGGCAGCCTGCTGACCGAGATGCTGGCGAGTGCGACGTCGAGTCGAACCGCACTGCGTTGCGCGCTGCTGGCCATCGCCGGGGGTGGGGCAGCTATCGGCCTGGCCCCCGGATATGCCTGGTTCGTGGCCGGTTTCGCGTTCTATGGGGTAGGCCTCGGTGCGGTTGATGCGGCCGCCAACATGCAGGGTGTCACCGTCCAGCATCGGTACGGGCGGAGCATCATCACGTCGTTTCACGCCGTCTGGAGCGCCGCCGCGATCGTCAGTGCGCTGTATGTCGCCGGGGGTGAGCGGCTATCGGTGTCACTGCCCGGATCGATCCTGCCGGCTGCGGCCGTCGTCGTCCTGATCGCGCTGATCGCCGGGCCGCGCTTGCTGCCACCCGACTCTCCAGCCGAAAAGCCGGTGCCGGACCTGCCTGCTGCGGTCGCCACCGCTGCGGTCGACACCGCTGCCGTCGACACCGCTGCCGTCGACACCGCTGCGGTCGGCACCGCTGCGGTCGACACGGCTGCGGTCCGCACGGCGCCCGCGCCACTGACCTTCAAGCGTGGCCAGATGCTCCTGCTTGCCTTGGCGATGATTTGCTTCTGGTCGGTCGACTACGGCATCTCCAATTGGAGCGCGCTGTACCTGCGCGACACCCTGCATGCCACCAACAGCGCGGCGGCGTTAGGTTTTGCGTGCTATCAGGCGTTGGCTCTGTGCTCCCGACTGACCGGCGATTTCGTGGTCCGCACGGTCGGTGCGGTGACCACCGTCCGGGTCGGGGTCGTGATCGGAACGGCGGGCACCCTGCTGGTGGTGCTGGCCCCCGGACCGACCGTCGCGATCATTGGGTTCGGTCTCGCCGGGCTCGGTCTGCCCGTGATCGCACCGCTGTGTTTCAGCGCGGCTGGGGCTGCGGCCCGCACCCACGGCGTGCACACCCTGGACCGGACGGCCAGCGAGGACGCTGCGGTCGACCGCGTGGTGGCTCGGCTAAACGTCTTCAACTACCTCGGTTCGTTGTGCGGTGCCATCCTGATCGGCGGAGTTGCTACCGCCGTCAATCTGCGGGTCGGATTCATCGTCCCGGTTCTGCTGGCCGGCACCCTGTTCTTCCTCACCCGCGCCTTCACCCCTGCCGAAAACCCCTGATGGAAGGCCCCTCACGGGCAGCGATCAGCTCAGAGCGAGGCCGGTAGCCGGACGATCATCGTCGTGCCCCGACCCGTGGTGGAGGCGACGCTGATCGTGCCACCGTGGCTGTCCACGATTCCCTTGACGACGGCCAACCCCAACCCGCTGCCGGGGATTCCACGATCACGGGCGACCATCGAGCGGAAGAAGCGGGTGAACAACTGATCCCGGTCCTGTGCGCCGATCCCGATGCCCTGGTCGCGGACCGCCACCGTCACCGAGCCGTCGTGGCTGGCGACGGACACCTCGATCTCGCCGGCATCCGCCGGAGAGAACTTCACCGCATTCGACAGTAGGTTAATCACCACCCGCTCGAGCTGATCTCGATCCCCACTGACCGGCGGGACCGTCTCGTCCATCCGGACCGACAGTGATAGCCCGGCCTGCTGCACGCTCGGCTGCAGAATCGACACCGCGCTGGAGACCACCGCTGGCACCGATACCCGCGTCGTCGGCAGGGTCGGCGAACCGGCGCTGTCGGAGTCGACCTGGGACAGGATCAGCAGGTCCTCAACCAAACCCATCAGGTGCTCGCTGTTGCGGTCGATCACATCCAGGCACCGGCGAGCCAGGTCCTCGGCGAGGTCGACGTCGTCGTCCCGCAGCAGTTCGAGATATCCGCGAATGCTGGTCAGCGGCGTCCGCAGTTCATGGCTGACGGCGTCGACGAACTGCGTCTTCAGCCGGTCGAGTTCGCGTAACTGCTCGATACCCGCCCCGAGCACCTCGGCCCGGGAGATCACCTCGGCCCGAGCTTCCCGCAGTTGCGACTCCACTCGCTTCTGGCGGGTGATATCCAGATAGATGGCACCGATCCCGAAGACCTCCCCGGTCTCGTCGATCACCGGATACCGGATGCAGAGCACGTTGCGACTGCCGGACGACCCGACGATTTCCTCCTCGCGCTCCATCACGATCGAGTCCCGCAAGCAGCACGCGTCCAGTTCGGTCATCTCGCGAGCCTGCTGCACGGGGAAGACATCCGCGTCGAGGCGCCCGATCAGCGTGCCGGGAGCCGCCCCGGATAGAATCTCGAACTGCCGATTCGCCAGGAGATAGCTGCCGTCGACGGACTTCACACTGAGCGCGGCCGGGGCGTGCGCCACCAATCCGCGCAGAATGCTCGCCGTTTCGCGTTCCTTGCGCTCGGCTTCGCGCTTCTCGATCGCCAACTGCCGGGTCACCAGAGCATGATCCACTGCTGGCCCAAGCCGGGCCAGCCGATCCTTCAGCAGGTAGTCCGCCGCTCCCATCCGTAGTGTCTTGACACAGATCTCCTCGTCAAGCTGCCCGGAGAGGACGATGACCGGCGGATCTACCCGCAATCGCCGCAGGGTGCTCAGCACGTCCAAGGCATCTAAACCCGGCGTCGCGTGATCGCACAGAATCACGTTTGGTGCCGGATAAAGCCCTTCGATCAGACCCTCCATGGTGTCTACTCGCGACCAGTCCAGCTCGAAACCGGCCCGGACCAGTTCCGCCACCAACCGTTCGGCTTCCTCCTGTTGTTGCTCGACAATCAGCAACTGCATCTTCATGCCCATATTCATCGGCCCCCTCCGTCCGTCGAATTCGTGCCATCAAGTCGTGTCATCACCGGGCGCCACCCGCACGGCAAATTCCCACCGGCACCGCCGGCCGGGCCAACGCCTCATGGATCGCACCGATCAGCACCTTCGAGACGAACGGCTTGGTCACATACGTCGCCCCCATCGCGGTTCCGAGACCGACCTCGCTCGCGTGAGCATGCGCCGACAGGAAGATCGCCGGAGCACTCTCGCCCAGCTCACGCAGCCTGCTCAGCAGTCGAAATCCATCGATATCTGGCAGCCCGACGTCGATTACGTACAAGTCGGGCGCTCCCACTCGGTCAACGGTGTCGAGCGCGGTCATCGCGTCTGAGATCGCGAGAACGGAGTGTCCAGCCATGAGCAACCGCAAGACGATCAGGTCGCGGATCTCCCGATCGTCCTCAATCACCAGTACGCGCGCCACCGATGAGCCCTCGCCGCCACTCGACCCATTAAAGAACCAGACTTCGAATGACCCACCGGACACCCCAATGACATCGTGAGACCGTGACCGGCGGGGCCGGGCTGATCACAGATCACGAATGGCAGCACCGATGCATTTCTCCGAAGGAGACATTTCCTGTAACCGAAGTAAACACCCTTACCCGGCCAGCTCAAAACAACATTCAAAATACTGCTACCTTTGTCCGATAAAAGGTATTCAAGGAAATGGCAGATTATTCGTCACTCTCCGAATCGCCGATTCATTGCGGTCTTTGGCGATCGCATTGGCACTGAGTCGGACCATTCCATCAGCGGCTGTCAGCCGGGACGTGCGGGACTCGGTGATGAATCGGTCCATCCGTGGCCCGGAGCGAGCGAACCGCGGTGTCGTTGCCGCTTCGGGAGGCAATGATTTCGGCGCAGATTGAGACCGCTGTCTCCTCCGGCGTGAGCGCCCCCAGATCCAACCCGATCGGGGAGCGCAACCGGCTCAGGTCGCCGTCATCCACTCCTGCGTCGCGCAATCGGCGGATCCGATCGTGATGGGTGCGCCGACTGCCCATCGCCCCGAGATAGCCGACCTCGGTGCCGAGCGCGGCGACAATGGCCGGGACGTCGAACCTTGCCTCGTGGGTGAGCACGCAGATCACGTCGCGCGCGGTGAGTCCCGGCCCGATCCGCTCCAGCAGCCGATGCGGCCAGTCGACCACGACCTCATCGGCGAAGGGAAACCGGGCCGGGGTGGCGAACATCTGCCGGGCATCGCAGAGCGTCACCCGGTATCCGAGGACCTTCGCGATCTGGCTCAACGCGGCGGCAAAGTCCACCGCACCAAAGATGATCATCCGAGCCGGTGGGACGAAGGACTCGATGAAGATCGTGACCTCATCGCGGCGGGCCTCGCCTCGCGGACCGTATCGGCGGACCCGAGTCCCGCCAATGGCAAGTTCACCGGTGGCATCCCGAGCCACTACTCGATCGAGTTCGGGGTCACCCAGTGACCCAACCGACGGCCGTTGCAGACCGGAACCGGAAGAGACGAGCAGGGCGGAACCGGCCGCCGAACCACTGATCATGGTTGCCAGCGCGACCGGCACGCCCAACCGGATCGCCTCGGCCAGCTGTGGGTAGACCGTCAGTTCGGACAGCCGCTCGATGAAGAGCTGGATCGTCCCCCCGCACGTCATTCCCACCGCGAGAGCATCATCGTCGGAGTATCCGAAGCTCAGTATCGGTCGCTCGTCGCTAACCAGGACTGCCAAGGCCGCCTGGACGACCGCGGCCTCGACGCAGCCCCCGGAGACCGACCCCAGCACCTCACCGTCCGCGGTGACAGCCATCGCCGCACCGGGGGCCCGCGGGCCGGAGCCCTCCAGGTCTACCACTCGAGCGATCGCCACTGATCGGCCCTGCGCCCGCCATCGGTCCAGACCGTCCAGCAGTTCGCGCATGCACCCCTCCTGCGGTCCGTTGGCACCGGTGAACACCAGACAGATGTCCGCGCCTGAAGGGAGTGAATCATGCTTCGGGCCAGCAGCGTGATCCGCGGGTTCAGCCGGCGAACGAGCGGTGACGAGAGGGCTCCGCTGCGATCGCGGCTCAACTGGCGATCTTCAGCGGTTGACCGTAGAGCCGATCTTCGGGCAAGCGAAACCGTGCGTGACAACTCGTTGACAACCGAGCATCTCGGGAGAAAGCTGAACTAATTCGAGTTAGGGCTTGTATGGCTGCGGTTCCTTAGCGCTGAGTAGCCAGGGCGAGGGGCTTTCGGTCATGCCTGAGGCGACGAGGAGCCCAGATGCGACAAGGTCCCGCATTCGTGAAAGGACTCGCGGTCATCGGGGCTGCGGCACTGCTGACCACCGGATGCCTGGTCGACCCGGACGACACCGCACGGGCGAGAGGTAACGGCAACACCAGCAACACGATTGAGATCATGTTGGGCATGACCGGTGACCAGTTCGAGGCTTTTCGGTCCTCGGTCGACCCGTACGCCAAATCCCAAGGAATAACGATCAACTGGGCTTCGACCTCGAACTTTAACCAGCTGATCAACACCCGGGTGGCAGGCAACAACCTGCCGGACATTGCGATGTTTCCGCAGCCAGGTGTGCTCCGAGACCTGGCTAACCGCAACCGCCTCACTCCGCTGGACGACATCCTCGACATGCCAACGCTGAAAGAAAGCATGACCGCGGGAACGCTTGATACCGGGACGGTCGACGGCAAGCTGTACGGCCTACTGGTCAGCATGAACGTGAAGAGCCTGATCTTCTACCCGAAGCGGGCATTTGCCCCGGACGGCTACGCCGAGCCCAAGTCGATCCCGGAACTGCTGGAACTGACCAACAAGATCAGAAGCAGCGGAAAGACGCCGTGGTGCCTGGGCATCGAGTCCGGGACCGCGACCGGCTGGCCGGCTACTGACTGGTTCGAGGATCTCATCCTGCACCAGCAGGGAGTCGAAAAGTACAACCAATGGGTCAATCACGACATCAAGTTCGAGTCCCCGGAGGTCAAGCAGGCCGCCGCGACCCTCGAGGAGATCGCCTTCACCGAAGGCAACGTGGTCGGCGGCCGTAAATCCATTGCCAGCAACAATTTCAATACCGCTGCCGCGCCGATGTTCAAGAATCCTGCTGGCTGCTTCATGTACAAGCAGGGCAATTTCGTCGCTGCAGCCGGCGGCTTCCCGGACGAAGTGATCAAGGACATCGACTCGTTCGTCGGAGTGTTCGGGTTTCCGCCGGCCACCGCCGGTGGTGATGACCCGGTGCTCGGCGGTGGCGACCTGGCCGCCCTGTTCAGCCCGAAGAACGAAGCCGCGCGGAAGATCCTTCAGTACATGAGTGGCAAGGATTTCGGCGGCGCGGCCGCCAAGAAGGGCAACTACATCTCCCCGCACAAAGACTTCGACCAGAGCAATTACCCGAATGACGTGGTCCGGCAGGCAGCCAACGTGGCTTACGAAGCCTCGGCCTTCGCTTTCGACGGATCCGATCAGATGCCCGGCGCGGTCGGATCGGGTTCGTTCTGGCGGGAGATGACGGCCTGGATCAGCGGCCAACAGAACCTGGACGAGGCACTCAAGGGAGTCGACGACAGTTGGCCCACTGACCAATGATCACGGTGTGTCAGCAGAAACTTTGGCAACGGTTCAAGCTCATGAAGGAGCGGGCCAGTGATTACGAAACTTCTTACCGCCATTCTGACAGTGCTCTACGGGGTCGGCGGCGCCTTGATCGTTTATTGGCTCCTGAACAAGCTGGCGGAACTCCTTCCGAACAAGTGGGAGGAGCGGATCAAGCCATATTTCTACATCCTGCCAGCGATGTCTGCGATCGGCCTGTACTTGGTCTATCCGGCATGGCAGACCATCGTCTTCAGCTTTGCCAACCGCGAGAGCACCGCCTGGGTCGGCCTCAAGAACTATCGTGACCTCTTGAGCTCCAGCGACTTTCGCTCGACGCTCTTCAATACCCTGCTGTGGATCCTGGTGGTGCCCGCCGCCACCATCATCGTTGGTCTGATCGTCGCCGTCCTCGCCGATCGACTTCAACCCCGGGCCGAGAAGACCGCTAAGACGATCATCTTCCTGCCGATGGCGATCAGTGCCGTCGGAGCGGGGACAGTCTGGAAGTTCGTCTACGCCTCCAACCCGCCCGGCGAGGCACAGGTCGGGTTGCAAAACGCGATTGTCACCAAGTTCGGTGTCGACCCGGTCAACTGGCTACAGCTGGACAACTTCCGGGTAAACAGCTTCCTGCTGATGGTGACCCTGCTCTGGGCCCAGGTCGGATTCGCGATGGTGCTGCTGTCGGCGGCGATCAAGGGGGTTCCGACCGAAACCCTCGAAGCAGCACGGGTGGACGGCGCGAACGAGCGGCAGATCTTTGGTCGAGTGGTCATTCCGCAGATCCGCAACACCATCATCACGGTCTTCGTTACGGTCACGATCGGCGTGATGAAGATCTTCGACATCGTCTACGTGATGACGAACGGCAACTTCAACACCAATGTCGTCGGAAACGAATTCTTCAACCAGCTTTTCAGTAACAACAACAATGGGTACGCGGCGGCCATCGTGGTTCTCCTGATGATCGCGATCCTCCCGCTGATGGTCTACCAAGTGCGGCAGTTCCGGGCCGAGGAGGCAGCGCGATGACAACTACCGTTACCCCGCCAACGGCTTCGACCAGCGGCCGACGGACCGGCTTGTTCCGTCGAGGGCAGGGCAATGACGCCGGTGGCGGCCAGGGCAAAGCGACACCGCTGGCCCGGGGCGCCGTCTGGTTCATCTGCTTCCTGTGGATCGTCCCGGTCATCGGTATCATCATCACCTCGTTTCGGCCCAAGGACGACGCCAACGCCAACGGTTGGTGGAATGTCGTTACCGACCCGAATTTCACCTTCGCCAACTTCCAGCAGGCCTGGACCGAGTCGAAACTCGGGGACGCGTTTATCAACAGCTTCGCGATCGCCTTGCCCGCCACGCTGATCCCGATCATGGTGGCCGCCTTCGCCGCCTACGCGTTCACGTTCATGCGGTTCCCGCTTCGGGACACCATGTTCTTCCTGATCGTCGCCCTGCTGGTGGTCCCCAGCTACGTCGCTTACGTGCCGCTGCTGCAGCTCTACGGCCAATTCGACATGGTCGGGACCTTCCCGGCCCTCTGGCTGGCGCACATCGGGTTCGGCATGTCGCTGGCGATCTATATTCTGCGAAACTTCATGTCGACGCTGCCCAAAGAAGTCATTGAGTCGGCGAAAATCGATGGCGCTAGCCATTTCGTCACCTTCTGGCGATTGATCGTGCCGATGTCGGTACCGGCGCTCGCCTCATTCGCGATCTTCCAGTTCCTCTGGGTGTGGAACGACCTGCTGACCGCCCTGGTGTTCATGGGGCCGAGCGAGAACCAGCCCATCACCGTCGCCGTCGCTGGTCTCCTCGGTAGCCAAAACCAAGGCTGGCAACTGGTCACGGCCGGCGGATTGCTCTCGATGATCGTTCCGATCATCGTCTTCATTTCGTTGCAGCGCTTCTTCGTCCGCGGCTTGACCGCGGGCTCGGTCAAGGGCTGACGGCCGGTCCGTCAGGACGGATGATCTGCGAGTCGGTGACCGAGAATGCCGGAAGGAGTTGATCTGCCCCGGAATCGGCCGCAGATCCGGCCGAAGGCCAAGCGGGCGACGATGGCGGACGTCGGTCGGCTGGCCGGCGTGTCATCATCCACTGTTTCGTTCGTCCTGAATGAAAACAGTGGTCAGACGATCAGCCGACCGACCCGGCAACGGGTCCTGGACGCCGTGGCTCGGCTGGATTACCGACCGAACCGGACCGCCCGGATGCTGCGGACCCAGCGGACGGCCACGATCGGTCTGGTCGCGGAGGACATCGCGATCGAGCCGTTCGCGGGGGCGACCATCCTCGGTGCCCACGAGGTGGCCTGGGCTCGAGGCAGCCTGCTGCTCGTGGTGAACGCTACCCGTGATCGACGAGCCGTCCGGGACGTGATCGACGAACTGGTCGACCGGCCGGTGGACGCAATCATGTTCGCGGCAGCCAGCACTCGGCGGCTAACGATCCCGAATGCCCTGAAGGGGGTTCCCTCGCTGGTGGTGAACGGCTACCCGGCGGGGGGCCTGCTACCCGCCGTCCTACCGGACGAGGAATCCGGTGGCCGCAACGCCACCGAGTTATTGCTCGCAGCCGGTCACCGCAAGATCGCCTATCTCACCGGCCGGGCGCAGGCCTGGGCGACCCGAGCCCGCCTGCGCGGATTCCGGGCGGCGCTGGACGGCGCCGGGCTCAGCATCGACGACCAGGTCGTCCGGGCCGGCAACAACCAAGCCGACTCGGGGTACGAGTTGACTCGCCAACTACTGATCGAGCCGGACCGGCCGACGGCGATCATGTGTGGCAATGACCGGATGGCGCTCGGCGTCTACCTGGCGCTCGGCGAGGCCGGGATCCGGGTGCCGCAGGACATGTCCGTGGTCGGCTACGACGACCAGGTCGACGTCGCGGCCCGGGTGCATCCACCGCTGTCCACGGTTCGGGTGCCGCACTATCAAATGGGAAGCTGGGCGGCTCGGCAGGTGGTCAGCGGATCGGTCGCAGGCCTTCCCGGCCGCACCTACTTGCCCTGCCCACCCGTGACCCGTCAATCCGTTGCCGCCCCGCGCATCGTTGCCACCCCTAGGATCGTCGCCGCCCGCACCGGTGCGGCTCCCCCTACCGTCGCGGTCCGCCGGACAACTGCGGTGCGCCGAGAGAAAGGCTGATCCCATGCCGAGCGACCGTAAACCGACCCGGTGGGGCCTGCGCACCCTGGCCTTTCTGGGCTTGGTTCTGTTGGCGATCGGGATATCCACTCTGCAGGGCCACTACACCGTGCTCACCCTGGCCTTCCTGCTGATCGGCCTGGTCGGCGGAATGATCTGCTCCGTACGGGGAATTGGTGCCATCCTGAAGTGACCACCAGCGTGAAGTGAGCGGTCAGGAGTGCGCCGGCGCCGGTCTGAGCGCCCCGGCGATGGTGACCAGAACGCCGGCTAGCAGGATGGCGAGCGAGCAGAGGTAGGTCAGCTGCGCGAGGCCGCTGTACCTCACCCCGGTCAATGGCCCTTCCAGCGCGGTCCCGAGAATAAGCGTGCAGGCACCTGCCCACCAGACCGCGGTCCGGGTGGTGGGCAGCCGGTCCTTCAACCGGGCCAGGGCGGTGCGGGGGATTGCAGTGCGGGGCAACGCGGCATGCGGCAGCATCGCTCGGAGCCGACGGTCGGCCGGCTGATCGGCCCGCATCACCCGGTGCCAGGCAGTGGCCAGGAAGAGACTGCCGAGAACATCGCTGGGCCGGTGCCAGCCAACGGTGACGGTTGCTGTGGTCGCGATCGCCGTGCTTGCTACCAGCGGTCCGACCAGCCGGCGGCGCCAGGTGTCCGAACTGATCGACAGCACGGCCAGCGAGATCGAGGTGACGGATACGGCGTGTCCACTGGGGAAGGAGCCGTCGCTGAAGAGGCTCCACGTCCCGTACCGATCGGGACTGGGCAGCACGTACTTGAGCGTCTCAGCGGACAGGATCGCCGCCAGCACAGCCACCGTGCTCCGTAACCCGAGCCGCCAGTGGCCACGGGCTCCACCGACCAGCACCAGTGTGGCCAGCGCCAGGCCCAGAGTCCCGACCGAGATCACCTCGAGCACGAGCAGATCAGCGGTGCGGGTGTGCTGCCCGGTTCCGAGGCGACCGTAGAGCGACAGCGAGTCCAGCGCTCGCCCCCAGGGCGTCAGCACAGCCAGCACGTAGGTCAGGACCAAGCCACCCATGGGGACGGCCGCGGCACGCACGCTTACTCTCACCTGTTCGATCACTGCCACATCGTCCAGTGTTGACCTGAGAGAAACCTGAGCCATACCGCCTGGTCCACCGCACGGCCGTTCACCCCAAAGCCCGATCGGCCATCGATCCTTCTTTGGGACGTCGTAGCGCAGGTGGCAGGTAGACCGCACCCACCCCCCGATTGGCGGCGGCGTCACCGGGGTTGGAGATCCGGCATCGGGCCAGCGACAAGCAGCCACACCCGATACAGCTGTCCAGGCCATCGCGCAGCGCCTCCAGAGCCTGGATCTGCTCGTTCAGCCGGAGCCGCCAGCTGCGGGAGATCGCCGTCCAATCGGCTTTGGTCGGGGTCCGGGACGACGGCAGCCGACCGAGCGATTCGCGCACCTCCTCCAGCGACAACCCGACGTTGCGGGCCGCCCGGATGAAGGCCAGTCGGCGCAGCACTCCGCGCTCGTACCGCCGCTGACCACCTGTCGTCCGGGTGGCACTGATCAGCCCTTCTCGCTCGTAATACCGCAGCGCCGAGGCCGCCATCCCGCTGCGGCGCGTTACCTCACCCATGGTTAGCAATTCAACAATCACCAGCTCAGCCTAGACGACATGAAGTTGACCTCAACGTCATCAAACTCAAAGCCTTGACATGAAGTTCACTTCACCTTTGAGGATAGGTCCGGAGAGATCCACCAGACAGCAAGTGAAGCAAGCAATGTGGAGGAAAAATGCCTGTCGCCCTGATCACCGGTGGCTCGGCCGGGCTTGGCCTAGCGTTGGCCATCGCCCTGGCCGACCGGGACTGGAGTCTGATCATCGACGCCCGCAGAGCTCCGGAGCTGCGATCTGTCGCCGCTACGCTTGGGCCTCGAACGATCGCTCTGCCCGGCGATGTCGCCGACCCGGCTCACCGTCGCGAACTTGCCGAAACCGCAGCTGGTTTCGGCGTACTCGATCTTCTGGTCAACAACGCCAGTTCGCTCGGCCCGAGCCCGCTGCCTGCACTTGCTGATTACCCCCTCGCCGACCTCACCGCCGTCCACCAGGTCAACGTGGTGGCCCCGCTCGGGCTGATTCAGCTCACGCTCCCGCTTATCGCCGCTGCCCACGGAACGATCGTGAACATCAGCTCGGATGCCGCAGTGGAGCCGTACCCGGGCTGGGGCGGCTATGGCTCGGCGAAAGCCGCCCTCGACCAGCTCACTGCCGTGCTTGCGGCGGAACTCGGCCCGACTCATCCGGACCTGCGGGTGTACGGATTCGACCCCGGTGACCTGCGCACCGCGATGCACCAGCGGGCCTTCCCCGGCGAAGACATCTCCGATCGACCCGAGCCGGCCGCAGTCGTCCCCAGCCTGCTGCGCCTTCTCGAGGACCGGCCGCCGAGCGGACGGTATCGAGGTGCCGACCTGCTTCTCCACACCGGAACGACGTCATGACCGCTCCGGCAAGCAGTTTCGGCCGGCCGACGACCCGGTTCGCTCTGCCGGAGGATCTGGCGGCCTCCGAGCCTCCGGAGGCCCGCGGCCTGCCCCGGGACGGCGTTCGATTGCTCGCAGCCAGCGGTGACCGGATCGAGCACGCTCGGTTCGCCGACCTCGCGCAGTTCCTGAACCAGGGCGACCTTCTGGTGGTTAACACCTCGGCAACCCGGGCGGCTGCGGTGGACGGCGAACACACCGACCAGGGCCCCGTCGTCGTCCACTTCTCCACCGTGCTGGACGACGGTAGCTGGGTGATCGAGATCCGGACCGCTCCCGCGGCGGACAAGCCGGTGCGCACGTTCAAGCCGCAGGACCGGATCGACCTGCCGGACGGAAGCCGACTGGATCTGCTCACGCCGGAACCCGTTGACCAAGGTCCAGCGGGGCCGCGGCTCTGGCGAACCCAACCGGTCGACCCGATCACGGTGAGCCGGTTACTGACCCAGCACGGGCGAGCGATCCGATACGGCTATCTAGCCGGGGAATGGCCGCTCGCCGCCTACCAGACGGTCTTTGCCAATCCGTTGTCAGCACGGGAGGCCGGCGAAGCCAGCGCGGAGATGCCGAGTGCCGGACGCCCGTTCTCAACCGAACTCGTGACCCGACTGGCGAGCCGGGGGGTGCTGTTCGCACCGATCACTCTGCACGCCGGTGTCTCTTCGCAGGAGAGCGGGGAACCTCCGGCAGCCGAGCGATTTCGGGTTCCCGCCGGGACAGCGTCGCTTGCCGGATGGACCCGGCGGACCGGAGGCCGGGTGATAGCCGTAGGCACCACCGTGACCCGGGCGCTGGAATCGGCCGTCGACCCGGACGGGGTGATCCAAGCGGCGGACGGGTGGACAGACCTGGTACTCGGTCCGAATCGCCCGGCCCGGGTGGTGGACGGATTGATCACCGGCCTGCACGATCCTGATGCCTCACACCTCCTGCTCCTGGAGGCCGTTGCCGGCGCAGACCTGGTGCAGCGGGTCTACGACGCCGCCTTGGACCAGCATTACCTCTGGCACGAATTCGGTGACACCTGCCTGTTGGTTCGATAGCCGGCTATCAACGGGGAGGTCTGGTACTACCCCAATGCCACGTAGCGTAAGTTGATCATGCTGCGCGGGGGGTCATGGTGTGCAGGTAGATGGTCGGTGGTCCGTGGTGGCGGGTGCTGGCTGGTTGTCCGGGTTTCTTGACGGGGTATTTGTTGTGGCGGGCGCGTTTCACGGCGCGGGGGCAGGTTCGGTGTCGGCGTTCGGGGTTGGTTTTGCGGGTGATCGCGGTAAGGATTCTGGGCAGGCCTTCGGCCCAGTCGTCAGGGGGAAAAATCCGCCGTACCGGTGACGGTGCGGCGGATGATGCGCAGGGTGCGGAGGAAGCCGATCCGGTCGGGGTCGAGGTCGGCGGCTTCGGCGGCACGGGCGATGAGGACGGCGATGGCGTAGTGGACGATGAGCCAGGCCCAGATTTCTTGGTGAACGAGGTCGGGCAGGCGCGATCTGAGGATCCGGCCGGGTCCGCGCAGGTGGGTTTTCAGTTGGTCGTGGCCGGTTTCTTGTTCCCATCGTTCGTGGTAGGCAGCGGCCAGGTCGTCGGCGCCGGCCATTTCCACGGTGGTGATGGTGCTGAGCAGGACGATCAGTTCGCCGGTGCCGTTACCCTCGCGGTCGGGAACGTCGTACTCCACGACGCGGACCAGATGAGCATCATGGGGGTTGAGATCTCCACCCACGCGGGCTATTTCGAGGAGGGCCTTGCGGCGGCCCTGGTTACGGTTGGCGGGGTTGATCAACACCGCCAGGTACGAACCATCGCCCAGGACCGCGACGACCGGCAGATTGAGACCGGTCGGTGCCCGCCACAGCAGATCCGCGCCGGTAGCCGCGGCCAGGCCCCAGTCGGTGAAGGAGTAAAAGTTCCGATCGGCCATCAGCAACTCGTCCTCGCGCAGTCGCGGGTACAACCGGCGGGCCAGGGTCTTCTCCCCGACCGCATAGGCGCCGACCTCGGCGGCCAGGAACGCGTGGGTGCCGCATTCGGACAGGGCTACCACTCGGGCTTTGCAGAACCCGGACTGGTTGTCCCCGGATCCGGCGTACCCGAACTCGGCGGCATTGTCCGTGGTGTCGGGCAGATCGACGTCGAACCCGTCGATCGCGGTCAGTCTCCGTCCCCTCAGCCACGCGCCCCGCGTCGCTTCCGTTGCTACCGGCTCGGCAATGCCCTCGAAGATCTCGGGCATCACCTTGGGGCCCAACCGCTTTCGAGCCTGGGTGATCCCGCTGGCGGTCGGCGGCGCCCAGGCCGCGTCCCAGCATCCCCACCGGTCCAGCGACCCGGTGACCTTGCTCGCGACTTCCTCGTAGTCATCCTCGGGAAACAAACTCAACGCCATCGTGAGGTACGCGACCACATGCGCGGGCAGTTTCCCACCCGATCTCTTGTCCTTGACCCCGCACGCCTCGACCGCCGCATCGATCACGTCACGGCTCACCGCAGCGACCAGGACCCCCACCGACACCTGGTCCGGACGAACCACCACACCTGCACTCATGCCCGCAGATCCAAACAGTCACGCCGGTCCAGGTCACCTCGCCACGCCGACGACCACGACAAAACCCCAGCAAAACACCATGATCATCTTAAGCTACGTGGCATTGGG
>JANNPJ010000177.1:0-1949 GCA_031400005.1 Kineosporiaceae bacterium | reverse complement strand
GTGGTGCAGGTCTGCCGGGCGCTCGACGGGATGCCGCTTGCGATAGAGTTGGCGGCGTCGAGGATGGGGACGTTGACCGTGGCCGAGCTCGCGGCGCGGCTCGATCGCAGGTTCCGGGTGCTCGGGGACGCCCGCAATCCCGGCGACGTTGAACCGCGCCACGCCACGCTACAAGCCGTCGTGGCCTGGAGTTACGAACTGCTCGCACCGGTGGAGCAACGGCTGCTGTGCCGATTGGCCGTCTTCGCCGGTTCCTTCGACCTCGATGCTGTCCACGGGGTGTGCGTGGTCGGAACGCACGACGCTGACTTGGACACCGACGACGACGACCTGACGACATTGGGCGTGCTCGAGGCGCTGGTGGACCGGTCGCTGGTGATAGCCGATGAACAGGGAGATGGCACCCGCTTCCGGCTGCTCGAAACCATCCGCCAGTGGGGCGACGCCCGGCTGGTCGAGGACCGCGCTGCGTTCGTGGACCGTCACGCCCGCTACTACGCCGAGCGGGTGGGGCGGTTCAGACTGGAGGACCCCGCAGCGTTGGCGCGCGAACTGGACAACATACGGTTGGCCATCCAACACGCGCTGGCCACCCAGGACGCCACGCTCGCCTTCAGGATCATCCGGGGCCTGTGGCGCCATGTATCAGTGTCAATGAGCTGCCTGGAGGCAGAACAGTGGTCGGAGCGGGCGCTCGCGCTCCCCGACACCGATGACCATCCGGAAAGCTTCTGGGCCCACGTGCTGATCGCAGCGATTGGGACCATCGTTGCCGACTCCCCCCGCATCGTACGGGCGGCCCAAGCTGCGCTCGCGGTGGAGGAGCGCTGCGGGCTCGAACCGAACCCCTTCGCCCGCTGGTGGCTTTGCATCGGGAAAATCTGGCTTGGTGAATACGACGAGGCCGGCCGTGCCGGCGCCGACGCCCTCGCAGCATGCAAGCCACACCAAACTTCTCTTCGCATCGAGATCCTGTTCCAACTGCTCCACACGACCGTCTACCGTGGCGATGAGCCCGACGACGAATTGCTCGAACGGTGGCGAGCGGCAAAAGCCTATGCCAAGACCCCGCTCGAATGGTTCAGTGTGAACTATGCCGAAGGCGTAATAGCGGCCCGGTCACGGCCGCTGGAGGCAGCAGATCACTTCGAGCACGCCCTCGAAGCCTTGGAAGCGGGCGGGGTGCGGCACAGCATCGCGGGTGCCGCGGTCCTTTACGTCGGTTTGTTACGTGGCGGAGACGACCCGCTCGCCGCCCTCGCCGCGCTCGAGCGCTGCCTGGCCTTCTACCGGGCGGAGCGGGTGGCCTTCGGGCTCAGACGGATGGTGCGTGACCTTACCCCGGCGTTCAGCGCGCTGGCTGACCACGAGACCGTGGCGATCATCGACGGCGCCGCCGCTCCTCCGGTGCTGCGACCGGTCCTCATCGCCGATGCCATCGCCCGCTCCCGGGCGGCGCTCGGCGACAGGTACGAAACCTTCCTAGGCCAAGGCCGCGCGCTCCCAGTTGATGGACTCGAGCGCCACATCGAGGGACGCCTGCGCCACCACCTCGGCCGCTGACCCTGCCGGCGCTTCACACTTCTTCGCCTCTGTTCCTGGTGGCAGACCCTCTTGCTTTCTGTTCGCAGGAGGCTGTCGCCGCCGGAGCGACAGGCTCGGGGCACGCCCAAACGTTCGTCGCATGCCACGTTGTGCGGAATCGAAGTCCTCCTGCGTGAGGACCGGCCCCGCCGTGTCGGTTGAGGCCGCTACTCCGAGGCTGGTAGATGTTCGAGGATGTAGGTGACGAGTTGGTCGTGGTCAAGGTGGGCGCCGAGTCGGATCCAGTGGGCGGCGTCGGGGTGGGCGCGGAGGGTGTCGAAGGTGCGTTGTGTCGGGGTGGTGAGGCCGTAGGCGTCGAGGTGGCCGGTGGTGACGGCGGCGGGTTCGATCTGGTCGTGGTGGGC
>JANNPJ010000165.1:0-4231 GCA_031400005.1 Kineosporiaceae bacterium | reverse complement strand
CTCGGGATTTCGTCATCATGTCTCCTCGAGCTCTTCGTTGAGCGGAGCGCCGGACTCTTCGTTGAGCGGCGCCGGACGACCCGGACGATCGGGCGAAACGGTGTCGGTACGTTTTCATCTATCGATCCAAAGGACCAGTGGCAAATCCTATGGACCGAAGAAACAGGTTCAGATGGAACGTCTTTGCGCGATGCCAGCCGCCATCCTGGACGCCGAAAACGATCGAAATGGTTTTCGGAGAATAATTCATGACCCGGACAAACGTCTAGGGGGTCAGGACGGTTACAGTGCGGACACGACCTCGAGCCGAGCCGTCTCGGGGACCCAACGCAGAGGAGATCAGGTGTCCGGCTCAGCCTCGCGCTCGCAACGCCCGGTCACGCTCACCGAGGTGGCTCGTCTGGCTGGGGTCTCCATCTCCACGGCGTCCAAGGCGCTGAACGGACGGAACGAGGTGGCCGCCGCCACCCGCGAACGGGTGATGGATGCCGCCGACCGACTGTCCTTCACTCCGAACCCGCTCGCTCGCGGGCTGCTCGCCGGGCGCACGGGCACCGTCGGCCTGCTCACCAGCGATCTTGAGGGACGGTTCGTCATCCCTATTCTGATGGGCGCCGAGGATGCGTTCGGCGCGGGCAAGGTCAGCGTGTTCCTCTGCGACGCCCGCGGTGACACGATCCGTGAACAGCATCAACTGCGCGCGCTGCTCAGTCGACGGGTGGACGGCCTGATTGTGGTCGGCCGTCAGACCGACCCGAGGCCCTCCCTCGGCCAGGACATTCCGATACCAGTGGTTTACGCCTACGCCCCATCGGACGACCCCGACGACCTCTCTCTCACCCCCGACAACGTCAGCGCAGGCCGCATCGCGGTCGAACACCTGATCGCCGGTGGGCGGACCCGCATCGCCCACATCAGCGGGGATCCCGAATACGCCGCCGCCCAGGACCGGGCCGTCGGGGCCCGACAGGCTCTCGCCGCAGCCGGGCTCGAGCTCGTGACCGAGGTCTTCAGCGAGTGGTCCGAGGGCTGGGGTCGAGATGCGACCGCTCTGCTGCTGGATCAGCACCCAACGGTGGATGCCATCGTCTGTGGTTCCGATCAGATCGCCCGCGGAGCGCTCGATACTGCCCGCGACCTCGGTCGCATCGTCCCCGACGACATCGCAGTCATCGGTTTCGACAACTGGGAGGTGCTGACCATCAACGCCCGTCCCCAGTTGACCAGTATCGACGCCAACCTCCAGCAACTGGGCCGGACCGCGGCGCAACGAGTGTTCGCCGCAATTGACGGCGTGGACATCGGCTCCGGGACGCACCAAATGCCGGTCCGGCTCGTGATCCGAGGCTCAACCCTGGCCCGCCGCTAGATCGGACTGCGGCGCAACTGCCTCGTTGCAACTGCAACAGTCATTGGCACCCAGGCGTCGTGAGAGGCATGACCAGGGACAGCAGCATGAGCGGCGACCCGATCGATCTCGATCCCGACCGAGCCCCGTTCCACCCGGACGAGGCTCCGATCGGGTCTGATCAACGCCAGGCTATTGCCCGATTTCGTCACATCAGGTATGAAAGATACCGAATATCAGGTGATGGTGAGGTGACGGGGATGCCTGGACGCACCACCGGATCGGCTGGGTTCACTCGATTCGCTCGACTGAATCGACTTCTGGTCCCGGCAGTCGCCGCCGTCACACTGGCCGCAACCGTGGTCGCCGTGCAGCAAATGCCGACCTCCTCGAAGGCAACCTCCTCGAAGACGGCCTCCCCGAACGTGGCAGCCTCCCCGAATGTGGCGAGTTCCGCTGCGCAGCCGGGTGCTGCCGCCTCAACCCGCGATATCGCGGTGTGGCAGTCGGCGCTGCAAGGGCGGCGGGGAAGGTCCCCGGACGTGACGGTCCGCCAGCTCGCCCGCGCCTCGGTGGCGGCGCGCCAGCTACGGGTGCGATTTGGTAACCCGTTCGGTACGACTCCGGTGACGATTCGCGAGGCCTGGCTCGGGCTTCCGGTCGCGTCCGGGCTGGCGACGTTGGTTCCCGGCTCGAACCGCCCGGTCACCTTTCACGGCCGGCGCCTGGTGCAGATCCGGCCCGGTGACTCGGTACTGAGTGATCCGGTTGCGCTGAATGTTCAGGCTGACCAGGACGTCGCGGTCAGCGTGTACGCGCCGGGCGCCCCGATCAACGACCATGCCTTTCCACCCTTCGCGGGTGACCCACCCGGAATGTTCATCGGCAAGGGCGGAAACACGGGGGCTGACCCGTCCGCAAAGTCTTTCCCCAGCACCCCGGTGATCACCGGGGCGAAGA
The DNA here is from genome assembly GCA_031400005.1 of Kineosporiaceae bacterium. GTDB lineage: Bacteria > Actinomycetota > Actinomycetes > Actinomycetales > Kineosporiaceae > JANNPJ01. The sequence goes on along the minus strand of JANNPJ010000165.1, from coordinate 1,923 downwards.
CCAGCGATGCCACCGGGTATCACCCGGGACAGCTGTGGTGGCTGGACCTTCTGGTCGGGGAGCATGCCGAGGCAGCGGGAACCCTTGTGGCTCTGGGAGATTCGATCACCGATGGCTACTTCGCCGATGGGCCACCGGGGCAGCGCTGGACCGACGTCCTGGCCGACCGTCTGCAAGCCGTGCCTGCCTCCCGGCGCCTGGCCGTCGCCAACGCCGGGATCTCCGGCAATACCGTTAGCGTTCAACCAAATCCGTACGATCCGACCGGGCAATGCTGCGGTCCGCCCGCGCCGCAACGTCTCGACCGGGATGTGCTGTCCGTGCCAGGCGTTCGCACGGTGTTCCTGCTGGAAGGAACGAACGATCTCGGCGGCGGCGACAATGCCCCACCCGCGAACGCCGATCAGGTGATCAAAGCGATGACCGGGATAGCTCAGCGGCTACATGCCCGAGGCCTGCGGGTGGTGGCCGCCACCGTGCTGCCGATGTGCAACCCCGCCGACAGCGACCGGGAAGAGGCCCGGCTGGCTGTCAACAGGTGGATCAGAAACACCAAGGCTTTCGACGCCGTCGTCGATTTCGATGCCGTCCTGCGCGACCCGGCGAACCCGACCACAATGATCGCCGACCTGAAGCATGACTGCTACCACCCCAATGCCGCCGGGGATGCCCTCCTTGGCGCAGCCATCCCGCTGGCCGCACTAGTCAACTGATCCTGGGCGACCAGTTCGTTGCTACTTCGAGCGATCGCGGCAGTTGAGTTGGGCCAACTGTGCTGACTTATCATGGGATTCATGGTTCACCTCCATGTGCGCCGACTCGCTGCCGTCGACATGTTTGGTTCGGCGGTGCCACCTGGCGACGATGGGTAGTCTTGGCCGAATTCGTTCTTGGAGTCTTCGGGTTGGTGGCGTTGGGCGTCAGCTTCCTGCGCGGCGGTGACAACTGGTTCGCCGATGCCGCCGCCATCTGGACGTTGGGGATCGCAGCGAACTATGTTCCACTGGCGCTGCATGCCTCGTCGCTCATCCGGCCCGGGATCTTGGCCGCCGAGCTTGACGGTGTCGATGTGAGTGCGGAGTTGCGCCACTACACGGTGGCTCAGTTCTGGGTACTCGTCCCGCTGCTGCTGGTCATCCTCGCCGTCCGACAGCAGCGGCACCGCTGACCACGGAAGCGACGGCGCGCCCAGGTTCACCTCCGTACTGGCACCGAGCGTGGTGGCGGTCCCAGCGCCGTCCCTCCCGGGCCACGATTGAAAGATAGCCACGGCTGAGCGATTCGGTACCCGACCGGCGGCCGAGTCCAATCGCAGACACCGCCGGGGAACGCTGCCTTCAGCCGGCTGAACTGCTCGGCTGTCAGCCTCGGGAGGGCGCTGCGTCGCAACGGAGCGAGCCTGCACTTCAGCGACAGACCAGTGACCGGTTCGCCGGCCACCTGGCGGGCATCACCGAAGTGCGGGAACGCCGCACCGCACCGGCCGGCGTACTCCGGGTCGATCACGGCCGGTCCGAGACCAGTCTGCGCGGTGCCGTTGGGCCAGCAGGTGTCGACCGCAGTGCTGGGCTTGTGGATTCGGACCTTGACCGCCGTCGGCAGGCGGCGCTGGTCCGCCGCGATCGCCGTCAGCCAGGTGTCGAGCGTCCGGAGCGCGCGCACCCGCAGCTCTTCGGGCACGACGATGCTCGACGGGGTGTTCTGCTTCTTCCAGGTCCAGATCACCTGGTTGGTGTGGTTGCCGTTGGCCTGATCGAGCCGGGCGCGGATCTCGGACGAGTGGTAGTCGGTATGGACGTCGTTGGTGTTCGACGACCCGCGCAGGTCGATGATCGGCACGTTGTCCAACCGGTACCACTCGTCCGAGATCCGCGCCCGGCTCGATCAGGCCAACGGCAACCACACCAACCAGGTGATCTGGAC
>JANNPJ010000129.1:0-12555 GCA_031400005.1 Kineosporiaceae bacterium | reverse complement strand
TCAGCCAGCCAGGCCCACCCACCTCGTCAGGCACGCTGTCCGACCCGCTCCCGCCGTCCGACCTGTTGCCGCCGGCCGACGGGTTCACCTGTCCACCTCGGCATGGCGGGCACCGTCCGGATCGAGCCGGTTCAGCAGCGCCACCGTCTGATCATTGGGGACGGCGGTGACCGGCACCTCGGCCCCGATCACCAGTTCGAATCCGGTTGCTGCCACCACCTCGGTCACGCTCACCCCCGGATGGACGCTGACCAACCGCATCCGGTGATCCGCGGTGTCAAAGTCCAGAACTGCGAGATCGGTTACCACTCGGCGAATCTCGTGGAACCGAGCGGCCTCCGGCCCGAGCGCTGCGGCTCGGTCATAGCCGATGCCACAGACCACGTCGACCCGCTCGACGAGCACCCGTGGCGAGTGCCGCGGAATCCAATAGCTGGTCGGATGATTGATGGTGTTGCCCGGGGCTCCCCGGAACCCGAGAAGCTGCCGGGTCGGACGGTCCGGATCGGCACCGATCGCGGACAGATTCTGGTTCCCGTAACGGTCGAGCTGGCTGGCACCCATCACCACGTGCCGACGTCCACTCCAGACGACATCAAACATCCGCCGATACGGGTTCCAGCCCTCGATCTCGCCGTCCGCTCCGACGAAGAAGGCATCCCGGTCGATCAGCAGCAACAGTGGTTCGAAGGTCGCTCGGGCCAGCCGCCCGGCCACCTTCGGCAGTGCGCCGATCGGGTTGGCAACGATTTCACCGTCTCCCCGGAACACCTCCGCCAGGGCGGCGGCGCAAACATCACCGCGACGTACCCCAGCGCTCTCGTCGCCCGCACCCACCCTGGTCCCAGCACTCGTCCCCGCACTCGTCCCCGGATTCATGACGTGGTCACCTTCTGCTGGTAGCCGGACTCGGAACCGGTGTCCAGCCAGCGCGTCCGGAAGTCCTCCCAGCCGCCGTCCCGGCCGGCGCTGCCGGCATAGTCACGCAAGAACGCGATGTCCCGGGGATGAGCTGGTTCACACGAGGTCGGGTGGGCACCGCCGGGAGCGGAGATCACCCCGTCCACCAGATGCCGACTGATCGCCAGCGTGCGAAAGTCTCCATCGGTCAACAGATCCCGTGACTCAATCAACGCATCACAACTCAGAAAACGCTCCCGAGCCGCCCCAAGGAAGAGCTGGTCAAAGTACGGATCGTCGTCCAACAACTGCCCGTTTCCCTGCCGGTCGGCTCGGTTGACGTGGACGATGGCCGCGTCCAATTCCAGCGCCGGCATCGCCACCAGTTCCTCCGGGTTCCCGCTGGGACCCGGATACGGGGAGGTAACCGTCCGCAATGCCGGGTCCAGCCGAAACAGATCCGACCCCAGCCCGGCCCGGGTCGGCAAGAAAGGCACTCGCCAGGCCGCGGCCTGCAAGCCGAGCACCATCATTCCCTCGTCCAATTCACGGACGTCGATCTCGCCACGTTCCCTGGCCCGGCGAAAGTATGGTTCAAGAGCAATCACATCGAGCGAGACGAAAGCAAAGACAACAGTTTTCACCTTGCCAGCCGCACACAACATGCCGACATCCGGCCCGCCGAACGAAACCACCGTCAGATCGCGCAAATCCGAGCGTAGGATCGCCCGGACGACGGACATCGGCTTACGCCGACTCCCCCACCCCCCGATGCCCAGAGTCATGCCGTTTTCCAGCCTCTTGACGACGTCGTCCTCGCTCATCGTCTTGTCATTCACTGATTTCGCACCTCATCAGCGACTCCAGAAAGGTTCAGCTCGAAGGTGAAACCCTGTTCATAACGATAGCTTCGACGGACATCCCACGGGTCGATGCCGTTCAGCGACTCCTTCGCCGCCCGGATCACCTGTGGATGTTTGGCGGCAATCCGCTGGGCGATGGCGATTGCCCGATCCCGCAGCTCCGCCCGCGGCACCACCGCGTAGACCGAGCCGAACGCGTGCAATTCGGCGGCGGTGGCCGTCTCGGCCAACAGCAGCATGGCCCGGGCCTTGTGCTGGGGTACCAAGCGGGACAGATGAGTAGCCGCTCCGAGCGCGCCCCGGTCCACCTCGGGAAGACCGAAGGTGGCGTCGTCACTGGCCACAATGAGATCCGAGTTTCCGACCAGCCCGATCCCACCGCCCAGGCAGTAGCCATGGACGGCGGAAATCACCGGCACCGGGCAGTCGTAAACCGCCGCGAACGCCGCGAAACATCCACGGTTGGCGCCGATCAGGGCGGCATGACCGGGATCTCGCTGGATCTCTTTGATGTCCACCCCGGCGTTGAAACCACGCCCCTCGGCGCGCAGGATCACCGCCCGGACCTGGGGGTCGGCCCCGCACTCGCGGAGCGCTTCGGCCACCGCGTACCAGCCTTTGACCGGTAGCGCGTTGACCGGTGGAACGTCCATGATGACCTCGGCGACGCCCCCGATCATCTTCGTTGAGATCATCTCAGCTCCAACCAAGCGATTGCTTGGTTCGAATCTAGCCGGGTCCACGGCCGTGAACAAGACCTGCGGGCCGCGAAACGCACGCCAGCGCGGGGCTAGCGCGGGGCTAGGCCCCCGATGACGATGGCGATGAATTGCCGGGCCAGGTCGGCAGGGCTCCATTCGCCGTCCGAGCGGTACCACCGAACCGACACCCAGACCGCGTCCCTGATGAAGTGGTACGCCAGCTTCGGGTTTTCGGTGACCAACTCGCCGTCCGCCACGCCCTGCTCGATCACCGCGACCCACAGTCGTTCGATCTCGGCCGCGATCTCGTTGAGGTAGTCGAACCGCTCGAACTCGGCCAGGTAGGCGCCGTCCTGCTGGAACACGACGATGGCCGCACGGTGTCGAGACAATGCGTCGAAGGCGACCTCGATGAACCGCTCCAGGGCCCATCGGGGTGACCCTCCTGCCGCCACCACCTGCTGATATCGGGTCAGCAGATCCTGGAGAAACTCGGACAGCAACTGGTCGACGATCGACTCCTTGGAGTCGAAGTGGTGGTAGAGGCTTCCGGAGAGAACGCCTGCCGCGTCGGCGATATCCCGCACCGGGGTCGCCCGGAAACCCTTCTCCGCGAAGAGTTCGGCGGCCAACCCGAGCATCGCGTCGCGACGCGCCGACGACGCCGGTCGGACACTCCGACGCGGAGCAATTGGTTTCACCACTTCCCCAACCCCTCTACGAACCGAAGCAAGCGCTCGTTAGAGTAACTCAAGGACCCTAGTAAGAGGAGTCGCCATGCCCGAGCCAGCGGTTCGCGAGGCCTACATCGTCGACGCGGTGCGAACCCCGGTCGGAAAGCGCGGTGGCGGCTTGTCCACCGCGCATCCGGCCGACCTTGCCGCCCATGTGATCACGGCTTTGATCGAACGCACCGGAATCGATCCAACAGCCGTTGACGACGTCGTCCTGGGCTGTGTCGATGCAATCGGACCCCAGGCCGGTGATATCGCCCGGACCGCCTGGCTGGCGGCCGGCTTGCCGGAAGAAGTCCCCGGGGTGACCGTCGACCGGCAGTGCGGATCCTCCCAGCAGGCGGTCCACTTTGCCGCGCAGGCCGTGATGAGTGGCACCAGCGACGTGGTGCTGGCCGGTGGCGTGCAGAGCATGTCGATGATCCCGATCGGCTACGCGATGACCGCTGCGCAGCCACTCGGCTTCACCGACCCGTTCTCCGGCTCGGTGGGGTGGCGACGCCGCTACGGCGACCAGGAGATCTCCCAGTTCCGCGGTGCCGAACTGATCGCTGAGAAGTGGGGCATCAGCCGCGAGCGGATGGAGGAGTTCGCGCTCACCAGCCACCAGCGGGCGTTCACCGCCATCGAGGAAGGCCGGTTCGTCCGGGAGATCCTGCCCTACGCCGAGGTCAGCGTCGACGAAGGGCCTCGGCGCAGCAGCCCCGAGCAACTGGCCGGGTTGCGCACTCTCACCTCGGGCGGCCGGTTGACGGCTGCGCTGGCCAGCCAGTTGTCCGATGCCGCCAGTGGCCTGCTGGTCGTCTCGGAGCGCGGTCTGCGTCAGCACGGGCTGACCCCGCGAGCGCGCATCCACCACCTCAGCGCTCGCGGGGCCGATCCGGTGCTGATGCTGTCAGCGCCGATCCCGGCCACTGCGCACGCCCTGAACCGGACCGGTCTGACCCTGGCCGAGATCGATCTGATCGAGATCAATGAGGCCTTCGCCAGCGTGGTGCTGGCCTGGGCGGACGAGGTTGGCGCCGACCTCGACCGGGTGAACGTGAACGGCGGAGCGATCGCTCTCGGCCATCCGCTGGGCGCCACCGGAGCCCGGTTGATGACCACCCTGCTGCATGAACTGGAACGCACCGGCGGCCGGTACGGCCTGCAAACCATGTGCGAGGGCGGCGGCCAGGCCAACGTAACAATCATCGAACGGCTCTAACCCAACCGGCGATCATGCACGATTGCCCGATTCTGAAGCCCACCGACCAGGATGCCGTCCGCACGGTTCGGGAATACCGTGGGCGCCGGCCGCGATGAGGGGAGCACTGATGGACGAGCCCGCAGGCGAGCGCAGATATCCACACGGAGTGCCGTGCTGGGTCGACACGGAGCAGGTTGACCTGGAGGCGGCGACCCAGTTCTACGGTGGTTTGTTCGGCTGGACCTTCGAGAATGCGATGCCACCCGACGCACCAGGCTCCTATCTGATCGCGAAGCTCGACGGCCGTGACGTCGCCGCGATCGGAACGCGCCTCGAACCGGGTACCGAAGCGGCGGCGTGGAACACCTACATCGCGGTGGACAATGCCGACGCCTCGGCGTCAGCCGTGACGTCGGCGGGGGGCACCGTTGTGTCGGGCCCGCAGGACGCCGGGCCAGGTGGCCGCACAGCAACCTGCACCGACCCGGGCGGTGCCGAGTTTCGTCTCTGGCAGGCGCGCCGGCGGTTAGGCGCTCAGGTCGCGAACACCCCCGGCGGATGGAATTTCAGCATCTTGCACACCGCTGACCTTGAGCACTCGTTGTCGTTCTACTCTGACGTGTTCGGATGGGTGGCAGAACTTCCCGAGGACGGCAGCGGCGCGATGGTGCAATTGCCCGGGTACGGCGACCATCTCGCAGCCACCATCGACCCCGGGATTCATGAACGCCAAGCAGCAGCCCCACCTGGCTTCGCCGACGTCGTCGCCGGCCTGGAGAAGACTGGATCAGGCGAAACAACGCACTGGCATGTCATATTCACTGTCGAGCAACGGGACGAGAGCGCCGGCGCGGCGCAACGTCTGGGTGCCACCGTCCTGTCCACGGCAGAAACGATCTGGACGAAGACCGCTCTGGTGCGAGATCCACAGGGAGCCGAGTTCACCCTCAGCCAGTTCACCCCGCCCGGCTGACGGCTCGCTCAATCAGCGGGTGGCGACGCCTCCAAAGAAGGCCGCGGCGGCGTCAGGCGGCGAAGGCTGCGGCCAATCGGCGACGGTGGCGATGCCCTCCTCGGTCAGTTGCCAACGGCCCAACAGCCGGGCGAAGTCATCGGGGCGGCGGATGTGGAACTGCGGGCCCATCATGGCCAGTGCCTCGGGGTGACTGGCGAGGACATCGCTGTCGAAGTCGAACGCCAGGAAACTACCCGGCGCGGTGGCCTGGTACAGGTCGTCCAAGGCCCGAGCCACGTGTTCATCGTCCAGAAAAGCCGCCAATCCCAGGAAGACGATGCCGACCGGCCCGTTACCCCAGCTCGGAAGCGTGCTGTGAAGCACCGTGGCCTCGATCGTCTTGAGATCCCTCGCGTCCCCGAGGGTGTAGACGGCCTGCGGATTATCGGCCAAGATGCGCTGGCCCGACTCGACGCTCACTGGATCGAGGTCCGTGTACAGCACCCTGGCCGTGGGCAGGACTTCGTGCACGTTGCCTAGGGTCGGAACCCCGGCACCGAAGACCAAGAATTCCTCAAGGCCGCGTTCGTGCAGGTAACGCACCGAACGAGCGAGGAAGCCGCGTAACGCCCGGAACTCGTGCGCGCACGGCCCGTAGGCGGACTCGAACGCCTTCGCCGCCGCGACGTCAATGGCGAAATGATCCGTTCCCCCCAACCAGTAGTCGATCATCCGTGCGGTGCTCGGCGTCTCAGGATTCACGCCTTGATTATCCCGATTCGAACACTTCTCGGCGGGCTTTTCGAGCCCCGATCTCGTCCAGCAAAGATGCGTGCAACAAAATCGGTGCGGCCAGCGTCCCTTCGGGGAAGCAGGACGGCCCAGATGGGCTGATCACCACGGCGGATAGCATCGCTACAGAGATCCGGACGTCCGTGACCGCGACCCCACTACCGGCGGGGTCGCGGCGCTGAACCGGGGGGTGTGCGCCGCTGAGTCAAGGAGGACGCTATGGGCTTGATCGACAAGCTTCGGAACGAACTGATCGACATCATCGAGTGGCTGGACGACAGCCGCGACACAATGGTGTACCGGTTCCCGAGGTACCAGAACGAGATTAAGATGGGCGCGAAGCTGATCGTCCGCGAGTCGCAGACCGCCGTGTTCATCAACGAGGGCACCATCGCTGACGTCTTCCAGCCGGGCACCTACACCCTCCAGACCCAGAACATGCCGATCCTGACCACGCTCAAGGGCTGGAAGTACGGCTTCGACTCACCGTTCAAGGCCGAGGTCTACTTCGTGAACACCCGGCAGTTCACCGAACTGAAGTGGGGTACCCAGAACCCGATCATGCTCCGGGATGCCGACTTCGGCATGGTCCGGGTGCGGGCGTTCGGGGCCTTCGCCGCCCGCGTCGTCGATCCGGCGGCGTTCCTGCGTGAACTGGTCGGAACCGACTCGCTGTTCAAGACCGATGAGGTCAAGGAGTTCCTCCGGCAGATGATCGTTGGTCGGCTGGCGGGGGCCCTCGCCGCCGCTCAGGTGGCGGTGCTTGATCTGGCCGCGAACCAGGAGCAGATCGCCAGCCGACTGGCCGGTACCCTCACCGAAGAATGTCGTCCGATGGGCATCTCGATCCCGAAGTTCATCATCGAGAACGTCTCGTTGCCGGCCGAAGTCGAGGCGGCAATGGACCGCCGGACGCAGATGGGCGTGATCGGCGATCTCGGCCGGTACACCCAGTTCCAGACCGCCAACGCGATCGAGAACGCCTCGAACAACCCGGGTGGGGCCGGCGACGCGCTCGGACTCGGCCTCGGGGTGGGGCTCGGCCAGCAGGCCGCCGCCGCGATGGGCGCCGCCACCGCTGCGACTCGGCCAGCTTCGCCTCCCCCGAGTGCCGGTCCACCGCCGCTGCCGACGGCAGCGCAGTGGTACATCGGTGTCAGCGGGCAGCAGGTGGGTCCGCTGGACACCGCCGGTCTGCGCTCGAACGTCGCCAACCGGCAGCTGACCGCCGGCACCCTGGTCTGGCGGGAAGGAATGGCTGAGTGGACGGCGGCGTCCACCGTCCCCGAGATCGCTCAGTTGCTGGGACAGGTCCCGCCGCCACTGCCACCACAGGGCTGAACGATGTCCGACCAGGTCAGTGAGCCAAGTTTCGCCGGAGAGGGCCGCGAGGCGCCGTCCGCTGCGATGCAGCAGTATCCGTGCGCGGCGTGTGGTGCGCGCCTGCAGTTTGCGGCCGGGACGACGGCCTTGCAGTGCCCGTATTGCGGGCATCAGCAGGAGGTCGTGATCGAGGCCGAACGGGTGGTCCGGGAACATTCCTTCACCGATTGGCTGTACTCGGCGGACAAGCCGACTGGACATGTCGGTGCCTACGGGGTGCACTGCTCCGGCTGCGGCGCCCGGACCGAGACCGACAAGCTCTCCGATGCCTGCCCGTTCTGCGGTGCCGCGATCATCCTCGATCCGAACCCCGAGGCAATGATCACGCCGGAAGCCGTTCTGCCGTTTGGCATCACGGAAGAGGCAGCGCTGAAGGCCATGCGCGACTGGATCGGCTCGCGCTGGTTCGCGCCGAACTCCTTGAAGTCGCTGGCCGCTCACGAGGACATCCAGGGAACGTACTTGCCGCACTGGACCTTCGACAGCGACACGACGACGATGTACGACGGCCAGCGGGGCGACTACTACTACACGACGGAGACGTACACCGACGCCAACGGCGATCGACAGGAGCGCGAAGTCCGGCATACTCGCTGGCGCTCGGCCTCCGGCACGGTGCAGCGGTCCTTCGACGACGTCCTGGTACCTGCCGTCACCAGTCTGCCCGCGGACAAGCTCACCGAACTGGAACCCTGGGACATGCCAGAGGTCAAGCCGTACCAGGCGGAATACCTGGCCGGCTACCAGACCCTACGGTATGAGGTGGAGCCGCCGGAGGGCTTCGAGCGATTCAAGCAGTCGGTCAACCCGGTCATCGAGAGCGACTGCGTGGATGACATCGGCGGCGACGAGCAGCGCCTTCATGACACCCAGATCAATTGGGGAGCGTTGACTTTCAAGCTACTGCTGCTACCGGCCTGGCTCGCTGCCTACCGCTACCACGACCGTCCCTGGCGAGTAATGATCAACGCCCGGACCGGCGAAGTGATCGGCGAACGCCCCTACAGCGCCTGGAAAATCACCGGCGCGATCATCGCAGCCCTCACCGCGCTGGCCATCGCCTTCACGCTCTACACCCTCACCCGACGTTGACCGCCTGGTTTCTGAACACCGTCACGCCGTCGTAGCGAGCAGGGGGAAATCATGATCTGGACGGAGTTCTCGACGGATCATGTGTTGGCGCCTGAGCGCTATCGGTACTGGGACTCGATAGTCAGCCAGGCCTTGGTACCCACGACATTGGTCAGCGAGCATCTGGCTGACTTTCGCGCAAGTTCCGAAGCCTTGGACCTGGACAGGTCGCAGATCTTTGCGCAGAGCTACCCGTCACTGCAGGCCTTTCGGACTCCACAGTTGATCCGCCAGGGCGATCCCGGGGTGTTCCAACTGTGGCTGACGGTCAGTGGGAAGGTCGAGTTTCGGCAGGCCGACCGGCACACGGTAGTGGGTGCAGGGGATTTCGTCCTCTACGACTCCTCACGACCTTTTCACGGTCGGGCAGCGGCGGTGGACGGCAATGCCGTCTCCTCGCTGATCATGCAGTTTCCGCGCGCTGCGCTGCCCCTGCCATCCAACCTCCTGGACCACCTCACCGCGAGATGCATATCGGGCCAGGCTGGGGTTGGCGCCCTGTTCCGCCGCTATCTCACCGATCTGATGGATCATGCCCCCACGTACGATGTGGACGATGCACCTCGCCTTGCCAAGGTCACCTTGGACCTGTGCAGCGCGGTGCTCGCTTCGGCAGCCCGTACCGAGGCCGGCCTCGAACTCGAAAGCCAGCAAAGCATCCTGCGTGCCCGGATCAAAGCGTTCATTCAGCAGCATCTCGCGGATCCCGGGCTGACCCCGGCTTCGATCGCCGCGGCCCACCACATCTCCAGTCGTCAACTGCACCGCATCTATCGAGATGAGGGCAGGTCAGTCGCCGAGAGCATCCGCGCTAGCCGACTGGAGGCGATCCGGCGAGACCTGGGTGATCCTCGGCTACGTAGCCAGGCGATCGGACTGGTGGCAGCCCGCTGGGGAATGGTGGACCAGTCGTACTTCAGCCGCGCGTTCCGGGTCGCCTACAACATCACGCCGAGGGACTATCGGCACCAGATCCTGAAGCGCCAGACCTGAAGCGCCAGACGTGGCGCTGAAGTCCTAACCCCGGGCGCGGGATTGCTAAAAGTCCTCTCCACCGGCTTGAGAGGCTCAACCGACACCTCGCCGTTGATCAGGGGTGCTAACCCGGATCCATCCACTTCTGCACACCGGGCGGTTCAGGTCGAGTGATCGCATGAGGATGCTCAGCGCGCTGGTTCTTCTCGCTGTCGGCGTTGGCCTGACGGGCTGTTCCGGCAGCAGAGACCCAGATGACCAGCCCACACTTGCAGCGGAGGCGAGCAGCCCGTCCGCTGAGGCGATTCCGGCGACCAGCGGCTCGCCCGCGGTTCCGGCGTCGAGTAGACCCGACTGGCTCGCCCGACCGAGCCGTCCGGTCTTCTCCTCACGGTGATCATGCACGCTTGCCAGTCCGGAGGGGAGCAAGCGTGCATGATCACCGGCGGACCATGCCGCCAACCGGTCGCCAGCGAGACCATGCCGCCTTCCACCTCGAACATTCGCCCGGTGAACATGACAGGACCGGGCCCACTTCGCCATCCTGAGGCGGTGCCGAACCTCCAGCAATTGCGCGACAGTGGACCAGAACGCGTGACAAACCTGTTGACGCTGCGTCCCGACGTGCTCGGTCCCCCGCCCCCGCGGTCCCTGTCTGAACTCGCCGCCCGCCTGGCGCATCCAGTGTCCGTGAGCCTGGCGCTGTCGCGGCTACCCCAACCGGCCCTCGAGGTGGCCGAGGCCCTGGCCGCCCTGGGCACCCACGCCGACCGGACGTCACTGGAGCATCTCCTGGGCCTGCACCAGCCCGGCATCGAAGTCAGCACCCACACGGCGCTGAGCCGGGAACTCGAGCGGTTGTCTGCGTACGGACTGCTGACCGCGGACACCGTCGTGCTGGAATCGACCCTGCTGGAGGGATGGCCGTCCCCGCTGAACCTGCACCTGTCCCTGCACTCCTTCGTCCCGACCCTGACCGTGGCCAAACTGACCGAGGTGCTGGCGACCTGGCAACAGCCGCGACCTGAGCCCCCGCGCAAGGCCCCGATCGTCGAGGCGCTGCTGGCGACGCTGACCGACGGCGACCGGGTTCGCGCCGCCCTTGCGGACGCCCCGGACGGACTTCTCGACCACCTGTTGGCAGCGGCCTTCGGACAGCGATTCCAGACCGTCTACGGCTACTCGTTCTACTCGGGCGGGTCGCGACGGACCGGCCGGGAGCATCCCCTGACCTGGGCGCTGGACCGGCTACTGCTGGTCCCCTCCCCGGACGGCGGGCTGGTGATGCCGCGCGAGGCCGCCCTCGCCCTTCGCGGACCGCTCTGGCATGCCCCGTTCACCCCGGAACCACCGGCCGGCTCGTGGGTCACGGTGCCCGAGGGCGAGATTCAAGCCGCCGGGGCCATCGCCGGCGCGCAGAGCCTGCAACTGGTCGCCGAGGTGCTGCGGCAGATCGACGAGAAGCCCTTGACCCTGCGCAAGGACGGGGACGTCGGGGCCCGCGAGATCCGCCGGCTGGCCAAGTTGGTGAGTGCCCCGCCCGAACAGGTCCGCTGGGTACTGGCCCTGACCCATCAGGTCGGCCTGCTCACGCTGACGTCCCAACTGGAGCTGAACCAGGCGGGAAGGCGCTGGCTGGAGCTCTCCCCCGCGCCGAGCCTGGCCGCCTTGGCCGAAGGCTGGTGGAGCATGGCCGACCTGCCCACCTACGTCGAGGACCTAGCCTGGGGTCCGGGCTATCAGCTCAGCGCCCAACCGCTGCGGCAGGTGGTGCTGCGCACGCTCGCGGACCATCCCGGCGCCGCGGCGGCCGATCCAGGCGTCTTGGTGGACGCCGTGCTCTGGGCGGCCCCGGTGCTGCTGGGTGGTGGGCTGAGCGAGTCAGACGACGATGCCGACCCGGCCAACCTCGACGATCCGTACGGGGACGAGGCGGATGCCCCGCCACCTGGCCCGGGCGAACCGGTGATCTCGGTACTCACCGAAGCCGAGTACCTCGGGGTGGTGGCCGCGGGTGCCCTGTCCGCAGCCGGGCGGGCCCTGCTCGATGGCTCCGGGCCGGAGTCCGTGGCGGCCGCTTTCGAGGCCACCCTCGGACCGGCCCAGGAGGAAGTTGTGCTCCAGGCGGACCTGACCGCCACCGTGCTGGGGCAACCCAGCGGCCGACTGACCACCGTGCTAAACCGGATGGCTGAGCGGGAATCCCGATCCGCGGCGACAATCTGGCGGTTTAGCGCGGCCAGCGTGCGCCGGGCTCTGGACGCCGGCCACACCGGCGAGGAGATGCTGACCGACCTGGCCGACCTGGCCCGCGGTGAGGTCCCCCAGGCGCTGGCCTATCTCGTGCAGGACGTCGCGCGCCAGCACGGCCGGCTGCGCGCGGGATCGGCCCTCACCTACCTGCGCTGCGCCGACGAGCCCCTGCTGGCCGAGGTGGCCGCCGATCGCCGGCTGCGCCGCCTGAGTCTGCGCCTGCTGGCCCCGACGGTGCTGATCTCCAGCGCAGCTTTGGCCGACCTGCTGGTGGCTCTGCGCGCGGCCGGCTACAGCCCGGTCGAAGAGTCACCCGACGGAGCGACGGTCCTGCGGGGGCCGGGGAACCGGCCGGATACCGACGGCGCTGGCTCGACCGGGCTCGACGGCTCCGGATCCCGTCCGGGCACCCGCTCACTCCCCGCGCCGCTGAACGTACCTGCCCTGGTCGCCCAGCTGCTGAAGGAATCCGACCGGCCTCGGAGCCTGATCGATCTCGGTCAGACCGTCATCGACGTCGAGTCCTTGAACGAGTACCTCACCGCCCGCGAGCAGGACCAGGCGTACCGCCTCGACTGACCGCGCGCTCACACTCCCGACGCTCCATTTGGCTTCCAACCGACATCGGATGATCCGCAATGATTTGGGTTATACCAGAATTTGTCATAGACTCTGGGCG
>JANNPJ010000107.1:0-1771 GCA_031400005.1 Kineosporiaceae bacterium | reverse complement strand
GTCCAGATGGGCTACCTGCTCGGCGGAACGCTTACCGCAGGGGTGATCACCCAGAACCGGGCGACGTCAACGTCCGAATGGTCGGTGACCCTTGCCAATGCTGCCGGGGCCACGACGCTCACGGCCTACGCGTACTGCGCGTACGGCTGAGCACAGTTGAGCGCAGCGGGTCAGGCAGCGGGCGAAGCGGGGACGTTAGCGTCCAGCAATGTAAGTTGAGCGGAACAGACTCAACTCTGCTCGCGTTGTCCTTACAGCTACCCGCACTCGGAGGACACTGAGAACATGGATCTGAAGCTCACCACCCGTAGCCAGGAGGCGATGGCCTCCGCCATTCAGCGCGCCGCCACGGACGGGGCTCCGCAAGTGGAGCCTGCACACCTGCTGGCTGCCCTGCTCGCGCAAGGCGACGGCGTGGCTCCTGCCCTGCTGAAGGCGGTCGGCGTTGACGTCGCCGCGTTGCGACGTTCCACCGAGGCCGCGCTGGCTGCTCTCCCCAAGGCCAGCGGGCAGTCGGTCAGTTCGCCGAACCTCGGACGGGCCAC
This sequence comes from Kineosporiaceae bacterium, assembly GCA_031400005.1. GTDB lineage: Bacteria > Actinomycetota > Actinomycetes > Actinomycetales > Kineosporiaceae > JANNPJ01. Next base: position 1,226 of record JANNPJ010000107.1, on the reverse strand, counting down.
CTTCCAGGCGATGTCCGGAGCCGGGGAGGTGGCTCGCGAACTGGAGGACGAGTACGTCTCGACCGAGCACTTGCTGATCGGCTTGGCCGGTTCCGGCGAGTCCGGAACGGGCGGCGCCGGTTCGGTGGCGGCGGCACTGACCGCGGCCGGAGCGACCCGGGCCGCCCTCCTGGAGGCCCTGCCCAAGGTCCGCGGAAGCGGCAAGGTCACCAGCCCGGATCCGGAGGGCACGTACAAGTCGCTGGAGAAGTACGGCATCGACCTGACCGCGCAGGCCCGCGAGGGCAAGCTGGACCCGGTGATCGGCCGGGACGCCGAGATTCGCCGGGTGGTCCAGGTGCTCAGCCGGCGGACCAAGAACAACCCGGTGCTGATCGGGGAGCCCGGGGTCGGCAAGACCGCCGTGGTGGAGGGGCTCGCACAGCGAATCATTGCCGGCGACGTGCCGGAGTCGCTTCGTGACAAGCGCCTGATCAGCCTGGACCTGGCGGCGATGGTCGCCGGGGCGAAGTATCGCGGTGAGTTCGAGGAGCGGCTGAAGGCCGTCCTCGAGGAGATCAAGTCCAGCGAGGGCGAGGTCATCACCTTTATTGACGAACTGCACACCGTGGTCGGGGCCGGAGCCACCGGTGAGGGCGCGATGGACGCCGGTAACATGCTCAAACCGTTGCTGGCCCGAGGCGAACTGCGACTGGTCGGCGCGACGACCCTCGACGAGTTCCGCCGGCACATCGAGAAGGATGCCGCTCTGGAGCGGCGATTCCAGCAGGTCTACGTGGGGGAACCCAGCGTCGAGGACACCATCGGCATCCTGCGTGGGCTGAAGGAACGCTACGAGGCGCATCACAAGGTGGCGATCACGGATGCCGCGCTGGTCGCGGCAGCGAGCCTGTCGCACCGCTACATTTCCGGCCGCCAATTGCCGGACAAGGCGATCGACCTGATCGACGAGGCCGCGAGCCGGCTTCGGATGGAGATCGATTCTTCCCCGGAGCAGATCGACGCGCTGCGCCGGCAGGTGGACCGGTTGAAGATGGAAGAGATGGCGCTCGCTCGCGAGGACGATGCCGCCAGCCGGGCCCGGCTGGAGAAGCTGCGGGCCGACCTCGCCGACCGCTCGGCCTGGCCGCGGAGCGTGTCGATCCGTTCCATCAGCGCACCGACCCGGTTCAGCCCGGCCTTCTCCAGTTCCCACCGGGCGGTCAGGGCGGCCAACTGCTCCGAGC
>JANNPJ010000099.1:0-3562 GCA_031400005.1 Kineosporiaceae bacterium | reverse complement strand
GTGGGAAAGCCGTCTTCGAGGTCCTGCAGGCTGAGCGACGTCGTGAACAGCACTTGCGTGCTGTCGGCGCCGAAGTAGTTCGCTGGTCGACAAGTGAGGTGGTCAAGGAACCGCTAGCCCGCCAGCTAGCTCAACGCATCGTCGGTGCCATCACCTTGGCTCAGGAGCGGAGCCAATTCACCGGCGGCGTTGCTCCCGCCCGGCTTTACTCCGACGATGCTCCAGTTGTCCCGCGGCGAGCGCCTCTGTCAGCACGAGAGCGACCAGCCAAACCGGGATAACGGGAGCATCGTCGGAGCGAGGTCGATTGGTGCGGACACCATTCGACCTGCGCCTTAGACCAGCGAAGTAAACCATCGGGCGACAACCCGACGACGGCGGCGACCGGTGGTTTAGACCAGGGCGTGACGGACGACGGTCTGCTCACGGGACGGGCCGACCCCGACCGCCGAGATCCGTGCGCCAGACATCTCCTCCAGGGCCAGGACATAGGTCTGGGCCGCCTTCGGTAGATCCTCGAAGCTTCGAGCCGCGGAGATGTCCTCGGTCCAGCCGTCGAAGTTCTCATAGATCGGCACCGCGTGGTGGAAACCGGTCTGTGTCATTGGCATTTCGTCATTTCGGACGCCATCCACGTCATAGGCCACGCAGACCGGAATCTGGTCGAGCCCAGTCAGGATGTCGAGCTTGGTCAGCACGAAGTCGGTGACGCCGTTCACCCGGGCGGCGTAGCGGGCCACTGGCGCGTCGTACCAACCGCAGCGGCGGGGCCGCCCTGTCGTCGTCCCAAATTCACCGCCGACCGTGCGCAGGCGCTCGCCCAACTCGTCGTGCAATTCGGTCGGGAACGGTCCTTCGCCGACCCGGGTGGAGTACGCCTTCACCACCGCGACGACCCGGTCGATTCGCGTCGGTGGCACCCCGGATCCGGTGCAGGCCCCACCCGAAGTGGAGTTGGACGACGTCACGAACGGGTAGCTGCCGTGGTCGACGTCAAGCATGGCTGCCTGGCCGCCCTCGAACAGGACGATCTCGCCGCGATCCAGCGCCCGGATGAGCTCCAGGCCGGTGTCGGTGACCATCGGGCGCAGCCGCTCCTGGTACGAGATCAGCTCGTCGAAGGCCTCGTCGACGGTGACCGCGCGCCGGTTGAAGACCTTCACCAGCAGGTGGTTCTTCTGCTCCAGCGCACCCTCAAGCTTCTGCCGGAGGATGTTCTCGTCGAACAAGTCCTGCACCCGGATGCCCACACGGTTCATCTTGTCCGCGTAGGTCGGTCCGATGCCGCGTCCGGTGGTGCCGAGCTTCCGGCTGCCGAGGAAACGCTCCTGCACCTTGTCCAAGGTTCGGTTGTACGGGGCGATCACGTGTGCGTTGGCCGAGACCAGGAGTTTCGAGCAGTCGACACCGCGCGCAGTCAGCGCGTCGATCTCTTCGAACAGCACGGACAGGTCAACGACCACACCGTTACCGATCACCGGGATGCAGCCCGGGCTGAGGATGCCGGACGGGAGCAGGTGGAGGGCGTACTTCTCACCATCGACGACAACCGTGTGACCGGCGTTGTTTCCACCGTTGAACTTGACCACGTAGTCGACGCTGGCACCGAGGGCATCGGTGGCCTTGCCCTTGCCCTCGTCACCCCATTGCGCCCCGACGAGAACGATCGCGGGCATTGCGGAAAACACCTGCCCTTCATCTGACCCCTCGGCGGGGCCGGTTCCCTACGGCTAGGGAACGCTACGAGGATACCGTTAGCCGTCTGTTCAGCTCCCCGGCGAGGCCGTGACCGGAGGACCACGCCTGCTCAACCCGCGAAAGCGGGCCCCAGGCGTCACCACAGACCCCGATTCGACCGTCGTCGAGCAGCACGAATGGTTCCGGATGAGTTTCTCGGGCCGAAGCCAGGGACCAGCGATGTACCCGCACCCACTCAGCCGGTGGCACCGGACCGCCAATCACGTGCCTGAGTTCGGCGAGCACCGATTCGATCATGGACGCCGAGTCGAACGTTCCCGCGAGCCGGCTCTCGCCCGAGCCGGCGAGATAGTGCTCGGCGAAGTGGGGCGTGGTGTGGGCGACCAGGACAGCAGCGCCATCACCTCGGCTGCGGCCGCTGTCAGCCACCCAGGACAGCACCGCTGAGTCGGCTACGAAGATCCCGTCGAACGCCGGCCACCAGCGGTGCGGCCATGCCGCCCAGATGGTGAACACCGGCGTCCAGTCACGGCCACGCACGTCGAGCCGGTCTGCGAGATCGGCCGGGACCAACCGGGCGGCCTGTGGATCGGGCATCGCCAGCACCACTGCAGCAGCCGGTTCGCCATCCACCAAGGGGACGCCGGTGACCGCGTCGTACTCGACTCGGGTCACCTCAACCTCCAGTTGGACGTCGAGCGATTGGACGTCGAGCCCGGCCAGGTCCGGCCGGTCACCCTCGAGCCCGGCCAGGTCCGGCCGCTCGCCGTCCGGCCCGGCACTGCCGGGTCCTGCCGTCGCGAGCCCGGAGCCGTCGGCGAGCGCCTCGACCAGGGCACGCAGACCTCGGGTGGACGACCAGCGCTGCGGGCCGGTGGTGTCCCCGGTTCGGCCGTTCGGTCCGGCCAGGGCGAAGGTGTCGGTCCACCTGCGGGCCAGACCGACCGATTCCAGGCCGGCGACGACTGCGGCGAACCCGGGGTCCCGGACCGTGAAGTAGGGCGCTCCGATATCGACCGGATGCGCCTGTCCGTTGATCTGCTCGGTTCGAGAGGCCATCCGGCCGCCCAGCCGCCGTCCACGTTCCAGCAGCCGGACCCGCCGACCGGCGTCCTGCAACCGGCGAGCGCAAGCGACGCCGGAGATTCCGCCACCGATGACGATCACCGGCAACTCGGCCGCGTCAGACTGGGCCACGATTTCCGCTCCGGGTGAACGTGGCAGGCTCAGCGGCCCGACCAGCCCAGGACATTCATTGCGTGCGCGGCCTCGGGGTCACAGTCGGTGATGAACGCGGAGATCCGGTCTCGCTCGTCGTCCTCACCGATCGCGGCGGCGGCCCGCCCGAGGGCGGCCAGGGCGCGGAGGAAACCGCGGTTGGGCAGGTGCGACCACGGCACCGGGCCGTGTCCCTTCCAGCCGGATTTGCGCAGCGCATCCAGGCCACGGTGGTAGCCGGTGCGGGCGAAGGCGTAACCCTCGACGTCGCGGCCGGCATCCAGGGCCCGCTCGGCGAGTACCGCCCAGGGCAGGCAGGCCGACGGGTTCGAAGCGGCGGCGTTCTCGGGCGGCGCTCCCGACTCGAGCGCGTCGCGGGACAGCTGGTCGTCGGGCAGCAGGGTGGGCGGTGGGCCGCCGAAGAGGTTCCGGTGCGTAGTCACACCCCTATCCTGCCCGACCCGCCCGCCCGGTTCCGCTCAGCACCTCACGGTGATCATGCGCGGCTGGATCCCCAGGTACGGCTGGCCTTCCTTGAGCTGATCGCGCTTCCTTGAGTTGGTCGCCGGGGGTTAGCCGGAGGCAGGGGGCCGGACGCCACACGCCACCCCCCCACCACCCCCCCCACCGCGCCGGGGCCCCCCCC
>JANNPJ010000084.1:0-4467 GCA_031400005.1 Kineosporiaceae bacterium | reverse complement strand
GGGATACCGCCGATCCCGGCGTACAGCCGCAGGTCGCTGCCGTAGGACGCGGCCGCCCGGATCGGACGGCGTCCACCGGACAGGTCGGCGACCGCGCCGACCACCTCGTCGATGAAGGGGTGATCCTCGGCGATCCGGCCGCTGGCGAACTGCCCGCCCGGCCAGCTCACCCGCGCGGGGTGATCCCGCAGCCAGGGGTCGGCCGCACAGATCCGCCCGACCAGCCCTTCCAGGGCGGCGCGCGCGGCGGCCGGTTCCTCGCCGAGCTGGACACCGAGCCGGCCCTGCGCGAGGAGCAGGTCCGGGACGCTGCTTGCCCAGTCGCCGGCGGTGACCCTGCCGATCGAGATCGGGTAGGGCAGGGCGGTATCAGCGAACAGCGGGTCCGGCTGCTGGTTGCGCTCGCGTTCCAGATCCTGCAGGCCTGCGTAGATGGGCAGGAACGCATCCAGGGCATTGACGCCGTCCAGCCGGCTGCTGCCGTGAGCGGCCCGGCCCGGGACGGCGATCTCGAAGGTGAGCGCCCCGGCGTTGGCGATCACAAGCCGGCCGTTGGTCGGCTCGGTCAACACTGCGGCCTGGCCGGTGTGACCGCGCAACATGGTGGCGAAGGCGCCCAGTCCGCCGTCCTCCTCGCTGACCACGGTGTGAACCGCGAACGGCCGTGCCAGCCGGGCGCCGGCTGCCCGCAGCGTCCGGGCGACGGCCAGGTTCGCCGCCACCCCCGCCTTCATGTCGCAGGCGCCGCGTCCGTGCAGAACGCCGCCGGTGATCGCCGCGCTGAACGGGTCGGCGTCCTGCCACCGGTTCACGTCTCCGGTCGGGACGACGTCCACGTGCCCCTGCAGGACCAGCGCGGGGGTTGCCGCAGAGTCGACGTCGTCCCCGCCGAGGGTGGCGACGACGCCGTATCCCTCGGTGCGCTCCGCCTCCGTACCCGGGAACGAGGGGTGTGCCCGCAAGGACTCGAGGTCGAACGCCCAGGTGTCGACGTCGAACCCGTACTCGCCCAGCGCAGCGGCCTGCTGATGCTGCAGGTCGGACTCGGCCGAACTACCGGTCACGCTGGGTACCCGGACCATCGCGGCCAGGCTACGCACCAGCTCGGCCTCGTCGAGGGCGGCCAGCAGGCGGCTCTCCACCGCAGTCAGATCCATGCTTGATCCTACGAGCTGTGCTCGATTTTAAGAGCTGTGCGCGATCCTCAGCTGCCATTGGTTGATGTCAGGATGCCTTGTCGGTGAGGGCAGGCAGACTACGGGCGTGTTGTTGTCCGAGATCGCCGCCGCTTCCGAGGCGGTTGCCGCCGCGCCGTCCCGCAAGGACAAGATTGCCTTGCTGGCCGGCTGCCTGCGGTTGGCCTCGGTCACCGACGCGCCCGTGGTGGCCGCCTGGCTGTCCGGGCGCACCTTCCAGCGCCGCACCGGGCTGGGCTGGGCCTCCCTGCGACAGGCACCGCCACCGGCGGCGCAGTCACGTCTCACGGTCACCGAGGTGGACGACGCGCTGGCCACGGCCGCTGGGCTGGCTGGGCCGGGGTCCACCGGCCAGCGGCAGGCGATCCTGGCCGGGCTGTTGGCCGCGGCGACCGCCTCCGAGCAGCGGTTGCTTTCCGGGCTGGTCTCCGGGGAACTGCGGCAGGGCGCGGCGGCCGGGTTGATCGTCGATGCGGTCGCCGCAGCAGCAGCGGTCCCGGTGGCCACGGTCCGCAGGGCCCTGGCGGTGCACGGAGATCTGCCGGACGTCGCGGCGGCGGCGCTATCCGGCGGCGCCGACGCCCTGGCCGGGTTCGCCCTCGCGGTCGGCCGGCCGCTGGCCCCGATGCTTGCTGCGCCCGCTCCCGAACTGGCCGCGGCCTTCGCGAAGACCGGCGCGGCCGGGGTGGAGTGGAAGCTGGACGGCGTCCGGGTCCAGATCCACCGAGACGGCGAGGAGATCGCGGTCTTCACCCGCACGCTGGACGACATCACGTCTCGGGTGCCGGAGGTGGTGGCCGCCGCGCGGGCGCTCGATGTCCGGACGGCGATTCTGGACGGCGAGGTGATCGCCTCCACGCCTTCCGGTCGGCCCGCCCCCTTCCAGGTCACCTCGGCGCGGGTGGCCCGGCGTGACGTCGAGGCCGCCCACGCCGCCGTGCCCCTGCGCTTGACCCTGTTCGACGCACTGCACCTGGACGGTGACGACCTGATCGACCTGCCGAGCTCCGCCCGCCGAAGCCAATTGGAGTCCGCCGCCGGTGAACTCGTCGTTCCTCGACACACCGTCAACGACCCGGCGGACCCCGACGACGTCACAGCCGCTGGACTGTTCGCTGCCGACGCGCTGGCCCGCGGCCATGAGGGAGTGGTGGTGAAATCGCTGGCCTCCGCTTACACGATGGGACGGCGGGGGGCCGGCTGGGTGAAGGTGAAGCCGCGGATCACCCTTGACCTGGTGATCCTGGCCGCCGAATGGGGGCACGGCCGGCGAACCGGCGTGCTGTCCAACCTTCACCTCGGCGCTCGCGACCCGGCCGGAACCTACGGAGCGCCAGGAGGTTTCGTGATGCTGGGGCAAGACGTTCAAAGGACTGACGGATGCCATGCTGGCCTGGCAAACCGAGCGACTGCAGGCGCTGTCGACCGGTGGCACCCGCTATCGGGTCGACGTCCGGCCCGAATTGGTGGTGGAGGTCGCGTTCGACGGCGTGCAGACCTCGCCGCGCTACCCGGCCGGGCTCGCGCTGCGGTTCGCTCGCGTGCTGGCCCATCGGCCAGACAAGTCCGCCGCCGAGGCCGACACGATCGACACCGTGCGCAGCCACCACCTGAGAGTTGAGCCAACGAGCGACGACCCAATGGACGGCGAGGCGACGAATATCGAGGCAACGAAATGACCCACCAGACGACTGATCGAGACGCTCATCGAGCCACTCCTCCAGCCAGCCTTCGGAGACGGTATGCGCTGGCCACAGCTGTCCTGCTGCTCGGACCGTTCGCCGCCCTGACCACCATGGTGGTGCTGACCGCACCCGGAGTGTTCTTCCTCGACGCCGACGTGGCCTCCGCTTTGCACGGGTTCACGCTGGAGCGGCCCTACCTGGGCACTGCGCTGCGGGTAGTCAGCCTGGTCACGCTGCCGAACATCTTCCGAGTGATCGCCCTGATCTCAGCCTGGTTGCTTTGGCGGCGCGGCCATCGACGGTCCGCCCTGTGGTTGCTGGTCACCATGACGATCGGTGGCGTACTGGGGATCGTGCTGAAACAGGTGTTCACCCGCAGCCGGCCGGAGTGGCCGGAAGCGATCTACGTGGCCAGCGGCTATTCGTACCCGTCCGGCCATGCGCTGAACTCGATGCTGGCGGCGGGCTGCGCGATCGTCCTCCTTGATCGGGTGCTGACTGGGCGCCGTCGTCGCTTGCTCCGCGTAGGGGCCGCGGGAATGGTGCTGCTGGTCGGCTTCGATCGGGTGGCTCTTGGCGTCCACTACCTGACCGACGTCCTGGCCGGGTGGACGCTGGCCCTCGCCGTCCTGTTCGCCACCCTGACGGCCTTCGGCCCGCTCCAACCCCTGACCTCGACCGGACCACCCGCATCTGCCGACCTACCCGACCCCGGCGCTCCCAACCCCGACCTAGCCAGACCAATCCCCGACGCACCCAGGTCCGGCGCTCTCACTCCCCGCCCGTCGGCTCCTTCCCCTCGCTTGCCAGCCGACCAGCAGACTCGCGGATCCGAGCCGTCCCGATCTCCCCCTCCCCCGCCGGGTCGCGCCACCGGTGGGCCAACGCGGCAGCCAAGACCTCGGGTCGACTGAGGTAGATCTCGTGTTCATCGGCGGCCTCCCCCTCGTCTAGCGTGTGGCCCGCTGACTGCGCATGGGTTCGGGTAGTTCTAGCTGGGAAAATTCGGTTGGCCAGTCGGCTGTCTGGTACCCGGCAGCGAGGTCCACGTGATGCAACTCGATTTCGACCAATCGCCTCAACAGCACTTGTGACGCCGGAAAAGGCTGATCATGAAGGATTTTCACCGACCCTTGCCAAGCCTCCTCGGACAAGCCTGCGGCCTGAGACCAGAGATTCTCATCGGAACGGACAACGTCCTCGATCAGCGCCGCCATGGTTCGATCAGCACCCGCCTCAATGTCGTAGTTACGCGCCTCCTGACTGGAGTATCCGCTGGCCGAAACCCCAGATTGCGCGCCTTGCAACAGGATCCGGAGCGCATCCGCACTGCGAGCAATATGTGTCAGCACGTGCCCTCGAGTCCAGCCAGGAAGCAGCGACGCCACTCGCACATCGTCATCCGTGAACCCGCCGAGGGTTTTCAGCAGTCGCTCGGTTGCTTGCTCAATCTGGCCCCGAAGTTTCTCCTGCTCAGACTGCATCAGCCAACCGTACCAACAGATGCCTTCGACACCATCTGAGCCCTCAGACGCCAGCCGAGCGTGCCGCGAAAGCGGGCCTGACAGAACCCCGTACCTGCACAG
>JANNPJ010000734.1:0-1581 GCA_031400005.1 Kineosporiaceae bacterium | reverse complement strand
GCGGTCGCCTGCGCCGTTCCCGAGGGGGCGTCGACCTTGTTGGGGTGGTGGAGTTCGATGATCTCCGCCGACTCGTAGAAACGGGCGGCCTGCTCCGCGAAGTGCATCATCAGAATTGCCCCGATGGAGAAATTGGCCGCGATCAGCACCCCCACGTCCGGCGTGGCGTCGAGCTGGGAGCGGATGCTGGCCAGCCGGCCGGAGGTGAACCCGGTGGTCCCGACGACCGCGTGGATGCCACGCTCGATGCACCAGGCGAGGTTGTCCATCACGGCGTCCGGCGTGGTGAAGTCGATGACCACCTCCGCCTGGGCCTCGACCGTGCTGCGATCCTCACCGGCGTCCACGGCCGCCACGAGCTCCAGGTCGGCCGCGGCCTCGACCGCGGCACAGACTTCTGCACCCATTCGGCCCCTGGCCCCGAACACCGCAACCCGCATCGCGCTCCCCTTCCGGTCGTCCGCCCATCCTAGGGCGGCGGCGTCTGGCACCATCCACAACGCTCGACTTCTCCACAGGCAGACGTCCCGGCTGAGCAAATCCCCCGTCCGCTGCCGAAGGTGGTGATGACCCGACCTCGGAGGAGCGCTCATGACCCCACGATCCAGACGCCCCATGCCCCATCAACGCCTCAACCTTGCCGATGTGTTCGAGGAGGCGCGGCTGCGCATGACAGCGCCGGGCGTCCGGCATGCACCGCATTGCAGAGGCCACACCTGGCTCGGCGAGCATGCTCTCGTCGGACCGCTCGAACCAATTCTCTACGGTGAAGGCAATCCTTCTGGCGCAGGGATCGACGACAGCTTCTTCCGGTTCAGTTCACTCGGTGCCGACGTCGCAGTAACCCTGCTCGACCGACTGCCGGAGCTCTACCTGGCGACCGAGCGCCAGAACGACGGGCCCACCATCGGTTCGGTCTTGCGGGCCGTCGCGGCGAACCCTGAACACCTGAGAGCGCACGGGTATGTGATCGGCCCGGGGCGGTGCGACGAGCGGATCACCGTCGAGGGCGTGCTCTTCCGCGCCGACGCGGAGTACCGGCTCTGCCCGATCTACGGGCCGCCGCTCGACAATTGCGACTGCGAGAGGCTCTACGGCCGACTGCGCTTCGAGCTTGGCGTCCACGACGCCTTCGTACGTCCGCATGAGCTGGATCGCTGGCTCGGCTACGACTGGAATGACGGGCAGTACCGCCCGGAACGGTGGTATCGGGCCTGGTGGGACTGATACCGGGCCCCTGTGCGGGACGCAGAACCGGCGCCCGCACAGGCGGGACGCCGGTTCTTGTCAATCAGGATCAGGCTTCGACCGAAACAGCTTCCTTCTCCTCGACGACCGGGATCAGGGACAGCTTGCCCTTCTCGTCGATCTCGGAGATCTCCACCTGGATCTTCTGGCCGACCGTGACGACGTCCTCCACGTTCTCCACGCGGGCGCCGCCGGCGAGCGGACGCAGCTTGGAGATGTGCAGCAGGCCATCCTTGCCGGGCATCAGGGAGATGAACGCACCGAACGGCATGATCTTCACGACCGTGCCCAGGTAGCGCTCGCCCTTCTCCGGCATCATCGGGTTGGCGATGG
>JANNPJ010000038.1:0-12647 GCA_031400005.1 Kineosporiaceae bacterium | reverse complement strand
ATCCAGCACCTGGAGTCACTCAACGACGTGGTCGCCCAGATCACCGGCGTCGAGCAACGCGAGACCGTGCCCGACAGTGTGGTCCGCGCGGCCGAGCAGGTCGAACTGGTCGACATGACCCCGGAGGCGCTACGCCGCCGGATGGCGCACGGCAACATCTACCGGCCCGAGAAGATCGACGCGGCGCTCGGCAACTACTTCCGGACCGGGAATCTCACCGCGCTGCGCGAGCTGGCGCTGCTCTGGCTCGCCGACAAGGTCGAGGACCAGCTCGACAAGTACCGGGCCGACAACGGCATCAGCGCCACCTGGGAGACCCGCGAACGAGTCGTCGTCGCACTGACCGGCGGCCCAGAGGGCGACACCCTGATCCGCCGGGCCGCCCGGATCGCCAGCCGGGCCCGCGGAGCGGACCTGCTGGCCGTGCACGTCACCCGCAACGACGGGCTGACCGGCGGCAGCCAGGCCAACCTGACCCTGCAACGCACCCTGGTAGAAAGCCTCGGCGGCACCTACCACCAGGTGGTCGGCGCCGACATCCCCGAAGCCTTGCTGGATTTCGCCCGCGGGGTCAATGCCACCGAGCTCGTCCTCGGCGTCAGCCGCCGAGGACGCCTGTCGCAGTTGCTGTCTCGCGGGGTGGGGGTCACGACCACCAACGGCTCCGGGCCGATCGACGTCCACCTGGTCACCCACGAGGAGATCAACCGGGGCCGTGACCGCACCCTGCCTAGCAGCGCCCTCAGTCGATCCCGGCGGATGGCCGGCTTGGCCGTGGGAATGGTCGGTCTGATCGTACTGACGAAGGTCCTGACCCTGCTGCGCGGTGAGCTGTCCCTGTCCAGTGACATCCTGCTGTACCTGGCCGCCGTGGTCGGGGTCGCCCTGATCGGCGGCCTGTACCCGGCGCTCTTCGCCGCCGTGCTCGGATCAGTGCTGCTGAATTACTACTTCACCCCGCCGATCCACCGCTTCACCATCGCTGACCACGAGAACCTCCTCGCCCTGGTGGTTTTCCTGACCGTCGCGGTGGCGGTCAGCGCCACCGTGGACCGCGCGGCCCGCCGCACCCGCGAGGCCGCCGCAGCCCGCACCGAAGCCGAGACCCTGTCCACCCTGGCCGGCAGTGTCCTGCGCGGGGCGCGACCACTACCCGCCCTGCTCGACCACCTGCGCGAAACCTTCGCCTTCACCGGCGTCACACTCCTGGAACGACTACCCGACGCCCCACCCAGCCCCGACCTGCAACACGACCCCGACTCCTGGCGGATCGTGGCCGCCGTCGGGGACCAGCCCTGCGTCACACCCGGTCAGGGCGACGCCGAGGTCCTGATCGAGGACCGGATCTCCCTGGTCCTGCGCGGCCACCCGGTGGCCGCCGCCGACCGGCGGATGATGCAGGCCTTCGCCGCCCAGGCCGTCGTCGCGCTGCAGCAGGAACGCCTCAGCGAACAGGCCGCCACCGCCGGTCCGCTGGCCGAGGTCGACCGGATGCGAACCGCTCTGCTCTCGGCGGTCAGCCACGATTTGCGCACCCCGCTGGCCTCCGCCAAAGCGGCCATCGGCAGCCTGCGCATCACCGGAGTCGCCTTCACCACCGACGACCGCGACGAACTCCTGGCCACCGTCGAGGAATCACTGGACAAACTCAACCGCCTGGTCGACAACCTGCTCGACATGAGCCGCCTGCAAGCCGGGGCGCTGGCGATGACCCCACAGGCGATGAGCATCGCCGAAACCATCGCGATGGCCCTGGACGATCTCGGCACCGACGGCCACGCCATCACCGTTCACATGCCCGACGAATTCCTCGAAGTCCTCGCCGACCCGGCCCTGGTGGAACGGATCCTGGTCAACGTCACTCGCAACGCCCTTCGCTACAGCCCACCGGACGAGCCACCCGTCATCGCGGTCAGCCAGCACGCCGGATCGGTGGAGACCCGGATCATCGACCGCGGACCCGGCATCCCCACAGCCCAATGGGATCACGTGTTCCTGCCCTTCCAGCGGCTCGGTGACCGCGACAATGGCACCGGTGTCGGCCTCGGGCTGGCGCTCGCACGCGGACTGGCCGAGGCGATGGGCGGCAGCCTGGTCCCCGACAACACCCCCGGCGGAGGCCTGACCATGACTCTGCGGCTGCCGCAGGCCGAAACCCCGGACGCCGACCACCCCGATCCGGCTCTACTGTCTGCACTTGACGAACGGATCGGACGGGCCGGGAAATGACCGTGGTGCTGGTCGTCGACGACGAACCGCAGATCATGCGCGTACTGCGAATCAACCTGGTCGCGCGCCAGTACGAGGTCGTTACCGCCTCGACCGGAACCCAAGCGCTGGTCTCGGCTCGCTCTGAGCACCCCGATGTCATCATCCTCGACCTGGGCCTACCCGACCTCGACGGCGTCGAGGTGATCAAACGACTACGAGTCTGGACCCAGGTTCCCGTGATCGTTCTGTCCGGGCGCGTCGACAGCCAGGACAAAGTCGACGCCCTCGACGCCGGCGCGAACGACTACGTGACCAAACCCTTTAACGTTAACGAACTTCTGGCTCGGATCCGGGTCGTGACCCGACGCCACAGCGACACTGACGGACCGTCGACGGTCACCATCGGCCGCTACACCGTCAGCCTCGCCCTGCACCTGATCACCGCCACCGATGGGTCGGAGGCGAGTGTCCACCTGACCCGGACCGAATGGCAACTCCTGGAAGCCGTCGTGCGCGAGCCCGGAAAACTCGTCGGACAGCGGTACCTGCTGGAGAAAATCTGGGGACCGACCTACGAGACGCAAACCCAGTATGTCCGCCAGTACATGGCCCAACTTCGCCGCAAGCTCGAGGACAACCCAGCCCGCCCCCGCCACCTACTCACCGAACCCGGCATGGGCTACCGGTTTCAGCCCTGACCGATGACCAGCGGGACCTACGTCTCCACATCGAAGGGCGTGGGGACGACTACTTCAACCTTCCCCGCGATCGGACAGTGATCATGGGCTCAACAATCGGTCTGTAGGCTCGACCGCCAAACCGCGTGTAGAGATCCCGTCAAGACATCTAGCCAACGGACAGCCGCTCGACGACACTGCCGGACGTGGACATCCCCGACCCCGCACGATCATGCACCGACGCCATCGACCGGTCACAACGAAGACCCTCCGACCACGAGACACCGGCGGCTCTGGTGCTCGCCCTCCGACTGCTGCTCCTGGTCGGGGTCCCGCTCCTCGCGGTCGAAATACTTCTCTACCCCGAATTCAGTTGAGCGGTGGACCGCTCCACATTGCTCCGGCAAAAGGAAACCATGGCTCTGCGCGTCGCCCCGCCCGCGACATCGCGAAACCGCACCAAAATTGTCGGTTCCGGGGCGTCACCGAAGACCGGGCGGGCGCATCGAGCCAGCGCGGCAGGCCCGATCCGGGCGCCTCGGGAAGCCACGACCACGTCGACCCGGATCCGCGTGGTGGCGCTCCTGGTCGTCGTGATTGTCGCAGTGCTCGTTGCCTTGCTCACCGTGGAAGTGCGCCGGGAGCGGGCCGGCCTGGAGGTGATCGGCAGCGAGACGGCACCGGTAGTGGTGGCCAGCAGCGATCTGTACTTCGCCTTCAACGACATGGACGCACAACTCGCCAACGTGCTGCTGGTCGGCAACGAGACCTCGCTGGGCTTCACCCGGGGAGAAGCCCTGAAGATCTACCAGGAGCGCCGCCGGCAAGTCAGCCAGAGCCTACAACGGGCCGCAGCGACGGCGGACGCCGATCCGGGCGCCGCGCGGGCCGTCCGCGACATTCTCAACGCGTTGGGCCGGTATGAGACCCTCGCCGCCCAGATGATCCTGCTCGACCAGCAGGACAGCCACCGGGCCGGGCAGCCCACGGCGGCCACCCTCGCCACCTATCGCAACGCCACCGACCTGCTCAGAACCGTCGTCCTGCCCTCGGCCCAGGGCCTGATCGACCGCAACTCCCAGATCCTGGAACAGACGTACCAAACCCAGCGCGACCGGACCCTGGCGATCCGGATCTGGGTCATCGGGATCGGGATCGCCCTGCTAGCCGCCTTGATCCTGCTGCAGGCGTACGTGATGCGCCGGTTCCACCGCTTGCTCAACCCCGGCCTGGCCGCCGCCACCCTGATCGCCGCCGCCTTGGTGATCTCCGGCACCACGCTGGTCTCTCGTGGGGCCGAGTACCTGAGGGTCGCCAAGAAGGACTCGTTCGACTCGGTCCTCGCTCTCAACCGGGCCCGGGCGGTCAGTTACGAGGCCAATGCCGACGAGAGCCGCTATCTCGTCGACCCGAAACGGGCCGGGCGTTATGAGGAGTCGTTCTTCGCCAAGACCCAGCAACTGGTCGACCTGGACGGTGCCAAGCTTTCCACGTTCGACCGGCGCCTCGACACCGCCTTTAGCCGATACCAGCAGAGCAACACCAATATTGGCTGGAATGGATTCTACGGCAAAGGGTTTCGCAACATCACCTTCGTCGGGGAACGCGCCCTCGCCGAGAAGACGCTCACCACATACCGGGTCTACCAACTCGACGACCGGCGCATCCGCCAGCTCACCAGGTCGGGTCGCCTCCGTGAGGCCATCGCGTTCTGCACCAGCTACAACCCGGGCGACTCCAACTACCACTTCAACGAGTACGACAAGGCGTTGTCGGCCTGGATCGACCTCAACCAAGAATGGTTTGATCGGAGCATCCGTGACGGTGAGCGCCAACTGGCCGGATGGACGGTCATTCCCGCGCTGGTCGGCTTGGTCATCCTCGGGTTGCTACTGCTGGGACTGCGGCGACGGGTGGCCGAGTACCACTGACAGCGACACCTGGAGATGACCGACGCGAGCGCACATTCTGGAGGAACCCCGTGAGTCCTTGCCGGCAACCCGGATGTACCGGTGACTACACCGCCGACGGTTATTGCGACGGGTGCGGTCACAAGACGCTCGCCCCGGACCCGACTTCCGCCAGCTCAGCGACGCAGACCAGTGCCGACGCGGCCGGCCCCGGCCGCGGCCTGACCAGTAGCCGCACCCGCGTCGAGAGCCGCGGTGGGCTCGGCGCCAACCTGGTCGTCGTACCGCCAGTACCGCTGCGCGACCCGACGACCGCGCTGATGGCCGTCCCGCAGGTGCCTGAGTCACAACGTTTCTGCAGCCAGTGCGGCCGGCCGGTGGGCCGCGGACGGGAGGGGCGGGCTGGCCCCATCGAGGGGTTCTGCCCGCGCGACGGCACACCGTTCGCCTTCATGGCCCGGCTGAGCCCTGGAGAGATCGTCGATGCCCGGTACGAGATCTATGGGGCACTCGCGCACGGCGGTGTCGGCTGGGTTTATCTGGCCCTGGACCGCAATGTCAGCAAGTCCGGCGCCGATCGGTGGGTGGTGCTGAAGGGCCTGATCGACGCTGGCGACCCGAACGCGCTGGCATCGGCGATGACCGAACGCCGGTTCCTGGTCGAGGTGGATCACCCGAACATCGTCAAGATCCACGACATCGTGCAGCATCCGGACCCGAAGAGCGGTCACCTGGTCGGTTACACCGTCATGGAGTACGTCGGCGGCCGGTCCCTGAGAGAGCTGGCGCTGTCCAGTCACCAGCCCGACGGCTCGCGCATGCCGCTGCCGCAGGTCCTCGCGTACGGCCTCGAGGTGCTCCCGGCCCTGGGCTACCTGCATGGGCGCGGACTCCTGTACTGCGATTTCAAGCCGGACAACGTCATTCAAGCCGAAGAGCAGCTCAAGTTGATCGATCTCGGTGCGGTCCGGCGAATCGGCGACAATGACACGGTGCTGTTCGGCACCCCCGGCTACGATGCCCCCGAACTGGATACTGCAGCGCCTTCGATCAGCTCAGACCTGTACACCGTCGGCCGCTCCCTGGCCGTGCTCAGCTTCGACTTCGCCGGGTTCTCCACTCGCTACGCCCATCTACTCCCTGACCCCGGCGAGGTCGAGCTACTCGACCGCGAGGAGTCCTACTACCGATTCCTGCGCCGGGCCACCAACCCGGACGCCGATCAGCGTTTCCAGTCAGCCGGTGAGATGGCCGAGCAACTGCTCGGCGTCCTGCGCGAAGTCCTGTCCGCTGCCGATGGCATGCCGCGAGCCGGTCGCTCGACCCTGTTCACCCCCGAGCGCGATGTCTTCGGCACCGTGGACGGCGACCTCGCCGGGTACCCGGTCGCGATGGCCCTGCCCGTCCCGCTGGTCGACCTGAGCGACCCGGCCGCCGGGTTCCTCGCCACCCTCACCAATGCCACCGTGGAGGTCCTGAAGGCCGCACCCGTGCAAAGCCTCGAGGTGCGGTTGCAGCTGATCAGGGCCTTGATCGACGCGGGTGACAGTAAGGCCGCCGTGGCCGAGCTGCGAAACCTGCCCGACACTGGTCGTGACTGGCGAGTGAACTGGTACGGCGGGCTGGTGGCCTTGTCCGCCGACCGGCCCGACCAGGCCAAAGACCGGTTCGACGCCGTCTACGACATGCTTCCCGGCGAGCCGGCCGCTCAACTGGCCCTGGCGGCGGCCTGCGAACTCGTCGGCTACCGAGCCGGAGCCACTCACCGCTACCAGCGGGTCTGGTGGGTTGACCACACCTTCGTCAGCGCCGCGTTCGGGCTGTCGCGGGTTCGGCTGTCCGTCGGCGATCGAGCCAGGGCGGTTGCCGTCCTCGACGAGGTACCGACCACCTCCAGCCAGCGGGTCGCCGCGCAGATCTCCGCCGTCCGCGGCGGCCTCGACATGCGTCCCGGACCGTTGACGGAGGCCGACTTCATCGAGGCGTCAACCCGGCTGGAGCAGTTGCGACTGGACACCCAACGACAAGCCGGCCTGGCGATCGAAATGTTCCAGACCGCCCTGCGGTGGCTTCGCCGAACCGCTCAACCGGCCACCCCCGCCGACACAGCGGCCGGCCGGATGCTCGGACACGGGCTCACCGAGCGGGACATGCGCTTCGGACTGGAGCGGAACTACCGGGTGCTGGCCACGCTGGAGGACAGCCCGCGGGCTCGCAGCGCCCTGGTCGACCAGGCCAACACCGTGCGCCCCTGGACCCTGCTGTAGGCGACGGGCGTCCCAGGACACCGTTGTCCCCATCAGCCAGCGCCTAAAACCGTCGGGCTCTCAACGAAAAACGTGCTTGATTGCTTAGCTGACGTGAACGCGGGGGCGGTGTTCGGGGTTGGGTTCGGCTTCGCGGAGGACTTCCCGGGTGACCGGTGCCACTTCGCCGGCGCCGACGAAGAGGAACCGCAGGAGGTTCAGGAACGGGTTGCCTTCGGTCCAGGTGAAGTAGACATGCGGGACCAGACTGGTCCGATCCCGGACGGCGAGCAGGACCTCGGCGATGGTGTTGGCGATGACGGAGCTGCGAACGGTGAGGATCCGGTGGCCGAAGCGTTCCTCGCCGATGACGCTCAGCCGGGTCTCGAAGTCGGAGGCGTCCGTGACGGTCACCTCGATGAAGATCAGCGGCGCCCATTTAGGGATGTCGTTGGCGAGGCGTATCTCGCGGGCTTTGTCCCGGTATTCGGCGCCGTCACGGGCATCGGGTTCGTTGGCGATGATCCGTAGCGTTCCGCACTTCGCGGCACCGGCCAGATAGTCCGCAGCCGCGTCGTCGAAGGTGATACCCACCCCGCGGAGCTGAAACACCCTTCCGGCCCGGGAAATGATTGAGATGACGATGATCGCGAGGATGAACAAGCCCCCGATTCTGATGCCGTCGGGGCGTTCGATCACGTTGGCGACCGTGGTGTAGGTGAAGATCCCCGAGACGAGGGCGAAGAAGATCACCCCCCGGCGGCGGCGACGACGCCACGCGGACAGGGTCACGGCGATCGAGGCCGAGGTGATCAGCACCAGGACGCCGGTGGCATAGGCACCGCCCTGAGCGTTGACGTCGGCCTCGAAGTACCAGGTGACCAGGAAGGCGGTCGCCATGAACACGAGCACCAGCGGCCGGATCGCCCGCGCCCAGCGCGGGGCCATCCCGTAGCGGGGCAGGTATCGGGGCACCAGGTTGAGCAGACCGGCCATCGCTGAGGCCCCGGCGAACCAGAGGATGGCGATCGTGCTCAGGTCGTAGGCCGTTCCGAACACGGTGCCCAGGTGCTCGTGCGCGAGGTAGGCCAGCGCCCGGCCACTGGCCTCTCCGCCGTCCTGGAACTCTTCCGGAGCGATCAGCAGCGTCGTGGCGAAGCTGGACAGCACCAGGAACACGCTCATGATCAGAGCGGCAGCGGTCAGCATCTTGTGGGTGCCGGCGATCCGTCCGATCGGGTTCTTCTCGGTGTCGTCCGGGCCGCCCTTGACCTGTGGCATCACCGCGACCCCGGTCTCGAACCCGGACAGGCCCAGCGCCAGCTTCGGGAAGACCAGCAGCGCGATGCCGAGCACGGCCAGCCAGTTCGGGTGCTCGGCATGCAGCAGACGTGTCCAGTCACTGATCACCTGTGGGTGGGCGATCACCTCGGTTATCGAGACCGCGATCACGACCGTGTTCAGCGAGAGGTAGACCACGACCAGGACGACCGCGATCCCGATCGCTTCTTTGAACCCGCGCAGGAAGACCGCCCCGAGCGCCCCGAGCAACACGAGGGTTACCAGGACCAGATGCCCGTGCAGCCAGGCCGGGGCATAGGGGTTCTCCAGTACGTGGGCCGAGGCGTCTGCCGCGGAAAGCGTCATGGTGAT
This sequence comes from Kineosporiaceae bacterium, assembly GCA_031400005.1. Classification (GTDB taxonomy): domain Bacteria; phylum Actinomycetota; class Actinomycetes; order Actinomycetales; family Kineosporiaceae; genus JANNPJ01. The sequence continues at coordinate 3,950 of JANNPJ010000038.1, read as the reverse complement.
CAGGAAATCGGTCGCGGCGAAGCCGAGAAGCACGAGGACGAAGAGCTTGCCGCCCCACCACGGCAGAACCCGCTCCAGCATGGAGATTGAGCCCTCACCGTTGGGGCTCTCCCTGGCCACCCACCGGTACACCGGGAGCGCGCCGAACAAGGTCAACGCCACCAGGACTACGGTGGCGACCGGGGCCACCGCTCCGGCGGCAAGCGCGGCAATCCCGGGCTGATACCCGAGCGTGGAGAAATAGTCCACACCGGTCAGGCACATCACCTTCCACCACGCCCGGCCGTGCTCGGCCGTCACCGTCCCGGTCGGGACTTTGCCGTGCGGTCCTGGGATTTCGGCGGCCCGCTCGGCTTGCCCTTCCAGCAGCCAGCGCCGCATCCGGGTCGGGCTCTGGGCACCCATTCGGCTCAATTCACTCCTGATCCTGCTAATGCCCGCCGCGACCGGCGGAACGAGCCCTGGACCGGCTCGTCGAACGGGAGCCAGTCGGGTTCGAGTGCGATGGTGACCTGGGTGAAACTACCGGCCGATGCGAGGTTTTTCGGCGCCTACTGGCATCCGGGGGTGTAGAGAATTTGTCAAGATCGACGGCGGGACGACGCTGAAGGACGAGGATTCGGCTCGGTGAGCCGACACTTACCGAGAGGAAAGGAGCAATCATGCCGAAGGGGCAGTTGCGGGTGTACCTGGGAGCTGCGCCCGGTGTCGGCAAAACCTACAAAATGCTCGAAGAAGGACAACGGCGCCGCGAACGCGGCACCGATGTCGTGGTCGGCTATGTGGAGACCCACGGGCGCAAGCACACCGAGGCCATGCTCGCCGATCTGGAGGTGCTGCCCCGGGCTCAGATTAATTACCGGGGAACGACCTTCACGGAGATGGACGTGGACGCCGTGCTGGCTCGCCGTCCAGAGGTGGTGTTGGTGGACGAACTAGCCCATACCAACGTCCCCGGTAGCCGAAACGCCAAACGCTGGCAGGATATCCAGGAGTTGCTGGAGTCGGGGCTGACGGTGATCACCACCGTCAACATCCAGCACCTGGAATCAATCAATGACGTCGTCCGGCGGATCACCGGCGTCCCGCAGCGCGAGACCGTGCCCGATGAAATCGCCCGCCGTGCGGAACAAATCGAACTAATCGACATGGCCCCAGAGGCGCTGCGCCGGCGGATGGCGCACGGCAATATCTACCAGCCGGAGAAGATCGACGCCGCGCTGGGGAACTATTTTCGGGTCGGGAACCTCACCGCGCTACGGGAACTGGCGCTGCTCTGGCTGGCCGACAAGGTGGACGACGAGCTGGATCGGTATCGCACCGAGCACAGGATCTCCGCCACCTGGGAGACCCGCGACCGGGTGGTCGTCGCCCTCACCGGCGGCCCGGAAGGAGAGACCTTGATCCGCCGGGCGGCCCGGATCGCCAGCCGGGCCCGAGGCGCTGATCTCCTGGCCGTGCACGTCACCCGCAACGACGGGCTGATCAGCGGCAGCCAGACCAACCTGACGCTGCAACGGACCCTGGTGGAAAGCCTGGGTGGCACCTACCATCAGGTCGTCGGCGCGGACGTCGCCGAAGCCCTGCTCGACTTCGCCCGCGGCGTCAACGCCACCGAACTCGTCCTCGGCGTCAGCCGGCGCGGGCGCCTGTCTCAACTACTCTCCCGCGGCGTCGGACTCACCACCACCAACGGCTCCGGGCCGATCGACGTCCACCTGGTCACCCACGAAGAGGTCAACCGAGGCCGGGACCGGGCCCTGCCCAGTAGTGCCCTGAGCCGATCCCGGCGCGCGGTCGGCTTTGCTGTCGCGGTGATCGGGTTGACCGCTCTGACCCTGTCACTCAGCCGACTCCGCAGTGAACTGACACTAGCAAGCGACATCCTGCTGTATCTGGCCGCCGTGGTCGGCGTGGCACTGGTAGGGGGCCTGTACCCGGCGCTTTTCGCCGCGATCCTCGGATCACTCCTGCTGAACTTCTATTTCACCGAACCGATCCACCATTTCGCTATCGCCAACCACGAAAACGTCCTGGCGCTCATTGTTTTCCTCGCCGTCGCGGTTGCGGTCAGCGCGACTGTCGATCGGGCTGCCCGTCGCACCCGGGAAGCGGCCTCCGCCCGGACCGAGGCAGAAACCTTGTCAACTCTGGCCGGAACCGTGCTGCGCGGCGCCAAACCGCTGCCGGCGCTACTCGATCATCTGCGCGAGACCCTCGGATTCACCGGTGTCACCCTGCTGGAACGTCTGCCCGAGGCAGCACCGAGCCCGGACCTGCAACACGACCCCGCCGCGTGGCGGGTCGTCGCCGCCGTCGGTGACCAGCCCTGCTCCACTCCCGGCCAGGGTGATGCCGAAGTGCTGGTCGAGGACCGGATCTCGCTGGTTCTGCGCGGTCACCCGTTGGCCGCTGCCGACCGGCGGACGGTGCAGGCTTTCGCCGCTCAGGCAGTTCTCGCCCTGCGCCAGGAGCGACTCAGCGAGCAGGCCGCAATCGCCGGTCCGCTCGCCGAAGTCGACCGGTTGCGCACCGCTCTGCTCTCCGCCGTCAGCCATGACCTGCGCACTCCGCTGGCGGCGGCGAAGGCCGCCGTCGGTGGGCTGCGGATGAGTGGCGTCACGTTCAGTGACCACGACCGGGCAGAACTCCTGGCCACCGTGGAGGAATCGCTGGACAAACTGAATCGCCTGGTGGACAACTTGCTGGACATGAGCCGCCTGCAAGCTGGGGCCCTGGCGATGACGCCGGAGGCGATGAGCGTCGCCGAGACGATCGCGATGGCCCTGACCGACCTGGGATACGAGGGGCGTGACATCGTCGTCCACATGCCAGACGAGTTTCTCGAGATCATGGCGGACCCGGCGCTGGTGGAACGGATCCTGGTCAACGTTGCTCGCAACGCACTGCGCTACAGCCCACCAGGTCAACCGCCGCTGATCGCGGTCAGCGAGCACGCCGGATTTGTCGAGATCCGGATCGTCGACCGTGGCCCGGGTATCCCCGCGGCCCAGTGGGACACCGTGTTCCTGCCGTTTCAGCGGCTCGGGGACCGGGACAACGCCACCGGAGTGGGACTGGGACTGGCGCTTTCTCGCGGGCTGGCCGATGCCATGGGCGGCAGCCTGACCCCCGACAACACACCCGGCGGTGGCCTCACCATGACTCTTCGGTTACCGCAGGCGGAGATCACCCAAGCGCAGCAGCCCGATCCGGCGCTCCTCAGTGAAATCGACCAGCGCCCCGGAGGGTATCGCTCGTGATCCGCATCCTCGTCGTCGATGACGAACCGCAGATTCTGCGCGTCCTGCGGATCAACTTCCTCGCCCGGCAATACGAAGTGATCACCGCCGAGACCGGCACCGACGCGCTGGACCGGGCGTCCAACGACCACCCCGACCTGGTCATCCTCGACCTAGGCCTGCCCGACCTCGACGGCGTCGAGGTGATCCGCCGGCTGCGCGCCTGGACTCGAATACCCATCATCGTGCTGTCCGGACGCGTCGACAGCCATGACAAAGTCGATGCCCTCGACGCCGGCGCCGATGACTACGTCACCAAACCCTTCAGCGTCGACGAACTTCTCGCCCGCATCCGCGTCGTCACCCGCCGACGGGCCGAGACCGACGAGGCCACCCCTGTAACGATCGGCCAGCACACGATCGATCTCGCCAAACACCAGATCACCTCCGCCGACTCTTCGCTACCACCGGTCCATCTGACCCGCACCGAATGGCAACTCCTCGCCGCCGTCGTCAGCGAACCCGGCAAACTGATCGGCCAGAAATATCTCCTGGAGAAGGTCTGGGGACCCACCTACCAGACGGAAACCCAATACGTACGGCAATACATGGCACAGCTACGCCGGAAACTCGAGACCGACCCGGCCCGGCCACGGCACCTGCTTACCGAACCTGGTATGGGCTACCGCTTCCAACCATGACCAGCGG
>JANNPJ010000010.1:0-11702 GCA_031400005.1 Kineosporiaceae bacterium | reverse complement strand
GTTGTCTCGGCCGTCATCGGGCCGGTCCGTCGTCAGCGAGCCGGCACCCACTCGCGGGATCGACATCACCGCGTCGGTCAGGGCAGGGGCCAGCCGCTGACCGAGGTACACCCCGATCGCTGCCCCGCCCACCGGTATCTCCCGACGCGGATGCTGCGCGGCCCGGACGATCGCTCCCGCGACCAGTTCCGGTGCATAGACCGGTGGCGGTGGCTTGGGCATCGCCCCCAGCTTGCTGCGGGAGTGCTCGAAGAACGGGGTGTCGATCGAGGCGGGCAGGATGGTGCTGACTGCGATGGGCGTTCCGTCCTGTGCCAGCTCCATCCGAAGAGTGTCGTAGAACGCCCGAACTGCCCACTTGCTGGCGGTGTAAGGGGCGTGCAGCGGTACTGAGCGGATGCCCTCGACCGAACCGATACCAATGATCACTCCGCCGTCTCCGCGCCGCATCACCGGGAGGGCTGCGTGGACGCCGTGCACGTGTCCGAGGAAGTTGACCCGCATAACCCGGTCGAACTCCTCATCGGTGATCTCCTCGATCCGGCCCCAGACGCCGATGGCCGCCGCGTTGACCCAGGTGTCGATCCGGCCGTACTCCTCCTCTGCCGTCGCGGCGAGCCGCCGGACAGCCGCTGGATCCGCCACGTCGGTAGGCACCCACGTCGCACTGCCACCGGCAGTCGTGATCTCGTCGACCAGGCTCTCCAGGGCGTACGCGCTCCGAGCGGCACAGACCACCCGGGCACCCGCTCCGGCGAAGGCCAGCGCCGCGGCCCGACCGATCCCACTGGAGGCCCCCACCATCACCACCACTTGCTCCGAAATCGGTTTCGGCATGTCACACGCTCCCGTCTCGACTGTCGGAACTCTGCCGTTGCGGCACCACCGTGTATTTCGGGTCCTTCGCCGATGCTCTGCCCGCTTCGAAGATTCCGAACCGGGTGCAGGCCGACCCGGCCAACAACGCGGCGCCGCTGACGGCGGCCACTGCCCTGCTGCGGCCCGCGAAGGCCCCGCCGACGGCACCGGCCGCGGTCAGCAGACGGGCCGCTCGGAGGAGCTGGCCGGCCCGGCCCTGGTGGTAGGTCTCGGCGATGAGGCCGACCCGCTTCTCCATCCGCGCGGTGGCCGCGAGTTCGGCCACCGCGCCCAGCACCGCCAGCCGCCGAGCCGGTCCGGTCTCGGCGACCGGAGCGGCCAGCAGGCCGAGGCCCGCAGCCGCGGCCGCACCGGAGCCGACAAACACGAACGGCAACTCGCGAAATCCCTCGTGCCAGGCCGGGACTGCGGTGTCTGCGACCAGCACCGCGGTGTAGGAGGTGACGGCGGGGCCGAGCAGAGCCGCTCCTGCGGTGGCCGCCGCTCCGATCCGCGGTGCCCGACCGGTGATTCGGGACGCCGCCGCGAGGCCGGCCAGCGGAGCGTAGCCGGACAGCACCCACGAGCCGACACTCATCGGCGACGTCGGTTTGAAAACTCGAAGCATGTTGATGAACCGTTCGGGCCGGCCGAGGTCGTGCACCAGCGCGACAAGCGACAGCGAGATTGCCGAAATTGCCGTGATTTTGCTGGCCCGTTCCAACTCCGAACGCCGACTCGCCTGCGCTCCGGCCGCGAGTACCGACGAGGCCCCGGCAAGACCTCCGAGGAACAGGTACCCGGCGATATCGGTTGCCTCCCAGGTCGGTTCCTTGAGCACGGCACGCCCGTAGTACGAGGCGAACTCGGCGTCCGGCACCATCAGCCGCTCGCCCCGGCGCTTACGCCGTACCTGGCTCATTTTCGGCCTCCCGCAAAGGAAATTCCGACGGCAGCAACCAAACTCGCGGCGGCGACAGCGGCGTGCTTCCACATCGACGGCAGGTCGCGAGTGGTGACGACTGGCGCGGGCGGGAGGCCGTACACCTCCGGTTGGTCGAGCAGCAGGAAGAAGGCGCCGTTTCCACCGACCCCGTCGTCCGGGTTCTCGCCGTACAGTCGCGCGTCCGCCATCCCGGCGGCGTGCAGGACGTCGACCCGCTGCTGGGCCCGCTCGCGCAACTCGTCCAGGTCACCGTACTGGATCGATTCGGTCGGGCACGCCTTCGCGCAGGCCGGCTGCTCCCCGACCGAGAGCCGGTCGTAACACATGGTGCACTTGAACACCCGGCCGTCGTCCTTGCGCTGGTCGATCACGCCGTACGGACAGGCCGAAACGCAGTAACCACAGCCGTTGCAGACATCCTGCTGGACGACGACGGTGCCGAACTCCGTGCGAAACAGCGCCCCGGTGGGGCAAACATCAAGGCAAGCCGCATGCGTACAGTGCTTGCAGACGTCGGAGGCCATCAGCCACTGGAAGTCCGGCGTCCCAGGATTCTGCGCCGCCGCCGTCCCGGCCACCACCTCCGGAACCGCCTGGCTTTGCACGTCACTACTCATCGGTGTGCGATCCGTCGGGGTGCCACCGCTGGGCGGACCGATCGTGGGCGGGCCGATCGTCGGCATGCCAAGGGAGACACTGGACCGGGAGGCTGCCGATTTCTCGATGAAGGCCACATGCCGCCAGGTGTCGGCACCCAGGCCCTGCGTGTTGTCGTACGACATCCCGGTGAACGTGAGCCCGTCCTCCGGGACGGCGTTCCACTCCTTGCACGCCACCTCACAGGCCTTGCAGCCGATGCAGACGCTGGTATCGGTGAAGAAGCCCTTGCGCGGCGGTGGATCCGGGTAGCCGCCCTGCGCGGCGACGTCACTGGTCATCGGTTCTCCATCCCGGTCTGCTCGGTGATACCAGCCCGCATTCGGTGCGCCAGCACGTACCCGGGCCGATCTGATCCGTGTGGGCGCCGGCCGGGTTGGATGTCGGCGGTGAGGGCCTTAACTTCCTCGATGTGCGCGTTCGGGTCGAGCGCGATCGAGGTCAGCTCGTTCACGGCATCACCGGTCGCGTAACCGTTGCGACCCCAGTGGTACGGCAGGCCGATCTGATGCACCGTCCGGCCCTGGATGGTCAACGGATTCATCCGCTCGGTCACCAACACCCGTGCCTCGATCACCCCACGAGCGGTGACAATTGTCGCCCACCCGGCGTGCTCCAGGCCTCGCTCGCTGGCCAGCTCGGGTGACACCTCGCAGAACAACTCCGGCTGCAGCTCCGCCAAATAGGGCGACCAGCGAGACATTCCGCCGGCAGTGAAATGCTCGGTCAGCCGGTACGTGGTCACCACGAACGGGTAGACCTCCGATCCCGGTTCGTCGCCGCTCGGATGGAACCGGTTGTTCGGCCGGGAACTTATCTCCCTCACCGGATTTCGGCTCATCGGATAGAGCGGGTTGGTGACCGGTGAATCTTGCGGCTCGTAGTGCGTGGGCAGCGGTCCGTCGACCAGGCCGGCCGGTGCGTACAGCCAGCCTTTGCCGTCGGACTGCATGATGAACGGGTCGGTGCCGTTCAGCCCGTCGCCGCCACGCGCGTTCGCCGCCGCGACATAGCCGGGCTCCTTGTCCGGAACGAAATCCGGGACGTCGTGACCGGTCCACCGATTGTGCTCGACGTCCCACCAGACCAGTGCCTTGCGTTCGCTCCACGGCGTGCCGTCGGGGGCTGCCGAGGCGCGGTTGTAGAGGATGCGCCGGTTGGCCGGCCAGGCCCAGCCCCAGTCCAGGCCGAGCCAGTTGTTCTTGCTCGCCGGGGTGCGGTGCGCGGAGAAGTTGTCCCCCTCCGCGAAGACACCGCAGTAGATCCAGCAACCGCAGCTCGTGGACCCGTCCGCCTTCAGTTCGGTGTACGCGGACAGCAACCGGCCCGAGGAGTCGCGGCCGTTGATCTCCTGCAGCACTGCCTCGGCACTCGGCTCGTCCAGCGGCCCGTGCGTCGGGTAGTCCCAGGCCAGGTCGAGGATCGGCGCATCCATCGGATCGGCGGAGCCGGCCAGCTTCTGCCGGATCAACCGACCCAGGTGATAGACGAACCACAGGTCGCTGCGGGCGTGGCCGGTCGGCTCGACAGCCTGGGCATGCCACTGCAGCATCCGGTTGGTGTTGGTGAAGGTCCCGTCCTTCTCGGTGTGCGCCGCCGCCGGGAAGAAGAAAACCTCGGTGTCGATGTCCTCCGGGCGCATCTGCCCAGAGGCGATCTCTGGCCCGTCCTTCCACCAGGTCGCGCTCTCGATCAGCGAGAAGTCACGGACCACAAGCCATTCCAGATTCGCCATCCCCAGCCGCTGCATCTTCGCGTTCGCCGAGCCGACCGCCGGGTTCTCCCCCATCAGGAAGTAGCCCTTGCAGGTTCCGTCCTGCTGCGCCTGCACCGTTTCGTAGGTGCTGTGGGAGCCGGTGATTCTCGGTAGGTAGTCGAAGCAAAAGTCGTTCTCCGCCGTCGCGGCGTCGCCCCAGTAGGCCTTGAGCAGGCTCACCAGGAAGGCGTCCAGGTCGGCCCAGAAGCCGCGCTGGGCAGAGTCATCGCGAATGAACGACGCCAGATTCTGATGCGAATGCGCTTGCGGCATCGGGATATAGCCAGGCAAGAGGTCGAACAGGGTGGGGATGTCGCTGGATCCCTGGATGCTGGCGTGCCCGCGCAGCGCCATGATTCCGCCACCCGGACGGCCGATGTTGCCCAGCAGCAACTGCAGGATGCTCGCGGCCCGGATGTACTGCGAGCCGACCGTGTGCTGCGTCCAACCGACCGCGTAGGCGAAGGCGCTGGTCCGTTCCCGCCCGGAGTTCGAGGTCAGCGCGTCACAGACGACGGCGAACTGATCCTGCGGGACGCCGCAGACCTCGGCCACCATGTCCGGGGTGTACCGGGCGTAATGCCGCCGCAAGATCTGGAACACGCAATGCGGATCCTGCAGCGTCTCGTCCTGGCGTGGATACCCGACCAGCGCCGGGCCGCCGGAACCGTGCGACTCCGAGTGGCCGGAGTGCGCCGCCTCATGATGGGAATCCTGCTGCTCGTCATCGCTCTTACCGTGTTCACGCTGGCCGGACGCGGCGGCGGCCTGCATACCCTCGTACTGCCAGGACGACACGTCGTAGTGCCGGCCCTCGGCGTCGAAGCCGGAGAACAAGCCACCCAGGTCCTCGGTGTCGCGAAACTCTTCCCGGACGATCGTGGCGGCGTTGGTGTAGGCCAGCACGTACTCGCGGAAGAACAGTTCGTTCTCCAGCACGTGCCGGATGATCCCGCCGAGGAAGGCGATGTCGCTCCCGGCCCGGATCGGAACGTGGACGTCGGCGACGGCGCTGGTCCGAGTGAACCGCGGATCAACGTGAATGATCTTGGCGCCGCGCGCTTTTGCCTCCATCACCCACTGGAAGCCGACCGGATGCGCCTCGGCGAAGTTCGACCCCTGGATGACGATGCAGTCGGCATGCTGAAGATCTTGAAGGCAGGTGGTCGAGCCGCCACGACCGAACGAGGTACCCAGACCGACCACGGTGGAGCTGTGGCAGACCCGCGCCTGGTTCTCCACCTGGACGATCCCCAGGGCGGTGGCGAGCTTCTTGATCAGGTAGTTCTCCTCGTTGTCGAGGGTCGCACCGCCAAGGCTGGCTACTCCCATCGTGCGCCGGACCCGCTTGCCGTCGTGTTCCCACTCCCAGCCCTCGCGGCGGGTTTTGATCACCCGCTCGGCAACCATGTCCAGAGCGGTCTCAAGATCGAGCGGTTCCCAGTCGGCGCCGCCCGGACGCCGGTAGAGCACTTGATGCTCGCGAGCCTCGCCGGTGGTCAGCTGCAGGGTCGCCGATCCCTTCGGGCACAGCCGGCCGCGACTGACCGGCGAGCTCGGGTCACCCTCGATCTGAACGACCTTGTCGTCCTTCACGAAGACGTTCTGCCCGCAGCCGACGGCGCAGTACGGGCACACCGACTTGACTACCTTGTCGGCGTCGGCGATCCGCGGGTGCAGGTGCGCGCTCACGCCGGACTTCACCGCCGCCCCGCGCCCCCAGGGGTCGTTTCCGGTCAACTGCCGGTAGACCGGCCAGCTCTGTAACCACACCCGTGCACCCATCGAGAACCTCCTTCGACAGACGCATTGTGCTTCCCGTTGGCCGCCCCGCCAGTCCAAAGCCCCGTGATCATGCAGGTTCCAGGTCGGGCGCTGTACCTCCCGGGAGGATTCATCGCTCATTTCGGCGTTCGGAAGGCTTTCCCCCCGGCATGAATCCTCCCCGGCGGTACACCCATCGTTCCGCGCAGGCCGGGACCCGCCAGGCCCAGTCGGCGGAAACTCTGCCTGACTTGCTCACGCAGCCGTTCCGAGAGCGCAAGTGCCCGGGCCGCGCCCATCGCAGAGGTCGAAGCCCACGGATCGATGCCACGTTTCGCGAACATCGCAGAGAGCTCGCGCTGCGAGCCGAGGTGCCACGGACCGTCCAGGCCGGTCAGCACACCCCACTTTGACCGGTAGACATCGACACCATCCGGACCTGACCAGCCCGAACTGTCCGGCCAACCCGCCGCATCCGGCGCCCTCGACGCGAGTACCGCAGGTGAGGCCGGTGACCAGTCCAGGTCGAGCCGATGGTCGCGGGCGGGCAGCCGGATCCGGTCGTAGTTCGGCTCGGTGGCGTCCAGGCGTGCGAGTTGCTCGGCGTCGAACCAGCCGACGACGACCTCGGCCACGTCACCGACCACGCGCGCCGGGGCAGCCGGGACGAATCCCGGCCTGCTGACATGCGCGGACGGCGAGATCCGTAGATGGTGAAGCTGGCCGCGGATCATCGGGACGACGGGGGCGAGGCCGCCCGCGAGCAACTTGGCGCGGATCACCGCCGGCGAGGCATTCGATCCGACGGCGGCCACCGGCGTCCGCAGATCCATCGGGACGGCGCGGTGCGCCAGCAACTCGTCGTCCAGTCGACCGGCTGCCGTCGAACCAGCATCCAGTGGCTGGTCAGCGTTGGGCAGCAGCAGGATTGACCGCTCGCTGCGTATCCCCGGGTATTCCAGCGGATGACGAACGAAGTCGCTCACGCCCCCATCCTGCCGGCGATCATGCACGCTTGCCCGGTTCGCGGGCTGGGCGGCGGGCAAGCGTGCAGGGGGCACCTCCCGCCCGAAGGGTGGGGGAATCGCGGCGGGGATGAGGGCCAGGGGTTAGCGCGGAACCGTGACGTGCTGGTTCGGGACGCAGTGCGTGAGCTTGCGGCCGGAGACGTCGCGCCTGCCGTTCTTGCCTAGATTGGCGGCCCGGGCGCGCTCGGCCTCGGTGAACGTCTGGGACTGCAACGGTGGCAGATCACGGACGTCGTCCGCACTGATCCCCAAGCCCTCGCCGACTCGCTGACCCAGCTCGTCCTCGCACAGGAAGAAGTGCCAGACCATCCGCTCCTGGATCGGCCGATCGCACTGGGAAAGCGCACCGACGAGGTTGGCCACCAGGTCGTCTCGTTCCCACTGCTCGGACAGCAGGTACCGCTCACCGGCCTGCTGGTAGTCATTGGTGACCGGAATCCGCTTGCGGGTCAGCCGGCCGGAGACTAGCGGGCCCTGCTCATCGTGCGTCGGGTACTGCGCCTCCCGAAGCCCGCCGAGGATCGAGGGCTCGTAGTTGACGTGCGGGTTCACACCGGTCGGCTGATCGACGGAGTACGCCATCTGACCGTCCCGCTGGTTCGTCGCGACCTTCACCTTTGCCGCGTTCACCGGCAACTGCAGGTAGTTCGGTCCGACCCGGTAGCGCTGCGTGTCGCTGTACGAGAAGGTGCGCCCGACCAGCATCTTGTCGTCGGAGAAGTCCAGCCCATCGACCAGCACACCGGTGCCGAAGGCGATCTGCTCGTTCTCCAGGAAGATGTTCTCCGGCGCCCGGTTGAGCACCATCTTGCCGATCGCTCGGGGCGGGAACAGCTCCTCGGGCCAGGTCTTGGTGTCGTCCAGCGGATCGAAGTCCAGCTCCGGGTGATCACCGTCGTCCATCAGCTGCACCTGCAGCTCCCACTCCGGGAACTCGCCGCGCTCGATCGCGTCGTACAGGTCGCGGGTATGCGAGCCGAGGTCGGTGGCCTGGATGTTCGCGGCGTCCTCAGCGGTGTACGACTTCACCCCCAGCTTCGGAATCCAGTGGTACTTCACCAGTTTGGTGTCGCCCTGAGCGTTCACCCACTTGTAGGTGTTGACCCCGAAGCCTTGCATCGTGCGATAGGAGGCCGGAATCCCGCGTGGGCCGAAGACCATCGTCACCATGTGCATCGACTCGGGACTCTGGCTGATGAAGTCGAACACCCGGTTGGGTACCTGACGTTCAAAGGTCACCGGGTCGGGCTTCTGAGAGTGGATGAAATCCGGGAATTTGATCGCGTCTCGAATGAAGAAGACGGCGAGGTTGTTTCCGACCAGATCCCAGTTGCCGTCCTCGGTGTAGAACTTGACCGCGAAACCGCGCGGATCGCGGGCTACTTCGGAGGAGTCTCGGCCGCCAGCCACCGTCGAGAAACGGATCGCCAGGTCGGTGCGCTTGCCTTTCTCCTGGAAAAGCTTGGCCCGGGTGTACTGGGCGATCGGCTCATCGCCGATCGTGCCATTGGCCTCGAAGTACCCGAAGGCCGTTGTCCCGCGCGCGTGTACCACCCGCTCAGGAATCCGCTCCCGATCGAAATGGCTGATCTTTTCAAGGAATTGATAGTTCTCCAGGGTAGCTGGACCTCTGGCGCCCACCGTCCGTTGGTTCTGGTTGTCGAAGATCGGATGGCCTTGCCGGTTGGTCAGCACCTCCCGCTCATCGTCGGGGGCGGACGCTTGGTTGGCGACATCAGTCATGGGTGACGCTCCTCATTCGCTCGGCACATCTGGCAATACCCCCGGAAGACGACCTCCGCTTCGTCCACGACGAAGTCGGCTGAATCCTGATGGGAGACGGGTAGCAAAACACGGCACCGCCCCGACCCCACAGTCGACGTCGGTGATCGCCCCGCAGCCACGGCAGACCAAGTGGTGGTTGTCACCGGACTCGCGCCCGGTCGGCAATCTGCGCAACGCTGAGATGCTCATGCCCAGAACAGGCTTCGTCAAGCACCGCGAGCACAGCTACCCGTGGCCCGGTGACCCGCAGGCCCCGCGACCGCAAAAGCTCACGTTCTGTAGCTCCCATCAGATCCACCAGATCACGGGATTTGGAACCAGTCAAGAAGAGATGCACCGGGGCGATATCGTCACTCAATGACTGACCTGACCGACGAGGAATTGACCTTCCTGCAGACGGCCTTGGACCTCGCTCGCCAGGGCGAGACCGGGACGTTGGCGGAGTACATCGACGCCGGACTCCCGGTGAACCTGACCGGAGCCACTGGTGACAGCCTGCTGATCCTGGCGGCCTATCACGTCCACCCGCAGACGGTGGACGCCCTGCTGGCGCGGGGTGCGGACACTGCCCGACTGAACGACCGTGGACAGACCGCCCTGGGAGCGGCGGTCTTCCGGCGCTCGGAGCCGATCGTCCGCGCCCTGCTGGCGGCGGGCGCGGACCCCCGCCTTGGTTCGCCGTCCGCGATCGAGATCGCCACCTTCTTCGAGTTGCCGGAGATGGCCGTCCTGCTGGCCGGTCCCGAAGGACCACCGACCGGCTGAGCCGAGTCCACCGACAGGTGGTTTGGTCTGAACCGCTGCGGTCGCAGAATGAGAGACATGAGTGACGCAACGGAACGGATTGGCAACGACGAGCGCGAGAGCGCGGTGACCGCCCTCCGCCTCCATCACGCTGCCGGTCGCCTGACCTCGGCCGAGTACGAGGACCGATCGCTGCAGGTGCGCCAAGCCAAAACCTGGGACGAACTCGCCCCGCTGTTCGCCGACCTGCCCAGGGACGCGGCCGACCCCGCTGACGTGGCGAAGCACCCTGAGCCGCAACAGCAGTGGGGCCTGCTACCGGAGCCGTGGGCGTCCTGGGTGATGTCGCTGACTCCGTTCGCCGCGCTGCTTCTCTTCTTCACCACGGGACATCACTGGCAGTGGTTCCTGGCCATTCCGATCGTCGGCCTGCTGATGTACGGCCCGAACGGGCAGGGTCACTGCTGGCACGGCCACCGAAGCAGGCAGCAGCGAAACCGCCGCAACTACTGAGCGGGCGCTCAGAACCACGCTGACCCCGGCCCGTAGACCGGCTCGTTGAGACCGGCTCGTTCAGCGTTCGCGACCGCGCGGGCGAAGCGTCGTGCCTGGCATCGCCGGAGCCGGTAGCCGATCGCCGTCGAAGCCCTGCACGGTGCCGAACCCCACGCCGGCCTGCCAGTCCTCCCGGGCCTGGACGATGTCGTCGTGGCTGCGGCCAACGAAGTTCCACCACATCACCAAACGCTCCTCGAACGGCTCGCCGCCAAGCAGCAGCAACCGGGCCGGTTCGGTGGCCTCGACGGCCAGCTCGCTCCGACCGGCGCCGAGGTACAGCAGCGGGCCGGGCGAGAGCTCGACCGCAGTGCCGCCGTCCCCACCGTTGCGGCCATCTACCGGATCCGCGCCGTCCACCTGAACCACACCGGACAGAGCGAGCACCGCGTACTCGAAGTCCGGACGTAGTGGCAGTCGCGTTGCCGAGTTCGCTGCGAACGTGGCGTCGGCGCAGACCAACGGGGTGTACGTGCGGGCCGGGGAGATCGCACCCGCCAACTCCCCCATCACCACGGTGACGTCGACTCCGCCGGCGCTGACCACCGGCAGTTCGGCGTGATGCTCGAACTGTGGCTCGATTCGCCGATCGTCCTCGGGCAAGGCAACCCACAATTGGACGCCGTGCAGCCAGGGCGAGTGCTCGAGCGGGGTCTGTTCGGAATGCGAGATGCCCCGACCGGCGGTCATCAGGTTGAGCTGGCCGGGGCGGATCAGCTGCTGGTTACCGAGGCTGTCTCGGTGCAGCACCTCGCCCGCCAGCAACCAGCTGACCGTCTGGAGCGCGGTGTGCGGATGCGGCGGAACTCGCATCCCGGGGTTCTCCCGCAGGTCGGTCGGGCCGTAGGCGTCGGCGAAACACCAGGCACCGACCATCCGCCGACCCCGGTTGGGCAGAGTCCTGGTGACGGTCATCGCCCGAGCGCCACCGAGTGCCACCTCGTGCCCGACCAACAACTCCCGGACCGGCTCGGCAAGCGCCAACGGAGGCGGCGACGAGCCGCTCGGGTCACTGACCTCGGTCTTCTGCGGTGTGCGTTCGAGGTTGCTCACGCTTTCCAACCTACGTGCTGCTCGCGCAGCGATCGAGGCCACGGCAAGCTGCGATCCGGCCTGAAGCCGGCCGGATCGCAGCCTTGGCGGTGCTGACGTGATTTGAACGGTTAGCGGACCGCGTGGTGACCTTCGTAGATCGGACCCGCCACGGCCGTCGGAGCAGCGGCCTTGGCCCGCGCCTTGGCCCGGAAACTGCCGTCTTCGTAGAACCCTGTCTTCGACTTGGCGAGCGTCCAGGTCGCGTGCGCCACGCCGTCACCGAGTTCGGACAGCGCCTTGGTGTTGAGGTTGTTCGTCGTGTCGCAGGCCTGGTGGTAACAGGGGTCGTAGGCCTCGCCCGCCGTTCCACCGTAGACGGCGGCCTGCTGCGCGGTCTTGATCCCCTCGGCACCGCTGAACAGCCCACCGGCCGGGATTCCGACCGCGATGAAGGGACCGTAGTCGGACCGGCCATTGAACGGGGTCGGCTCGGTGGCCAGCCCCTGACCGGCGACGTAGTCGGTGAACACCTTCTCGATCTGCGCCGATCCGGGCGGGCCCGCGTCGCCGTCCG
>JANNPJ010000829.1:0-15048 GCA_031400005.1 Kineosporiaceae bacterium | reverse complement strand
GGGGGGGGTTTCGCCTCGACTTTGGGCGCGTTTTTCCCCCCCGGCGCCGCCAAACCCCCCGCGACCACTTCGACGCAGCACCCGAGCAACCGTGCATGATCACGAAAGGTTTTGCTGGGGAACGGGTCTCAGCGCAGCGGTCCGGTGCAGGTCTCGGCCGCCGCCACGGACTCGCCGGAAGTCACGTAACCGAGGGCGGCCTCGATTTCCGGTGCCAGGTGACGGTCCGGCCCGGGGCCGGCCACCAGTATGCGCAATCCGGCGACGACTGCGGCGGTGGCCGGTGCCGGGGCTGGTCCGGACCGCCCGTCCGGCATCGCCGACCGCAGGTCCAGCGAGCGGGCGGCGGTGAGTGTCTCGATCGCGATTACTCGGGCCAACCCGTCGATTGCCCGGCGCAGTTTGCGGGCCGCGTGCCAGCCCATCGACACGTGGTCCTCCTGCATCCCGGAGGACGGGATCGAGTCAACGCTGGCCGGGGCGGCCAGGCGCTTGAGTTCGCTGACGATCCCGGCGGCGGTGTACTGCGCGATCATGTGCCCGGAGTCGACCCCCGGGTCGTCCGCGAGAAACGGTGGTAAACCGTTGCTGCGGGCGACATCCAAATGTCGATCGGTGCGCCGTTCGGAGATCGACGCGACGTCCGCTACCGCGATCGCGAGGAAGTCGAGCACGTATCCGATCGGTGCGCCGTGGAAGTTCCCGTTCGACTCCACCCGCCCATCCGGCAGCACCACCGGATTGTCCACGGCAGCCGACAGTTCCCGCCCGGCGACCAGCGCCGCATGATCGACGGTGTCTCGGGCCGCACCGTGGACCTGCGGTGAGCAGCGCAGCGAATAGGCGTCCTGGACCCGGGTGCACTCCTGCGGAGTGCCCGGCAGCCCGCGGTGACTAGCCATGATCGCCGATCCGGCGAGCAGCGCGCGCAGGTTGGTGGCGCTGGCTGCCTGCCCCGGATGCGGTCGCAACGCCTGAAGATCGGCGGCGAAAACGGCATCGGTGCCGAGCAGGGCCTCGACGCTCATTGCCGCCGCGACGTCGGCCGCCATGAGCAGGACGCGCAGGTCGGCCAGCGCCAGCACCAGCATGCCGAGCATGCCGTCGGTGCCGTTGATCAGCGCCAGGCCCTCCTTCTCGGCTAGCGTGATCGGGGTCAGACCGGCTGCCCGAAGCGCGTCCGCGGCGGGTCGGCGGGTGCCGGACGCATCCCGCACCTCACCTTCGCCGATCAGCGCCAAGGCGCAGTGGGCCAGGGGGGCGAGGTCGCCGGAGCAGCCGAGAGAGCCGTACTCGTACACAATTGGGGTGATTCCGGCATCCAGCATGGCCGCATAGGTCTGCGCGGTCTCCAGTCGCACCCCGGTCCGTCCGGTGGCCAGGGTGGACAGCCGCAGCAGCATCAGCGCGCGGACCACCTCAGGCTCCACCTCTGCACCGGAGCCGGCTGCGTGCGAGCGGATCAGGCCCTGTTGCAGCTCGGCCCGCCGGGCGATCGGGATATGCGTGGTGGCCAAGGCACCGAATCCGGTCGAGACGCCGTAATGCGGCGTCTCATCCGCGGCCAGCGCCTCAATCACCGCCCGGCTTTGGGCGATAGCCGCCAGCGCATCGGCCGACAGTTCGACTCCGGCAGCCTGCCGGGCGACGGCTACCACCTCCGCCTCGGTCACCGGTTCGGTGCTCACCGCGATCCGTTTCAGAGTGTCCATCCGCCCATTCGATCGGCTCTGTGGTGTCACCGGCGCCCCGCCACTCCGGGTTCCGTCTGGGATACGAGATGATTTTCGGATGACCTACGACGGCCCGTTTCCGGAGCCGACCGGTCGACCCCAGGTTCCGGGGGCGACCAGGGCGCTCGCGGTACTGCGACTGCTGGCTGCGGCTGCGGGACCAGTCCCGGCGGCGGTGATCGCCCGGGATCTCGGCGTTCCGCGCAGCACCGTTTATCACCTGCTGGCGGTGATGATCGACGAGGGTTTCGTCACCCATCTGCCGGAGGAGCGACGGTACGGGTTAGGGGTCGCCGCATTCGAGATCGGCACGGCCTACTCGCGGCAGGAACCGCTCCAGCGCCTGGCTCGCCCGCTGATGGCCCGATTGGTGGACGAAGTCCAGCAGACCGCCCACTTGGCCGTCCTGCACGGTCGTGAGGTGCTCTACGTGGTGGAGGAGCGGGCCCCTCGACGGCCCTCGCTGGTCACCGATGTCGGAGTGCGGCTGCCGGCACAACTGGCGGCCAGCGGCCGGGCGATGCTTGCCGCGCTGCCGCCAGCCCAGGTCAGAGCGCTCTTCCCGGATGTGACGGCGTTCGTGCTGCGCCACGGCGTGGGCCCGGGGACGCCGTCCCAGCTGCGGCAGGTCCTCACCCAGGTGCGGCGGGACGGGTTCGCCCAAGAGCATGGCGAGATCACTCCGGGGTTTTCGTCGGTGGCTGCCGTGGTGCGTGGTCATACCGGGCACCCGACTGCTGCCGTGGCGATCACTTTTGAGTTGGGCCAGGCAGTTGACGGTGACGTGGAGCACCTGACCGCGGCGGTACTGAGGACGGCGTCCGCGTTAGAGCGGCGGGTCAACCCTCGTTCGTGATCAGAGCGAGGAAAGCATGAATTCCGTGAAAGGACGATCGAATGAGGCTTTCACGAGCGGTCAACTCGGGCATCTCGCGGCCGGTGACCGGCGCATAGAATTCGTTGTCCATGAGGTATGTACCTGCTGGTCTGGACGTCGTCTAAACGTTGCCATTGATTGGCGTCGGTGTATGCCCGGATATTGACGTCACCCGAATTCGCGGCGGTTGACTTCGGTTCGGTGCCAGGCAGCGGCCGGCGAGCCTGGTCACCTACGGATTATGTTGTAAATCGAGTTGCTGATGGTGTATTGGCTATTGCCGGCGACCTCACGGCACCCCGATCCTCGAGGTGCCGGTGGCCGGGAAACAGCGCCTTAGGTCGTCGATATCGCTGCCGTTGCGGCGGGCCTGCCGCAGCCGAGACCCGGTCTGCACTGATTGCTCTGCAGAAGCCAAGAGGAGGTGACATCCGAGGAACGAATAAAAGTCAACAAAGGTCCAACTCGCCGGGCCGATTGGCAGTGTTTCCAACTACACTTAAGTCGCCTGGCCGATGGAGGTCGGCATGTCGACCACGAGGACCAGGTGAGATCGCGGTCATGTCCACTGCCAACCCGGCAATGCAGCCGGACCCCGTCGAGGACGAGGGATCGTCCCCGGCACCCCTTCACCGCAGACCGGCAATGTACGACGTGGCCCGACTCGCGGGCGTGTCTCATCAGACCGTCTCCAGAGTGCTGAATCTGCATCCCAGTGTCAGTCCACGAACCCGAACGCTGGTTCTGGCGGCAATCGACGAGCTCGGGTACCGGCCGAACTCGGCAGCCCGGACGCTGGCGACCGGTCGCTCCAAGACGCTCGGAGTGATCACCCTCGCCGGGACCCTCTACGGGCCGATGTCGATGCTCTATGGCGTCGAGGCTGCTGCTCGTGACCAGGGGTACATGCTCACCATCGTGAGCGTCCGGGACGGCGAGGAAGGTGCGCTGGAACGAGCGGTGGCGAACCTGCACAAGCAGCGGGTGGATGGAATCGTGGCGATCGCTCCGTTGATGTCGATAGGTGAGTCGCTGACGGCACTGGCGCAGCAGATTCCCCTGGTCGCAGTGGAGTCCTCGCCGCGGGCCAGCCTGCCGATCGTTTCCGTCGACCAGGCAACTGGTGCCCGGATCGCCACCGACCACCTGCTCAGCCAAGGGCATCGGACGGTCTGGCATGTCAGCGGGCCGGCCGGTTGGTATGAATCGCAGGATCGGATCTCCGGATGGACGGCCGCGCTCACCGCTGCTGGGGCGGAGGTTCCGCCCGCGTTGTCCGGTGACTGGAGCCCGAGGTCAGGCTATGAGGCTGGCCAGATCATTGGCCGAATGCCAGAGGTGACAGCGGTTTTCGTGGGTAACGACCAGATGGCGTTGGGTGTGCTGAGGGCGTTGAAGGAACACGGTCGACGCGTTCCGGACGACGTGAGCCTGGTCGGTTTCGACGACATCCCGGAGTCCGGCTTCTTCAGCCCACCGCTGACCACCGTGCGGCAGCCGTTCGACACCGTGGGTCGGCGCAGTCTGCAGACCCTGCTGGCAGAGATCGAGACCGGTCAGGCGATCGTCGGCCGGGTGGTGATCGCTCCGGAGCTGATCGTCCGGGAAAGTACCGCACGTCCGTCGTCTGACCGAGGCTGACCTCGAGTAGCCCGGCTGCCCGGATCTTCGGGCGGCCGGGCTACTCGGCTGCAACAGCACAACACAGCCGAATGGACCCGATCCGCAGTGGGTCGGGTCCATTCGGCTGTCTTCGATGCTGCCAGCTATCAGTACTGCTGGCCGTTCACGCTGCCGACGAGGAGTGCTGTCGTGAAGCGATGCTGCTGACTATCAGTACTCGCGGCTGGCAAGAACTTCCTTGGCCTGCGCCGGGGTGAACGTGCCCTCTTCGGTCTCGATCCGCTCCGGCACCGTCTCGCCAGCAACAACCTTCTTGGCGGCGTCCATCAGTTGCGGCCCAAGCAGCGGGTTGCACTCGACGATGGAGTTGATCTTGCCTTCGGAGAGGGCGGTTATCCCGTCCTTCACGGCGTCGATCGAGATGATCTGGATGTCCTTGCCGGGCTTGAGCCCAGCACCCTCGATCGCTTCGATTGCACCCAACGCCATGTCGTCGTTGTGCGCGAACAGGACGTTGATGTTGCCCTTGTGAGACTTGAGGAACGCCTCCATGACCTGCTTGCCACCGGCCCGGGTGAAGTCACCGGTCTGGCTGGCGATGATCTTCAGCTTGGGGTCGGCCGCGATCGCGTCCGTGAAGCCCTTCTTCCGGTCGTTCGCCGGTGCGGATCCGGTGGTGCCCTGGAGTTCGACGATGTTCACGGCCTTGGCGGCCTTGGACTCCTCGACCAGCCACTCGCCGGCCTTGGTGCCTTCCTTGACGAAGTCGGAGCCGAGGAAGGACTTGTAGAGCGTCTTGTCCGCGGAGTCGACGGCGCGGTCAGTCAAGATCACCGGAATCTTCGCGTCCTTGGCTTCCTTGAGAACGCTGTCCCAGCCGGACTCGACCACCGGCGAGAAGGCGATCACGTCCACCTTCTGCTGGATGTACGACCGGATCGACTGAATCTGGTTCGCCTGCTTGCCCTGAGCATCGGCGAACTTCAGCGTGATGCCGGCCTCGTCGGCAGACTTCTTGATCGAGTTGGTGTTGGCGGTACGCCAACCGCTCTCGGCACCGACCTGAGCGAAGCCCATGGTGATCTTCTTGTCGCCGGCACCGGCGCTGGCGCCGGGCTCAGCCGCGTCGTCGCTGCTTCCGCAGGCGGTAAGGAAGCTGAGGGCGAGCATTCCGGTCGTCACTGCGACCACTGATCTGCTAAACACGGCGTTCTCCTTCGAACGTGATCCAATTCACATCACGAGGATTGTTATCGATAACATTTCCGCGGTCAAGGCGGATCGGTCACAATTGAATAACGTCACTTCGGGCGACCTCTCCGGCTGACACCCAGTACTTTACCTCAGCGGACGCTTTCGACCGTTCTTCATGTGAACGTTCACACATCCGGCCTGGTAGAAGCCTTGCGGAGGCAAAACCGATCGCATCGTCGACCCAGGTAGAGTGGATGAGCCGGCATTTGGGCCAGAGCGACCGACGGGTATCGCACGGATCCGCCTAGATCGGGCCAGAGTGCCCCAGATATCGCCAAGCTCGTTCAGGTCGGCTATTCAACGCCAATCCACCAAACTGGACCGGCTGAGTCCCTCGGCAGACAGGGTCCGAACGAGGCGATCAGGCAGGGTCCGCAGGCCAGTTTCACCCATCTGGCGGTGCGACCTCTGATCCAGACCAGCGATCAGCCGAACGAGGCGATCGGGCAGATCGGGCGATCAGGCGGATTGGGCGATCAGCAGATCGGTCGATCAGGTGGTCGCGTCCGTGGCCTCGAGGTGGTCGTCCAGCAACTGGTGAAGGTGGCGGCGGAGTAGATCCTGGGCTCGTCCGGCCTCGCGGGCCAGGATCGCGTTCAGGATCGCGCGCTGTTCGTCGACGAGCGCGGCGTAGTGATCTTTGCTGAGATCCACCCGGCCGATCCGTTTCAAGTGCGCCTGCAGTCGCTCCAGGAGGTCGGCGATCATCTCGTTCTGCAACTGACCGAGCAGCAGCGCGCCGAACTCGTCGAGGTGGTCCGCGACCGCCTGCAGATCCTCTCGCTCGAGGGCTGAGGCGCTGGAGTCAACGTTGCGGGCGAGCGCTTCCCGAATCCCGCCGCCGGCTTCCTCGCTGGCGCGCCGGACGCCTTCGGCCTCCAGGATCTCCCGGACTTCGTAGAACTCGCGCACATCGGCCCGGCTGTAGGTGCGAGCCCGAGCGCCACGGTAGGGGACGATCTCGACCAGGCCCTCGCGTTCCAGTCGGACCAGGGCCTCTCGAATCGGAGTCTTGCTGACCCCGAATCGCTCCACCAGGGCTGCTTCGCGCAGCGCTTCCCCGGGCGTGAACGTCCGATCGACGAGGGACTTGCGCAGTCGTTCGTAGACGAGGTTCTTGACCTGAAGCGGAGCGACTCGGTGTATCTCCGCCGGTTCGGTGGCCATCATCCTCCTCGAGACTTCTCAGGGGCGGAGAGGGGAATCACCTATTTAGCCTATTACGTAACATGTCGTCACAGGCGGATCTCATGTCACGAATAGGGAGAAACCCGTCAGTAACCGGACGATGTCCCGGCTGTTCCCGTGATCGCGCACGCACTGGCGCTTTCGGTTGAGATGTCAGTTCGTGCCTGATCACGGAGGAGGGGGTGGGGTGGCGCCGCCGACCGCGAGGTCGGACCAGAACTCCAGTCGGGGCCGGTCGGCCGACCCGGTCACCGGGGGCTGGGCGTCGCCGAACTCGACGTCCACGTACTCCAGGAGGTCGAGACCGTAAATGGTGACGTCGGTCCGGTGCACCGAGAACACCGGGCTCCCCGCCGGGGCCGGCGCGGCCGGCAGGTAGCGGTGGTCGTAGAGCGGGATCAGAGCCGGCACCCGGGTCAGGTGCTGCCGGGCGGCTTTTTCCGCCGCTGAGTCAGCTTCGGGTCGGGGGCCCCAGGACGGCAGCCAGAAACCGCTGTTGAGGACGTCGAAAACGACGCCCTCAATTGGCGCCTGTAGACGTTCGCGGATCTTCGCTGGGGTCGCGTGCCGCCAGTTCAGCCAGGCGTCACCGAGTGGCAGGGCGGTCCGGAGCAGGGCGCGATGATCTGGGCCGAAGGCGAACCCGAACTTCTTCTCCACCCGCTTCACGTCCGCCTCGGTCAGGCCGCGGTCCAGTCGGACCCCGGCGTCCTCGAGCCGTGCGACGACGTCCTCGACTGTGAATGCCACGTCGTAACTGTGCCAGACCCGACCGTGAGCACTGAGGGCTAAAGGCCCTGTGAGCCGAGTGGCAGTGGGTTGACTGGATGTAGTGCTGCGTGTGAATGTAGTACTCCTACTATCAAATGATGATGTTGCAATACGGCGCAATGGAGGTAGGGATCATGACGGTGACGGGGGCGTTGGGGCGCCCGCAGGGCGTCGACGCGGTGGAGGGGGCCGTGATCGACGTGCGTGACCTGCGGATGAGCTACGGATCCGTGGAGGTGCTGGCGGGAATCTCGTTCACTGCCCAGCGAGGGGAGGTAGTGACCTTGCTCGGGCCGAACGGCGCCGGCAAGAGCACCACCATCGAGATCCTGGAGGGCTTCCGGAGGCGATCGGGCGGTGAGGTCAGCGTCCTCGGCGTGGATCCGGCGCGCGGTGATGAGCAATGGCGGGCCAGGATCGGCGTGGTGCTGCAGTCCTGGCGCGATCACGCGCGGTGGAAGGTGCGTGAACTGCTGTATCACCTCGGCCAGTACTACCTGCCGTACTCCACCTCAGATCGCCGCCGACCGCTCGATACGGACGAACTGATCGCAATGGTCGGTCTGACGGAACATGCGAACCAGAGGATTTCCTCACTGTCGGGCGGGCAACGCCGTCGCCTGGATGTGGCGATCGGCATCGTCGGGCGCCCGGAACTGTTGTTCCTGGACGAGCCGACCGCCGGATTCGATCCGCAAGCACGACGTGAATTTCATGACGTCGTCCATCGGCTGGCCGATCTGGAGGGCACCACCATCCTGCTCACCACACACGACTTGGACGAGGCGGAGAAGTTGGCCGACCGAATCTTGATCCTGGCCGGGCACAAGATCGTCGCCGACGGCAGCGCCGACCAGCTTTCCCGGCAGGTCTCGGGGCAAACCGAGGTGCGCTGGGCCCGTGATGGGCAGCGGTTCGTGCACTCGGCGGCCGATGCCACCGGTTTCGTCCGGAATCTGTTCATCCAGTACGGGGAGGAGATCGCCGACCTCGAGGTGCAGCGCACAACCCTGGAGGACACCTACATGACTCTGGTCCAGCAGCACGAGAGCGGGTTACCGGATCGGTCGGAAGAGCCGGCTGCGGCGTTCGGAGGCCAGCGATGAACCCCCAATTGCACGCTGTCCGGCTCGGGTTGTCCCGCGGTTGGATCGAGTTTCGGCAGAGCATCACTACCCGCGCCGACCAGATCTGGATGGCCCTCATCAATGGCATCTTCCTGCTGGTTCTGTTCCTGCAGAGAGATGCCACGATTCCGGGAACGAATATCTCGCTCGCCCTGGCGACGCTGCCCGGGCTCCTCGGGATGAACGTCATCCTCGCCGGATGGATGAACACCGCGATGATGTTGGCCGTCGAGCGCGAGGACGGGACGCTGCTGCGAGCCAAGTCCACGCCGAATGGGATGATTGCCTATCTGGTGGCCCGAGTCGTGTTCGCGGCGCTCAACATCGTCCTGGGTTTGGTGATTTTCTTGGCGGCCGGGCTGATCTTCCTGGATGCCGTGGCTTCGATCGGCGTGGGCGGCTGGCTGATTCTGATCGCCATCATCGCTCTGGGGTTGCTCGCCACCCTGCCGTGGGGAGCGATCGTCGGATCGCTGGTCAAGAGCTCCGCTTCCGGGTTCGGTTTCAGCTTCCTGCCGATCAGCGCGATGATTGCAATTTCCGGGATCTTCTATCCGATTTCCGGCCTTCCGGACTGGCTGCACCCGGTTGCCCAGGTGTTCCCGGTGTACTGGCTCGGGCTCGGCATGCGCTCGGCGATGCTGCCGGACAGCGCCGCGCTGGCAGAGATCGGCCAGTCGTGGCGGCACCTGGAGACATTCGGCATGCTCGGTCTCTGGGCCGTCGTCGGACTTGCCGTCGCACCCCGAGTGCTGCGCCGGATGGCGCAGCGCGAGTCCGGCTCCGTCGTCGAGGAACGCCGCCAGCGCGCCATGAACGCGGGCTTCTGAGACGATGGGTTCAACGAACGAAACCGTCCACAATCGGATCGCGATGCTGCGGGTGGAGCGCAACATCTCCCGTCGGGACCTCGCCGACGCGCTGGGCGTCCACTACCAGACCATCGGCTACCTGGAACGCGGTGAGTACAGCCCCAGCCTGTTTCTGGCGCTCCGGATTGCCGGTTTCTTCGGGGTGCCGGTCGAGGTGATCTTCTCGACCACGCCGTTCCCCCGGATCGGGCAGCCGGAGGATCCTCAGATCGAGCAGCCGGAGGGCCGGTCGGAGCTGACGGCCTAACCCACCTTCCGCGGGTCAGCGGGGGCAGACGGCTGCTGGTGGAAGTGCGACGATCACCGGAGACGGTAGTCAATGGGTGGTTAGTCCAGCGAGGTGGCACATGACCGAAGTGCGACGGAACGGACATGTGGTGCTGGACACCGCCGACGCCGGGGCCTACGCCTCTTTGCGGCGACGGTCGACACCACGGGCCGAGCGGTACGCCTTGGGTCGGGGTCTGCGCGCGCAGGTACCGCGCTCGTCACTGGGGGAGTGGAGTCCGCCGGTCGGCCGCCCGGACGTCGTCCAGCAGATCATCGAGTCGCATCAGGGGCGCGTCGACTGGCTGATCCCGGTCCGGGTGGCGCGGATGATCGCCTCGCCGTACGGGTTCTTGCGCGGCACGGCCGTCGTGATGGCCGAAGACCTGGCACATCTGCCGTCGACCGGGATCCGGCCGGTGATTTGTGGAGACGCCCACCTGGGCAACTTCGGGTTCTACGCCTCGCCCGAGCGTGACCTGGTGATCGATCTCAACGACTTCGATGAAGCCCATCCGGGTGGCTGGGAATGGGATTTGCGCCGTCTTGCGGCGAGCATCTGGGTCGCCGGGCGGCACAACCAATCCACCGAGACGCAGTGCGAGAGCGCGGTTGCCTCGATGGCCTCCCGGTACCGCGAGCATGTGCGTTGGCTGGCCGGGCAGCCGCTGCTGGGACGATCCTTTGAACGGTTGGACATCGACCGACTGCATACGACGGCCACGGATCCCTCGCTGCGGGCGGAGATCCTGCGGGCGGCGGGTCATGCCCGAAACCGAACCAGCGACCGGGCGCTGCCCCGGTTCACCCGGCAGGACGAGAGCGGCCGCCGGATCGTTGAGGAGCCTCCGCTGATCACCCGGCTCGCTGACGACGAAGCCGAGCAGTTGATCGATGCTCTGGACGAGTACCTGGCCACGGTGCCCACGCACTGGCGGCGGGTGCTCAGCGGCTACTCGGTGGTGGATGTCGCACACAAGGTGGTCGGGGTGGGCAGCGTCGGGTTGCGGGCGTACGTCGTCCTGTGTGAGGGCAGCAGCGCCGACGACGTCGTCTTCCTGCAGTTGAAGCAGGCTCGCCGGTCCGTCCTGGCCCGCTATGTGCACGGCGAGTCGGCGTGGCACGCCCACCAGGGGCAACGGGTGGTGGAATACCAGCAGGAGTTGCAGACGGTCAGCGACCCGCTGCTGGGTTGGACCACGATTGCCGGCCGTCAGTTCTACGTGCGGCAGTTTCGAAACATGAAGGGCACGATCGCGGTCGACTCGCTGGATGCTGGTGCGCTCACCGACTACGCCGGGATCTGCGGCCGACTCCTGGCCAAGGGTCATGCCCGGACCAGTGGCGCCTCCATGATTGCTGGGTATGTCGGGGCATCGGACAACCTCGACGTTGCGCTGTGCCGGTTCGCCCGGGCCTATGCCGATCAGACCGAGCGCGATCACCAAAGTTTGGTGGACGCCGTCAAACGCGGCCTGATCCCCGCCGAAAAGGGCTGATTTCGAACCGATCGTCAACCGATCGGGGTATTCAGTGACGACATTTGATTGAGCAAACCCCCAGACGTACGGGGAATAGGCTCATAAGATCGGGTTGTGTCGGAGCAGATCCATGGAACCGACCGGGTGTCCGTGGTCGTCGGTGTCGACGGCGCAGGACGAACGCACCGATTGGATGCGATAGCGGCGGCAGCCGATCTGCCGGTGGTGCGTTTCGACGCGTCCCCGGTTCCTTTCTCTCTGCTTCGTGAACGCCTCGAAAAGGCGGTTGTGGAGGGTGCATTGGTCCTGGTCGATGACGCGCACCGGCTGTCGCCGGAGACCTTGCTGACGCTCACCGCGGCGGCCAGGTCCGGACTGTCGATGGTGCTGGCTCGCCGTCCCACCATCGATACCGCCGAACTTGCCGAGCTGGACGAGACGGTCGCCGCCGGTGGCGCTGTCGAAGTGTTGGCAGCCTTGAACTTTGAGCAAACTCGTGCCCTGGTCGTGGCCGTTACCGGTCGACCATGCTCGGCGCAGACGGCGGCGGCGGTACTTGCCGCGTCCGGCGGCCTACCGGCGGTTGCGGTCACGGTGGCCTCGGCCGCCAGCGCCGATCCGGTCGATCCGGTCGCCGGTCCGCCGCCGATGCTGCTGGCCCGGCTACAGCGACGGCTGGCCCGGCTCGCCCCGCCGCTGGTACACACCGCCCGGGTGCTCGCGCTCCGGTTGGAGATCCCGGACGACGCACTGAGGCTTGCCTGCGGTCTTGACCCGCCGGGTCTGGAGGCCGCGCTGCAGGTACTGCGGGACTGCGGAATGCTTGTGCCCGGGACCGAGCAGATGATCCCGGCCGTGGCCGAGGCTCTGCTGGCCGAGTTGGCCGGTAGCCACCGCCGGCGACTGCACGAAGACTTTGCCCAGGCGCTGGTCGCCACCGGTGCCGCGCCGACGGCGGCCGCCATCCAGTTACGCGCCGCCAGAGCGCGCGGGCCAACCGCCGTGGCCGCCTATCTGGCGGCCGGGGAGTACCTGCGATTCACCAACCCGGCCGCCGCTCTCGGGTGGTACGACGACGCACACGATGCCGGTGCGCCCGAGGCCGCCGTGGCCGCGGGCCGGGCCGAGGCGGGGGCGCTGCTCGGGATGCCCGACGACCCGGATGCGGTGGGGCTCACGAAGCAGGACGCGGACCGGCTCGCGCTGGTGGCCGGAGCCGTTGCGGCGTATCAGGGCCGGGCCGATCGGGCCGGAGCCGGCTTGTCGAGCACCGGGCCCCCTGGACCGGTGCTGGCCGTCCCGTCGCTGATGGCGACCGGACGGTTGGATTTGGCGCGGGAGGCAGCCCGCGGCCCGGCCCCGGCTGGCCTGCGCCTGCTCGCCGAGGCCGCCGTGGCCTGCTCGGACCCGGCCGAGGCGCTGCCCTTGGCGATCGAAGCGGCCGAGACTCTGGAGCGGACCCCGCCGAGCCACGTACTTGCGGATACCCCGCATGCGCTCGGCGCGATCCTCGCGGTGACCAGTGGCGACGTCGCGACGGCTGGGCACCTGCTGGAAGGGGCGATCAAGCACGCGGTGGGTGGCCCGGTGGCCGCCGACCGGCATCGGTTGCTGCTGGCTTGGGCCAGAATGCGGACCGGTCGGCTGGACACCGCCCATGAGCAGATCCGCCGACTGGCCGGGGCCGACCTCGGTGGCCGGGATCGGGTGCTGTTCGCGGCGGTGTCGGCCGGTCTGGCCCGGCGCTCCGGAGACATCGCGAGCCTGCGGGAGGCCTGGCCCGGGGTCGAGCGGGTGCTCGCCCGTCGGGGCCTGGACCTGTTCCAGATCGAGGTGGCCGAAGAATTCGCGGTGGCGGCGGCCCGGCTGCGTCGCAGCCCGCGGATGGCTCCGATCCTGGCGTCATTCGAGGCCATCCTTCACGGCCTCGGCTCGCCGCCGGTGTGGGTGATCGGGCTCGGCTGGTTGCAGCTTCAGGTCGCGGTGGCCGCCGACGATCCGGAGGCGGCCCGGCTCGCAGCGGGCCGGATCATCGCCGCCGCACCCGCTCCGGCCGTCGGCGAGCGGCAGTTCGCCCAGCAGGCGGCGGCCCTCGCCTGGGCGAGGGCGCTCGCCGGTGACGTTGATCCGGATCTGGTCATCGCGGCCTGCGACGGCCTTGCAGCCGCCGAACTCCCTTGGGAAGCAGCAAGATTGGCCGGCGACGCGGCGATCCGGGTGCCCGATGCCGCAGCCGCCCGTCGGCTGCTCGAACGCGCCCGGGAGCTCACCGCTCCCGCAACCCGCGCGGTTGATCCGGCCCAGCAGGCCGGGCTCTCGGAACGGGAGATCGAAGTGGCCCGGCAGGTGCTGGCCGGGCGCACCCACCGGGAGATCGGGGCCCAGCTGTTCATCGCGCCCAAGACAGTCGAGCACCACGTCGCCCGGATCAGGACGAAGCTCGGGGCAACCACCCGCGCCGACTTCTTCTCCACCCTGCAGTCGCTGTTCGGAGCTGCGGCCGATCCCCCCTGACTCCCCTCCCACGAGGGGGGGATCCCCGATGTGGGGGTCGGGGTCCCGAAGCCAATCTAGAGACACAGCCCAACCAGCCGGTGGGGCTCGGATGAAGGAGAAAGAAAATGCCTGACGTCACCGAGGCCACCGCAGAGGTTGGCCAGATGATCCTCTCCGCACTGCAGAACACCCTCGGGCTGGGGCCGGATGCTGCCATCGCCCAGGCCAAGGCCGAAACCGGTGTCACCGACGAGACGCTGGAGAGCGCCGATATGAGCGAGGTGTTCGACTACCTGTGCGAGCAGCCCGGGTTGTCACCCGACATGCAGAGCTTCCTGAACACCGCCAACTCGAACTACAACAACTACGGGAATGTGAACCAGAGTGGGAGTTCCTTCAGCGGCAGCAGCGGCGGCAGCGGCGGCAGCGGTGGCGGCGGTGGCGGCGGCGGCGGCTTCGGCGGTGGCGGTGGCGGTGGCGGTGGCGGTGGAGCCGCTGGCGGTGGCGCCAACGCCCAGATCGTCCAGCAGGTGACGCAGAACTACAACTACCAGGAGATCAACGACAACCACATCGACATCCTGGGCCCGGTCAACGGCGACATCGACATCGACCAGGACAACGACGACATCGACGTCATCGGCGATGGCAACGCGGTGAATTCCGGCGACGGCGACCAGAACGCCGCCACTGGAGCCGGTTCCTCGGCTGCCCAGTCCGGGTCCGGGGACGCGCAGTCCAACTCCGGTGACGGCTCCTCGGTGGTGCAGTCCGAGAACGGCGACGTGGTGTCCAACTCCGGCGACGGTGCAGTCACGGCCGGCGACGACGTCGACCTCGAGAACTCCGCGGTCGGTGACGGCAACACCATCATCGACAACGAGGACGGGAACTTCGCCACCGGTGGAAGCACCATCCTGGACAATGAGGGCGGCAAGATCGAGGACTCCAGCCTCGGCTTCGGCGAGGGGAACGTCCAGGGCGACGTCTTCAACGAGGAAGGTGCCGCCAACTCCCAGGGGGGCAACGCCACCGGGCAGAGCGTGGACACCAACGTCCAGTCCAACGTCGACGAAGAGCACGGCCCCGGTGACCAGAACGACGACCCGTTCGACGGCCCCCGGGTCCTGTCCGCTCAGGCCGACGATGGCCTGGACCGGAGCTCGGACGGCGGCGACAGCGGGCGCGACGGCGGAGGGTTCAACGACAACCTGTCGCCGGTGGTCGAGGTCAACGTCGAGGGTGGCGAGGGCGACCAGCGCGTGGAAGACGACTCGCTGGACAGCTGACCAGTTCCGACGCTCGAGGCGGACAAGGGGATCGATCATGGCGCAACAGACCACGCGGGCGGCTGCAGGC
>JANNPJ010000818.1:0-30374 GCA_031400005.1 Kineosporiaceae bacterium | reverse complement strand
ACCTTGTCGGCGGTGCGCACCTCGTCCAGACCGGCCAGCAACTTCTCCGCCCGCTTGGCCATGTTCTGCGCGGCGGTCGCCTTGGTCGCCTTGGCTCCCATCTTGGCCGCCTGGGTGAACAGGACGGACGCCTTCTTCTCCGCGTTGGCGCGTTCGCGGCGGCGGCGCTTCTCGTCGGTCTCGCGCGCTTCCAGGTACTTCTTCCAGCCGACGTTGTAGATGTCGATCTCGGACCGGGTGGCGTCGAGGTGGAAGACCTGGTTGACGGTCGCCTCCAGCAGGCCGACATCGTGGCTGATCACGATCAGTCCACCGGCCCACACCTTGAGGTAGTCGCGCAACCAGTTGATCGAGTCGGCGTCCAGGTGGTTCGTCGGCTCGTCCAGCAGCAGGGTGGGCGCGCCGGAGAACAGGATCCGGGCCAGCTCGACCCGGCGGCGCTGGCCACCGGAAAGCGTGCCGATCGGCTGCTCCAGCACCCGTTCGGGCAGGCTCAGGCTGGCGCAGATCGTCGCCGCCTCGCTCTCGGCCGCGTAGCCGCCCCGGGTGGTGAACTCGGCCTCCAGCCGGCCATAGCGCTCCATGGCGGCGTCCCGGGTCTCGTCGTCGGCGCTGGCCATCGCACCCTCGGTGGCCCGCATGCCGGTGACGATGTCGTGCAGGCCGCGAGCGGACAGCACCCGGTCGCGGGCCAGCATCTCCAGGTCGCCGGTGCGTGGGTCCTGCGGCAGGTAGCCGATCTCACCCGTCCGGGTCACCGTGCCCTTGGCCGGGGCCGACTCGCCGGCCAGCACCTTGGTCAGCGTGGTCTTGCCAGCACCGTTGCGCCCGACTAGACCGACGCGTTGGCCGGGACCGACCCGGAAGTTGGCCCCGCCGACGAGCAACCGCGCTCCAGCACGAAGCTCCACACCTGTAGCGACGATCATGGGGGTTGGGCTCCTGCAGCTGGGGACGGGACCTGACGGCGTGGAATGCCCATTCTACGGGAGAGCGATACCGTGCCCGTGACGGTTACGCCTCGTACCTGGGTGATACCGGTAACGCCAGAGCCCCTCAGGGAGATTCCGTGCCGATTGAGTTCGACGACAACAGGGTCGACATCAGTGGGGTCGACGACCGCCGTGGTGGCGGCGGTTTCCCGGGCGGCGGCATGGCGATCGGCGGCGGCACCGGGCTGGTCGGGATCGTGATCTTCATCTTGTTCCAGGTGCTCGGTGGCGGAAGCGGGTCGACCTCCTCGTTCCCGCAGCTCGGCAGCGGTAGTGCGAACAGCACCGGTCAGCAGGAGTCGAGCGAGGAACTGCAGGCCCGGTGCAACGCCGAGAAAGCGCTGGAGAAGTACACCGACTGCCGGCTGATCAAGGTGTACGACATCGCGGACAACACCTGGTCGGACGAGTTCAACCGTCGCGGGCTGAGCTACCGCCCGCCGAAACTGGCCTTCTTCGACAATGCGGCCCGAACCGCCTGCGGCGACGCGTCCGCCGACGTCGGCCCGTTCTACTGCCCCGGAGACGAGGAGATCTACCTCGATCTGGCCTTCCTCGAGCAGTTGCAGTCCCAACTGGGCGCCAACGGGGACTTCGCGCAGGCGTACATCGTCGCCCACGAATTCGGCCATCACCTGCAAACCGTGCTCGGCACCGAGCGCAAGGTCCGGGCCGCCCAGCAGCAGAACCCGGATGACACGAACAGGTATTCCGTGGCGATGGAGTTGCAGGCCGACTGCTACGCGGGGGTCTGGTCCAAGCTCGCCGATCAGCAGAGCAGTGGTATCAACCTGACAACGGAAAACATCGCCGAGGCGCAGAAGGCGGCCTCGGCGGTCGGGGACGACCGGATCCAGAAGCAGTCGCAGGGCCAAATCGACCAGGACTCCTGGACGCACGGCTCCGCGGCCGACCGCAAGAAGTGGTTCACCACGGGTGCGACCAGCGGCGACATCGACCGGTGCGACACCTTCGCCGCCCTCTAACCCCTGCGGGTCTTGACGGTCGGCGGGGCTAGCCTGCGCTGATGAGAACCGTGTTCGTCCCGCCTGCGCGGGTGGAGCGGTGGGTGGCCGGGTTCGGCGAGCGACATCCTGGGGTGCGCACGACTGTGCACGCCGACCGGGTGGAACTCGAGTGCCCGGATGGCTCCACCGCGATCCTCTACCCGGCGTTCGACCCGCTGACCGACCTGATCGATCAAGGCGCCAAAGCGCCCGACCTACCAGGTTCGACGGGGTCGCAGAGTGTCGCCGCACGACCGGCCGGCGAACCGACCCCGGCACAAGCAGCTGCCGCCCTGGTGGCGAACGCTCACAGCGTGCCGGTGCTGCGCGCGCTGCTGATCCGTCGGGGCGGGTACGCCTGCGCGGTGCTGACCCGGGACACGGTGACGGCGTCCAAGGTCGGGTCCAGGTACGTCCAGGGCCGGACGGCGGCCGGTGGGTGGTCGCAGCAACGGTTCGCCCGCCGCCGGGACGGCCAGGTGCACGGGTTGGTCGGGACGACGACGGAGGTCGCGGTCCGGGTGCTGCTGTCCGGGATCGGTGACGACGCGCTGATCACCGGCGGCGATCGGGCGCTGATCGATCGGGTGCTGGCCGATCCCCGGCTGCGCCCGCTGAGCCGGTTGCGCCGCGGCCTGCACCTGGAGATCGGCGATCCCAAGTTCGACCTGGTCAAGGAGCTACCCGAGCGCGGCCGGGCAATCCGGATCGCCCTCGATGAGCGCTGAGCTCACCCAGCGCCTAGAGGTTGAAGCCGAGGGCGCGGAGCTGGTCGCGGCCGTCGTCGGTGATCTTGTCCGGGCCCCACGGCGGCATCCAGACCCAGTTGATGCTGTGGCCCTTGACGATCGGGCTGAGCGCGGCGGTCGCCTGATCCTCGATCACGTCGGTCAGCGGGCAGGCCGCCGAGGTGAGTGTCATGTCGATGACGGCGTGGTTGTTCTGGTCGATAGTGATCCCATAGATCAGGCCCAGGTCGACGACGTTGATTCCCAGCTCGGGGTCGACGACGTCACGCAGTGCCTCCTCGACGTCCGCGACATCCGCCGGGACATCGGCCGGGTTCGTGCTCACTGCCTGCTCGCTCATCTACCGAACCTTTCCTTCAGGTGAATCCGAACCGGACGCTGAATCCAAACCGGACCCGCTCCGTAACAACGCATCTTCGAACGCGGTCCATCCCAGGATCGCGCATTTCACTCGGTTTGCGTGCCGGCCGACGCCGGCGAAGGCGACCGCATCGCCCAGGACGTCCTCGTCCGGCTCAACCAGGCCTCGGCCGCGGAGCATCTCCCGGTAGTCACCGACGATACCCAGCGCGTGATCCACCGAGCGCCCGACGACCAGGTCGTGCAGCACCGAGGTGGCGGCCTGGCTGATCGAGCAGCCCTCGCCGGCCCAGGAGAGATCGTCCACAACCCGTTCGGAGGCGGCGCCATCGGTCCCGGAGACCGCGATCCGCAGCGTCACTTCATCGCCGCAGAGCGGGTTGTACTGCCGGCTCTCCCCCGAGCGCACCCAGCGCACCGAGTCAGCCGGGTCAGCGACTGGCGTCTCCCGCAGGCCATGACCGTGCTTTTCCTTGGCGTGATCGAGTATCACCTGCTGGTAGAGCCCTTCGAGGGATCCGGCAGCCATTCAGTTCCTCCCGAAAAAGGCTCGGACCGTGCCGAGGGCGGCGACGAAGGCCGCCACCTCGTCGTCCGTCGTGTACAGGTAGGCGCTGGCCCGGGTACTGGCGTTGACGCCGTACCGGCGGTGCACCGGCTGCGCACAGTGGTGACCCACCCGGACGGCGATCCCGGCGGCATCAAGCACCTGGCCGACGTCGTGCGGGTGGACGCCGTCCACCTCGAAGCTGACGATCGGCATCCGGTCATCCGGGGACGCCGAGTCGGTCGGGCCGATCACCCGGACACCGGGCACACTCGCGACCCCGGCCAGCAATTGAAGGGTGAGCTCGGCTTCCCGGGCCGCGATCCGGTCCATCCCGACGGCGGACAGGTAGTCGACCGCCGCGTGCAACGCCACCGCCTGGCTGACCGGCGGTGTCCCGGCCTCGAACCGCTGCGGCGCGTCCCGGAACGTGGCCGTCGTCATCGTCACGACCTCGACCATCGATCCCCCGGTGACTACCGGAGGTAACGCATTGAGCAACTCCGGCCGGGCGACCAGGGCACCGATCCCGGTCGGGCCGAGCATCTTGTGCCCGGAGAAGACCGCGGCATCCACCCCGAGCGCGGCCACGTCCACCGGCAGGTGCGGCACCGACTGGCAGGCGTCCAGCACGGTCAGCGCACCGACTGCGCGGGCCCGGCCGACCAACTCGGCCACCGGGTTGACGGTGCCGAGAACGTTCGAAACATGAGTGAAGGCAAGCACTTTGGTGCGCGAGCCGATCAGTTCGTCGAGGCCGCCCAGATCGAGCCGCCCGTCGTCGGCCAGTGGGATCCAGCGCAGCGTCGCCCCGGAACGGGCACAGGCCCGCTGCCAGGGCACCAGGTTCGCGTGGTGCTCCATCTCGGTCACCACGACCTCGTCGCCGGGCTGGAGCGCGAGCGCCCCCGCCGCTGGGTCGGTCAGTGCGGAGGCGAGGATGTTGATCCCCTCGGTGGCGTTCCGGGTCCAGACCAGCCCTTCGGCGGGCATCCCGACGAAGCCGGCGACCGCCTCCCGGGCGGCCTCGAAGGCATCCGTCGACTCACCGGCGAGGGTGTGCGCACCACGGTGGACGGCGGAGTACGACGTCTCGGCGAACCGCCGCTCGGCCGTCAGCACCTGCCGCGGCCGCTGCGAGGTGGCGCCCGAGTCGAGGTACACCAGTCGCGCGCCGTCGGTCACCGTCCGTTGCAGGATGGGGAAGTCGGCACGCAACTGATCAACCTCGAGACCACTCAACGCAGCACTCAGCGCACTGTCTCGACGCGCGCTGGGGGCTGTCGTTTGGACGCTCACCGGATTCAGCTCTCTACGCTTCAGCTCTTCGCAGCCGGGACGGCCGTGAATCGGTCGTACCCGGAGGCTTCGAGCTCGTCAGCCAGTTCCGGGCCACCCTCGGCGACGATCCGGCCGTCGACGAAGACGTGCACGAAGTCCGGCTTGATGTAGCGCAGGATCCGGGTGTAGTGGGTGATCAGCAGGACGCCGATGTCACTGCCTTCGCGGACCCGGTTCACTCCCTCGGAGACCACCTTGAGCGCGTCGACGTCGAGCCCGGAGTCGGTCTCGTCGAGGATCGCCATCTTCGGCTTGAGCAGTTCCATCTGGAGGATCTCGTGGCGCTTCTTCTCGCCACCGGAGAAGCCCGCGTTGACGTCACGCTCGGCGAACGAGGGGTCCATCCGGAGCGACTCCATCGCGCCCTTCATGTCCTTCACCCAGTGCCGCAGGCTCGGGGCCTGGCCGTCGATCGCGGTCTTCGCCGTCCGGAGGAAGTTGGAGACGGTGACGCCGGCGACCTCGACCGGGTACTGCATGGCGAGGAAGAGCCCGGCGCGGGCCCGCTCGTCAACGCTCTTGGACAGCAGATCCTCGCCGTCCAGGGTGACGGTACCGCTGGTGATCGTGTACTTGGGGTGCCCGGCGATCGCGTACGCCAGGGTGGACTTGCCGGAGCCGTTCGGGCCCATGATCGCGTGAGTCTCGCCGGAGCGGACCGTCAACTCGACCCCGCGGAGGATCTCCTTGGCGCCGGTCTCGGTCTGGACGCTGACGTGCAGGTCGCGAATCTCTAGTGTTGCCATGCCGTTCAGTTCTCCTTGGATGCGTTGGCGGCGGCGTTCTCCACACCGACGGTGCGCGAGGTGTCGACGTAGACGTCGTCGCCCTCGATCGTTACGGGGTAGACGTCCACCGGGGTGATGGCCGGCAGTCCGGTCGGCTCACCGGTTCGCAGGTCGAAGCGCGAACCGTGCAGCCAGCACTCGATCGTGCAGTCCTCCACCTCGCCCTCCGAGAGCGACACGGTGGCGTGGGTGCACATGTCACTGATCGCGTGAATGTCGCCGAAATCGTCCCGGACCACGGCGATCATTTCCCCGCCGATGATCACCTGGATGGCCCCGGCCTCGGGCAGATCGTCGAGCGAACACGCACGCTCGCCGTTCCGCTCGGTCAGCTCGCCCGCGCTCACGCGACATCCTCCAGTTCGGCCTCGACGGCCGCCATCAGGCGGTCCTCGATCGCAGGGACGCCGATCCGGCGGATCAGCTCGACGAAGAAACCGCGCACTACCAGGCGGCGAGCCTCGGCCTCGGTGATTCCCCGGGCCTGCAGATAGAACAACTGCTCGTCGTCGAAGCGGCCGGTGGTGCTGGCGTGCCCAGCGCCGACGATCTCGCCGGTCTCGATCTCCAGGTTGGGCACCGAGTCGGCCCGAGCACCGTCGGTCAGGACCAGGTTGCGGTTCTGCTCGTAGGTGTCGGTGCCTTCGGCACCGGCCCGGATCAGCACGTCACCGATCCAGACGGTGTGCGCACCCTCGCCCTGCAACGCACCCTTGTAGAGGACGTTGCTCTTGCAGTTCGGCGCGGAGTGGTCGACGAAAAGCCGGTGCTCCAGGTGCTGACCGGCGTCGGCGATGTACAGGCCGGCGAGCTGCGCGTCGCCACCCGGGCCGGTGTACTCCACGGTCTCCACGACCCGGACCAGGTCGCCGCCCAGCGACACCTGAGTGGAATGGATCGTGGCGTCGCGGCCGAGCCGGATGCCGACGTGCTGCAGGTGCACGGCGCTGCGGTCCCAGAGCTGCATACCGACCAGGTCCAGCTTGGCGCCGTCCCCGACCAGCACGGACACACCGGCCGCGTAGCGGGCGCTGCCGGTGTGCTCGATCACGACGGTGGCCTTCGAGTGCGCACCGAGATCGATCACGATGTGTCCCCAGACCTGCTCGTCACCGGTCCCGGACAGCCGCAGGACGGCCGGTTCCGTGAGTTCGGTGTCGGCCGGGATCCGGAGCACGACGGCGCCGTCCGAGTTGCGCAATGCGAGAGCGGCAACCCGGTCCACCGGCTTTGGGACGTCGCGCAGCAGCGGGTCACCGGCGCCGACCGTGGTCAGCTCGACCCCGGCCGGCAGATCGGTGGACCACTTCAGGTGGCCGTCGGATGCCGTGCCGTCGAGCAGCCCGCGCAGTCGGTCCAGCGGGGTGAACCGCCAGTCCTCCTCGCGGCCGGTGGGCATCTCGAAGTCGTCGACCTCGAAGCTGGCCCGGTGCAGTTCGACGGGCTTGGTCCTGGTCGACACGGCTTTGGTCGTCGGAGTTTCAGTCATGGCTCTCTATCAGGTTTCGCTGGGACTGGGCATGTTTTCGCGCGAGTGGCCTGGAAGGGCCGGGAAGAGCCGAGCAGATTCGGGCCGGATCAGCCCACCGCACCTTCCATCTGCAGCTCGATCAGCCGGTTCAGCTCCAGCGCGTACTCCATCGGGAGTTCCCGGGCGATCGGCTCGACGAATCCGCGCACGATCATCGCCATTGCCTCTTCCTCGGTCATCCCGCGAGACATCAGGTAGAAGAGCTGGTCCTCGCTGACCTTGGAGACGGTCGCCTCGTGACCCATCGACACGTCGTCCTCACGGACGTCGACGTAGGGGTAGGTGTCCGAGCGGCTGATCGTGTCCACCAGCAGGGCGTCGCAGCGCACGTTGGAGGCGGAGCCGTGGGCGCCTTCCAGGATCTGGATCAGACCCCGGTACGACGTCCGGCCGCCGCCGCGCGCGACCGACTTGGAGATGATGGAACTCGACGTGTGCGGGGCGGCGTGCACCATCTTCGCTCCGGCGTCCTGGTGCTGGCCTTCCCCGGCGAACGCGATCGACAGCGTCTCGCCCTTGGCGTGCTCGCCCATCAGGTAGATCGCCGGGTACTTCATCGTCACCTTGGAGCCGATGTTGCCGTCGATCCACTCCATGGTGGCGCCTTCAGCGGCGGTGGCCCGCTTGGTGACCAGGTTGTACACGTTGTTCGACCAGTTCTGGATGGTCGTATACCGGACCCGGGCGTCCTTCTTGACGATGATCTCGACGACCGCCGAGTGCAGCGAGTCCGAAGAGTAGATCGGCGCCGTGCAGCCCTCGACGTAGTGCACGTACGAGCCCTCGTCGGCGATGATCAGGGTCCGCTCGAACTGGCCCATGTTCTCGGTGTTGATCCGGAAGTAGGCCTGCAGCGGAATCGTCACATGGACGCCCTTGGGCACGTAGATGAACGAGCCGCCGGACCACACCGAGGTGTTCAGCGCGGCGAACTTGTTGTCCCCGACCGGGATCACCGAGCCGAAGTACTCCTTGAAGAGCTCCGGGTACTCGCGCAGGCCGGTGTCGGTGTCGACGAAGATGACGCCCTGCTTCTCCAGCTCCTCGTTGATCTGGTGGTACACCACCTCGGACTCGTACTGGGCGGCGACGCCGGAGATCAGCCGCTGCTTCTCAGCCTCCGGGATGCCCAGCTTGTCGTAGGTGTTCTTGATGTCCGCGGGGAGGTCATCCCAGCTGGTGGCCTGCTTCTCGGTGGAGCGGACGAAGTACTTGATGTTGTCGAAGTCGATCCCCGACAGGTCAGAACCCCAGGTCGGCATGGGCTTCTTGCCGAACAGCCGCAGGCCCTTGAGCCGCATCTTCAGCATCCAGTCGGGCTCGTTCTTCAACGCCGAGATGTTACGGACGACGGCCTCGTTGATCCCCCGCTGGGCGATTGCGCCCGCAGCGTCGGGATCGGACCAACCGAACTCGTATCGGCCGAGACCATCGAGTTCAGGGTGCGACACGGTGCTCATCGGCTGAATTCTCCTCGCGTGTTGTGGTGATTCTGAATCGGCGCTTCGGATCGGCCCGGCGGGCTGGTGATCTGGAGCAACGGTATGTGAGTGGTACAGACGTGCTCGCCGTGGGCCAACGTGGCCAGGCGCTGGACGTGCACCCCGAGCAAATCGGAGAAGGCTTTGGTCTCGGCCTCACACAGTTGGGGGAACTGAGTGGCGACCTGTTGCACCGGGCAGTGCCCCTGGCAGAGTTGCTTACCCGCCGGCGGATGTGGCTCCGGCGCGGAACCCGGGGAGTGCCCGTCGTCCACTGAACGCACGCTTGCCGCATATCCATCCGTGCTGAGGGCACGGGCTAGTGCCCCGGCCCGCTCGTGCGGATCGGAGCCGGCGGCGTCCACCGCGGGTCGGTAGCGCGCCGCGAGCCGGTCGGCCCGGACCACCGCGAACTGGCGGACCGCGTCGGCACCGGCGGTCTCGGCGACGAACTGCAGCAACTGGGCGGCCAGGTCGTCGTACGCGGTGGACATCGCCGCGTGTCCGGCGTCGGTGAGCACGAATCGGCGGGCCGGTCGGCCCCGGCGACGCGGTGCCCCCTCCGTTCCGGTCCACGTACTGACCAGGCCCTGAGCGGTCAGGCTGTCCAGATGACGACGGACGGCCGCGGGGGTGAGGCCGAGCGTGGCGGCCAGGTCGCTGGCAGTTACCGGCCCGCACTGCAGGATCTCCCGAGACACCCGGTCACGAGTACCCCGATCGACCACCTCACTGTTTGCCGGATCGCTGATTGCCACCTCGCCCTCGAGGCTCTCCGCGTCCGTCAGCATTTCCACCACATCAGTGTGACGTTATTCGCCAGCGCTCTCAAGTCGAGTAGCTGAGACGTACAACTCCTCGGTGCGGCAGGCCGGTCTAGGCCGGGCGACGTGAGGGTGGTGCCGAAACCCTAAGGTTGAGCTGTGTCCGAGCCCCCCCGCGCCGCCGTCGAGGTGATCGACCTGGTGAAGCGCTACGGCAGCCTGCCAGCCGTGGACGGCGCTTCCTTCACCGCGGCGGCCGGCCAGGTGACCGCCGTGCTGGGTCCGAACGGTGCGGGCAAGACCTCGACCGTGGAGTGCTGCGAGGGCCTGCGCAAGCCGGACGGCGGCACGGTCCGGGTGCTCGGCCGCGATCCGTTGCGGGACGGCGGCTGGCTGCGGCCCCGCGTCGGCGTGATGCTCCAGGGCGGCGGGATGCCTGGCGCGGCCCGAGGCGCCGACGTCCTGCAGTTGGTCGCCGCGATGTACGCCCGACCCCGGGACCCGGCCGAACTGGTCGCCGCCCTCGACCTCGGTGCGCACCTGCGCAGTCCGATCCGGCGACTGTCCGGCGGTCAGCAGCAACGTCTCGCCCTGGCGGTGGCGCTGATCGGACGCCCGCTGGTGGCCTTCCTGGACGAACCGACGGCCGGGCTGGATCCGCAGGCCCGGATCGTCGTCCACGATTTGATCCGCGAGCTTCGCTCGACTGGGGTCGCGGTGGTCCTGACCACCCACCTGCTCGACGAGGCCGAACGCCTGGCCGACCAGGTGGTGCTGATGGCCGGCGGCCGGGTGGTGGCGGCCGGTAGCCCGCAGGAACTCACCGGCGGTGGTGGCGTCACCTTGAGTTTCAACGCCAAACCCGGTCTCGATCTGACAGCGCTAGCTGTCGAACTACCGACCGGAATCGATGCCACCGAGATCCGAGCCGGCCGGTACGTCATCAGTAGCCACAGTCCGCAGGCTCGACTGTCCCCGGCCGACGTCGCGGCGGTGACCGCTTGGTGCGCCCGGCTCGGGATGATGCCGGAGGGCTTGACGCTCGGACGGCGCAGCCTGGAAGACGTCTTCCTGGAGATCGCCGCTCGCGAACATCCGACCACGGCGGCAGCCCAATGATTCTTGAGACCTCCACAACGGATACAACGGACGAAGCCGCCGCGCCGAGTGCTCGCCGGATCCTCGCCCAAGCCCGCTTCGATGCTCGGTCGATGCTGCGCAACGGCGAGCAGTTGATGCTTACCGTGATCTTGCCGCTGCTGGTGCTGGTCGGGCTCAGCCGCAGCAGCGTGGTGGACCTCGGGGACGGGCCGCGGATCGACCTGGCCGCACCGGGGGTGCTGGCCCTGGCGCTGATCTCGACCTCGTTCACCGGCCAGGCGATCGCCACCGGCTTCGACCGGCGAGCCGGCCTGCTCCGGCTGCTCGGCACCACTCCGCTGGGTCGGTCCGGGCTGATCGCCGGACGGATCGGCGCGGTCCTCGCCGTCCAGGTGATCCAGATCCTGCTGCTCGGCACGGCCGCCGTGCTGCTCGGCTGGCGGCCGGATCCGGCCGGGCTGATCCCGGCACTCCTCATCGAAGTGCTCGGCACCGCCGCCTTCGTCTCCCTCGGTCTGCTGCTGGCCGGGACGATGCGGGCCGAAGCCGTGCTGGCGGCGGCGAACCTGATCTGGGTGCTTCTGCTGGCCGGCGGCGGGGTCGTGCTGGCCGCCGACCGGCTCGGCCCGATCGGCCCGTTGGTGCAGGTCCTGCCCTCCGGTGCGCTCGGCGACGGTCTGCGCTCGGCACTCGGCTCCGGCACCTGGCCATGGTTCGACCTGTTGGTCCTGCTGGTCTGGGCAGTACTCGGAACTGCCGCCACGGTCCGCTGGTTCCGCTGGGACTGACGCTCGGTTCGGACTGGCTGCATCCACGCCGACACCCTGGCGCGAAGAAGGGGGTAAGCAACACCTCCATGTCCGCCAGCCCGGGAGGAATCCCCATGCACCCGAGCAGCGGTCCCCCAGCCCCGGTCCGCGCGGCCTGCCGTCATCGGCCGCGCGGGCCGGACCAGAGTCCTTTCAGCGAGAAACTCTCGGCGTACCGTGACAACCTGATGGTCACGTCCGAGCCGCTGCCATGAACGCGCGGCAGTTCTCCCGAAAGGACACCTGCGGTAGCCTGATTGACCGCACCTTCTACCATGACGCCAGCTCTCATTACCGGACCATCGCCGCTGAGGTATCCGTGACTGTCCCCGCACCAGGTGACGGGTACCGGCAGCCGCCGGTACCCGATGACACCATGCTGGGCGAGATGTTCGCCGCCGGTGACGAGCGAGCCTTGGCCTGGGCCTACGAGCGACTGGCCGGGCTGGTGCACGGTCTGGCCTGCCGGGCTCTCGGGCAGGGCGCGGACGCCGAGGACGTCACTCAGCAGGTGTTCATCTCCGCCTGGAACACCCGGTCCGGATACCACCCGGACAAGGGCCCGCTCGCGGGGTGGATCGTCGGGATCACCCGGCACCGGGTGGCCGACGCGCTGGCCCGGGCCCGGCGCGATCAGCGGCTCACTCAGGCGGCTGCCGCCGTCGAACCGAGGCCGGTGCAATCCTTTGACAGCGCGGCGACGAACCGGGTGGTACTGCTCGCTGAACTGGCGCAGATCGGACAGCCGCAGCGAGGGATCATGGAGCTGGCATTCTTCGAGGATCTGACGCACGAGCAGATCGCCGAGCGCACCGGGATCCCGCTGGGAACGGTGAAGAGCCATATCCGTCGGACCCTGCATCGGCTCCGCGACAGGTTGGAGGTGGAGGGTGCTGCACTGTGACGAGGAAACCCTCAGCCTGCTCGCGCTCGGTGAGTCGGGTCCGGCCGATGCCGAGGCGCATGTCGCGCAGTGCCCACGCTGCAGCGCGGAACTGGCTGCCCTGAGCCAGTTGGTCCACACCGCCCGGGGTCCGGAGATCGATCTGGCAGCGGTTCCCCGGATCGCCCCGCCGCCGCGGGTCTGGGAGCAGATCGCCGCAGCGACCGGTGTCCGGTCGAATCCGCACCCGGACGAGGTGATCCGGCACACCACGGTCGACGTCCAGGCCGATCGTCCGACCCCCGAACCGGCCCAGGAACCGGTGTCGAAGCCGACCTCCGAACCGGCCCCCCGCCCTGAGCCGGGCGAAAGATCTGGTCCGGTGTTCCCGCGGCAGCGGACTGGTTCCTGGACGCCGTGGCTCAACGGCCGGGTACTGGCGATCGCCGCCAGCTGCCTGACGATCGGACTGCTCGGCGGGGTGCTCGGCACCCGGCTGCTGACTGACGACGGCGCATCGGCAGGCATTCCGCCGGTGGTGGCGGCCACCCGGCTGGACGGATTGCCGGCCGCGCCGTCCGCCTCCGGGCAGGCGGACGTCGTTCAGTCCGCGACCGGCCG
The DNA here is from genome assembly GCA_031400005.1 of Kineosporiaceae bacterium. Taxonomy (GTDB): domain Bacteria; phylum Actinomycetota; class Actinomycetes; order Actinomycetales; family Kineosporiaceae; genus JANNPJ01. Next base: position 17,400 of record JANNPJ010000818.1, on the reverse strand, counting down.
CACCCTCGACGTGAACGCGCGTCAACTCGGGGTGCCGAACGGCTTCTACCAGGTGTGGCTGATCAATCGGTCGGTCACCAAGATGGTCCCGATCGGCGTTCTGAGCGGTGCCGAGGGCCGATTCAGCCTGCCCGCCGGCATGAACCTGGCCGACTATCCACTGGTGGACGTCTCGCTCGAACCGCTGGACGGCAACCCGGCGCACTCCGGCACGAGTGTCCTGCGGGGCACCCTCAGCTCGTGATCAGGCCCCGCCTTAGGCTTGGGTACGTGGCCGAGACCCTGATCCGTCGAGCACTGTCAGCCCTGCCCGTGGGGATCTCCCGGGTCTGGCTACGCCGGATCCTGCTGGCGAACCTGATCGCACAGGTCGGCATCGTGCTGACCGGCGGCGTCGTCCGGCTGACCGGCTCGGGGTTGGGTTGCCCGACCTTTCCACAGTGCGTGCCGGGTTCCTACACCCCGGTGGTGAACCAGCCAGAGGGCATCCACAAGTACATCGAGTTCGGCAACCGGATGCTCACCAGCGTGGTCAGCATCATGGCCATCGCGGCACTGATCGCGGTACTTCGGTACGTCCGGGCCGGGCACGGTGGGCGACGGTTGCTGGCGTTCGGCGCGCTGCCCATCATCGGGGTGTTGGCGCAGGCCCTGATCGGTGGGATCAGCGTCCTCACCCAGCTCAACCCGACCGTGGTCGCCGTCCACTTTCTGGTCTCGATGGGCCTGATCACCGTCTCCACCCTGTTGCTGCTGGTCGCCGTCCCGCACGCGGAGGTGAAACCCGTCTCCGTGCCGTCGCCGATCGTCCGCCGGCTGGCCGTAGCCGCCGGAGTAACCGCCGCCGCCGTACTGATCCTCGGGACGGCGGTCACCGGTGCCGGGCCGCACTCCGGTGACGCAGAGGACCCGAACCGGTTCGGCTTCGACATCCCGGTGGTGACTCGGTTACATTCCGGCTTCGTCTGGCTCTTCGTGCTCCTGGTGGTGGCGCTTGTCATCACCCTGACCCGGAGTACCGGTCACGACACCGCCCGGCGCTGGTCCGTCGCACTCTTGCTGGTCACTGTGGCGCAGGGCGTCATCGGTTACCTGCAGTACGCCCTCGGGGTGCCGGCCTGGCTGGTCGGGGTGCACATGCTCGGAGCGTCGCTGTTCGTGATCGCCACTACCGGGACCGTGCACGCCGTGTTCCGCCGGCCGAGCGAGCTGCCTGCTAACGAGCCGCCGACTCGGCCCGTTGACGGCGCTCGGCCAACTCAGCCCGCTGCTGGGTGAACACCAGGCGGACCAGTCGCTCCCGGTCCAGCGGTGAGATGTCGACGAACTGAGCTCGCAGCGTCGACCCGTCATGGTCCAGCACGGACAGCACCGCGGGAGCAAGGTCGCCGCCAGGCATGCCGATCTCGATATAGATCCGGGCACCCGCCAGAATGCCGGTGACGCCCGGCAAGTCCAGCGAGATGCCCCCGCCTGACACGGTCTCGGTGGTACCGGCGAGGATGCCACTGAGGACGCCGCCCACCCCGGTAGCGATCTCCTCGGTCGCCTGCGACCTGGTCGACGACGCCGCCGACAGAACCGAGCCCTGCAGCGGCAGGCGGAGCGGTGCTCGGACGTTCTCCCGGCGCTGCTCCACGATCGCCGCAGCCCGCAGGCCAGGTGCCCGCAAGAGGAAACCGCCATCCAGGTCAACGACCTCGGCGTCGAGTCGCACCGGCCCGGTCCCGGTCGGGAACTCCACCATCGCCGTCCCGGTGGTCAATCCGGCGGCCTGGATTGCCGCGACATCCCCGAGGACGGCCACTGACCAGCCACCCACCAGTTGCGTTGATTTGAGGGTACGCAGGACTACCCGCGCCTCAGTGCCGTGTACGAGCAATTTGCTGCCGGCTGCGACCGTGGTCATGGCATCTCCTGCCGATCCGGGGCTGGCGGGGGCATCCCGGACCAGGATGGCCCGGGTCACTGTGCCCGCGAATGCCAGTGTCCCTCCGAACACGCAGAGTGGGCGGAACTGCGGAATGGTTCACCCGATCTGCCGAGTCCGTAACTCCCCGCTCAGCGTCAGGCCAGTTCGAGGGCGGTCAAGCCACGGATCACGAACTCGGGGCGCCGGACCGGCTCGGCGTTCAGGTTCAGTTCGGGCAAACGCGCGGCCAGCGCGCTGACGACGGACTGCACCTCGATCCGGGCCAGCGGTGCCCCCAGGCAGAAATGGATCCCGGCACCGAACCCCAGATGCGCATTGACGACGCGCCCGGCGTCAAAGTGGTCCGGGTCGGCGAACACCGCGGGGTCGCGGTTGGCGGCCCCGAGCAGGGCTGCCACCTTCTGTCCGGCCCGGATCGGGGTGCCGACCAGGTCCAGGTCCACCGTTGCGGTCCGCTCGAAGAGCTGCAGCGAGGAGTCGAACCGGGTCATCTCCTCGGCGCACGGTGTGGCCAGCCCAGGGTCGTCGACCAGCCGCTGCCATTCCTGCGGCCGGTGGGCCAGCGCATTCACTCCGTTGCCGATCACGTTGACGGTCGCTTCGTGTCCGGCCATCAACAGCAGTACACAGGTGCCGACGATCTCGTCCGGGCTCAGCCGGTCCGAACCATCGGCCGCCGCGACCAGATCGGTGATCAAGTCTGACGCACCCGGTCGACGACGTCGCTCGGCCACCAAATCACGGAGGTAACCGACGAACTCGCGGGCTGCGGTCTCGGCGATGGTCTGCAGGTCGGCATCGAGGCCGTACTCGTACATCTTCACGATCGCGTTCGACCAGGGCCGAAGCAGTGACCGGTCGGAGGAGGGGACGCCGAGCAATTCGGCGATCACCTCGACCGGAAGCGGCTCGGCCACCGCGGCGATCAGATCGGTGGGCCGTCCCGCCCGAAGTTCCTCGGCCAGCTCCTCGACCAGCCGGTTCGCCATCCCGGCCACCCAGGGCCGCATCCGCTCGACATGCCCGCGGCCAAACGCCCCGGCCACCAACCGGCGCAGCCGGGTATGGGTGGGCGGTTCGCTCTCCAGAAGGGAGGTGCGATGCAGGAGGTTGAAGGCGGGGAACAGTTCGGCCGGCTCGCGGTCGGCCCAGATCCGGCCGAGCGCCCGATTCCGCAGCACCGCGTCACAGGCGGCGTGCGAGACGGCAATGTGCAAGCCGAGGCCCTCATGCCAGTGCACCGGCGCCTGCTCACGGAGGGCGGCGAAAACCGGATAGGGATCAGCAAGGAAGCCGGGGTCGGCGGGATCGAACATCCATCCGATACTACTGCTGGGCCTCACTCCGGCACGGACAGCACCTTGTCGATCAGGTAGACGGTGGCATTGGCGGTCTTGATCCCACCGCAGATCACCTTGGCGTCGTCCACCATCAGAGCGTTCCCGGATCCGGTGATCATGATTTTTCCGCCGGCTACCGAGATCTGCGCACCGGTGAGGCGCTTCGGGGCAAGTCGACCGACCACCAGATGATGGGTGAGGACCTTGATGAGTTCCTCGGAGTCGCTCTTCCAGTTCGTGGTGGTGGCGCCCGGAAGCGCGGCGAAAGCGGCGTCCACCGGGGCGAACACGGTGTATTCGTTGCCGTTCAAGGTCTGGCCCAACTTGACCTTCGGATTCAGCTTGCCGGACACAGCGGAACTCAGGGTGGTCAGCAACGGTGCCCTGCGCGCCGCGGTGGCCAGCGGGACGCCAGCCATCCCAGCCACCGAACCGTCACCACGTGGCACCTGGGCGACGTAATCCGCGCATCCCGGACCAACCAGGTCAGCCAGCACCGGATCCACCGCGACCGTCGACATGGGCTTCACCGTCGGCGAGGTGACGATCTCGGCCGGCAAGGGGGTCTTGTCTCCACTGCACGCGGCCAGTCCGGCGGTGGCGATCAGGGCAGTCGCGACGGCGAGCGAACGATGGCTGAACGGGGTCATCAGAAGTGCTCCCTCAGAAAGACTGTCGAGCATTTCAGCACCGGGGGACGCAGCCCCAGTGCTACCCCAAGCTATCCGCCGACTCACAAAATTTGGCGCTACATAATGGTTTTCGCGTGTCTAGGGTTGAACTGGTCAAACCACCTCAACCAGGAGAATCGGCGTGGTGGTGGGCTGCTTCGAGCCACCGGCCGGCTCCACCGACAGGGCGACCGTGTCACCCGTCGACACGCCGGACACCAGCATCTGCCCGTGCCCGTCCGTCAACTCCAGCAGCCCGGGCGAGCTGATCACCGACCTCTTGGTGATCCGCCAGACCTGGTACGCCTTGCCGCTGGGTGGCGCGGGCAGCCGGTCGGCCGCGAGGACCGCCGTGCCCTGAGCGGTGACCACGGTCGCGAGACCGCCGACGGAGGGCGCCTGGACCGTCTCACGCCGGCTCGGGTCGGTCAGCACCCGGGTGAACCGAGCCGTCAACTCGGCCGCCTGGCTGGCAAGGGCCTGCGACTCCTTGGCCGACTGGTGTCCCTGCCAGGCCACCCCGGCTAGCCCGGTGGTGGCCGCGATCAGCACGGCCGCAGCAGCCATCGCCAGCAACCGGCGCACGGGCGGACGGCGTCCGTGGACGCGCTCGGTCGCGGAGATCTGCCGGGTGCGCGCAATCTCGGCCGTGACCTTGGCCTTCAGGTGCTCGGGTGGGACGGTCGCTACCCGGTCGGCCAGGCCGGCCGCCGCCTCCCGCAACTCGATCACCTCGTCGGCACAGCTGCCGCACGAGCGTAGGTGTCGTTCGAAGTCCGCCCGCTCGATGTCGTCCAGGGCATCCAGTGCGTACGCGCCAGTGAGTTGATGCAGGTCAGGCATCGGAACCCACCCCCAAGCAGTCGCGCAGCCGGATCAGCCCGTCTCGCATCCGCGTCTTCACCGTACCCAGCGGAAGTTTAAGCAGGTCAGCCACGTGCGGATAGGAGTGGCCGCCGTAGTAAGCGAGCTTGACGGCGTCGCGCTGGCGCGGGGTCAGGCCGTCGAGACAGTGCCGGACCCGTTCGATCTCCAGCCGGGCCTCCACCGCCTCCACCACGTCGTCATAGTCGCGCTCCCCCTGGGTTGCGGCGACGTCATCACGGTTTCGGGCGGCCTGCGAACTGCGGACCCGATCCACCGCCCGACGGTGTGCCATCGTCGAGATCCAGGCTCGGGCGCTGCCCTTGGCGGCGTCGTAGCGCGGCGCCGTCCGCCAAACCTCGAGCAGCACCTCCTGAGCGACTTCCTCGGCCTGATGCGGATCCCGCAGGACAGCACGGGCGAGGCCGAAGACGGTCCCGGCGACTCGCTCATACAGGGCCTCAAAGGCCTTCTCATCCCCGCGAGCGACCAGTTCCAGCAGTTGCTCCGAGGTGCGATCGGCAGCCGGGGCCGGCACCGCGCCGATCTGGGCACCGGCGGCGTTACGCCGTCCCACCATCACTCTTACCTCCGTCTGGTGGCCAAGATCAGAAACGCCCGGGACGGATTGATCCGCCACACCCGATGGTTCGCAGCCGAAGCCGTGATGGATTGGTCGGTTAATCAGTTCGGTTCAAAGCCAACCGTTTCGCTTGAAGGCTCGATGTAAAGCCAGGCAGGCGGTACTGATCACGCCGACGATGATGAAATAACCGTAGCGCCACTTCAGCTCCGGCATGTATTCGAAGTTCATTCCATAGACGCCCGCGATCGCGGTCGGCACCAGCGCAATTGCCGCCCAGGCGGAGATCTTGCGCATATCTTCGTTCTGCCGGACCGAGACCTCATTCTGGCCGACGCTGACCCGGGCCACATTGGCCTGCAGGATGTCGCTCAGCAGCCGGTCGTGTCGTTCGATCTCGTCGGCCGCCCGCAGGACATGGTCGTGCACGTCCCGGAAGAACTGCTGGGCCTCCGGATCGATGTGCGGGACGTCTCCGGTCATCAATCGATGCAGGGGGTCCACCAACGGCAGCACCGCTCGGCGGAACTCCAGCACCTCACGCTTAAGTTTGTAGATCCGTTCGGCGTGGTCACCCTCGCGCTCGCCGAAGACCTGCGCTTCGATCTCCGCGACGTCGTCGTCAATCGCCTTGGCGACCTCGGAGTACTGGTCGACGATCAGGTCGGCCACCCGGTGCAGCACCCCGGTCGGGCCGATCAGACCGGACGGCAAGCGCCCGCCGTCCAACTCCTGACGCACCCGGGTGAGCAGCGGCGTACGGCCGTGCCGCACCGAGACCAGGAAGTGCTCCCCGACGAACAGCGCGATCTCCTCAGACTCGACCAGTTCCTCACTGTCGATGTATGAGACCGGGCGCAGGACGATGAACAGGACGCCCTCGTAAACCTCCAGCTTGGGGCGCTGATGGGCCATGATCGCATCCTCGACAGCCAGCGCCGGCAGGGTGAACTCGGTGGCCACCTCGGTCAGGTCCGCCTCGGTCGGCTTCTGCAGTCCGATCCAGACGAACCCGCTCGTTGCCTTCGCTACCTCGGCGGCGCGGGTCAGCGGCATTCGCTCGCTGCTGCGCAGGCCCTTCTCATAGACCGCGCAGTCCCCGATGACCTTTTCGATATCCGTCATGAGCGCACAGCCTGGCCTAGTGACTCACGGAACCGGCCAGGTGTGCACCGGCTCATTCGCGTGCATCCCCTCCGAGTACAGCTTGACCATCTGCGTCAGCGCGGCGGATCGGTCCAGACCACGGCTCTCCAAAGCGTTCACGGTTGCCACCTGCCAGGACGCACCGTTACGGCCGTTCTTGGCCCGCGCCTCGATGATGCCCAGATAGCGCTCGCGGATCGCGGCGGGCACACCGGCCATCTCCAGCCCGCGATGCGCCATCGGCAGCAGCCGCCGCAGCACGAGCTCCTCGGCCCCGGTCTCGCCCAGTCCGGGCCAGTACACCCCGGCGTCCATCCCATGGCGAGCACAGGAGAAGAAGTTCTCCTCGGCGGTGCCGAAGGCCATCTTCGACCAGAGCGGGCGCTCGTCGCTCATCAGCGTGCGCAGCGCACCGTGGAAGAAGGCGGCGTTGGCGAGGGTGTCGACCACGGTCGGCCCGGCCGGGAGTACCCGGTTCTCCACCCGGACGTGCGGCACCGAGTCGACCACCTGGTAAATCGGCCGGTTCCAGCGGTACACCGTGCCGTTGTGCAAGCGCAATTCCTGCAACACCGGTGCCCGACCGGCATCCAGCTCGGCTACCGGGTCCTCAGTGCTGATTTCCGGCAACAGCGACGGAAAATAGCGGACGTTCTCCTCGAACAGGTCGAAGATCGAGGTGATCCAGCGCTCGCCGAACCAGACTCGCGGACGGACCCCCTGGTTGCGCAGCTCCAGCGGGCGAGTGTCGGTGGACTGGGCGAACAAGTCGATCCGGGTTTCGCGCCACAGCTCGCGACCGAAGAAGTACGGCGCGTTCGCGCCGAGCGCGAGTTGAGGGCCGGCCAGCAACTGAGCCGCGTTCCAGGCCCGGGCGAAGTCCTGCGGAGCGACCTGGACGTGCAGCTGCACGCTGGTACAGGCGGACTCCGGTGCCAACGTCGAGGAGTAGACCGACAGCCGCTCGGTGCCATGGATGTCCAGGTGCAGATCCTCACCGCGGGCGGCGAAGATCGAATCGTTCAGGGCCAGGTACCGGGTCGATGGACTCATCCAGGAGTCCTCGGTCAGATGCTCCTGCATCAGGGTGGGCAGGATGCCGACCATGACGATGTGCGCGTCTTGGATGTTCGCCTTCGACTCGACTCGGCGGCGTTCAGACTCGACCGCAATACGTCTTCGAATGCGGCAAGCTCGGCCAGCGGACTCGGGTCGACATTGAGCTCGATGTTGTAGGCGCCGAGTTCGGTCTGGTAGTTCGGATCGGCGATCTCCTTCAGCACCGCGGTGTTCACCAGCGCCGGCTGGTAGTCGGCGTCCACCAGATTGAGTTCGACTTCGAGCCCAATGAGCGGCTTGTCGTCAAACCGCCAGGTTGTGATCAGTCGCTCGAAGACATCCAGGCACAGTTGCACCTTTTCGCGGTAGCGCTGCCGCTCTTCCCGCGAGAACCGACTTGCTGAGACCTCATCACCCACGTGTGGGACGAAACCACATCTGAGAGCCGGTGGCCATACCGCGCGCCAATGTCCTGTGGATAGAGCAGGGTTTGTCCACAGACGCGGCGTGCCTGGGCAGAAAATGTCGCCGGATTTGCCTACGGTGAGCGCCGTGCGCATCCTTCACACGTCGGACTGGCACCTTGGTCGGTCCTTCCACCGGGTGAACCTGCTGGCTGCCCAGGCGCAGCATCTCGATCACCTGGTCGAGGTGGTCCGATCCGAGGACGTCGACGTCGTGGTGGTCGCCGGTGATGTGTACGACCGGGCGCTTCCGGGGGTAGATGCGGTCCAATTACTGGACGACGCGCTGCTGCGGCTGACCGGCACGGGCGCCAGCGTGGTGCTCTCCAGCGGGAACCATGACTCTCCGCGCCGGCTGGGCTTCGGGTCCCGGTTGCTGGCCGAGGCCGGGTTGCACGTGCGCACCGATCCAGCTCGGGTCGGTGAGCCGGTGCTGCTGCCCGATGCGCACGGCGAGGTGGCGTTCTACCCGCTGCCCTACCTGGAGCCGGCGCTGGCGGCCGACCAACTCGGTGCCGAGCGCAGCCAGGCCGGGGTGTTGACGGCGGCGATGAACGCGGTCCGGGCGGACCTGGCAACCAGGGCGACCAGAACCGGGCGGCCCGGCCTCCGCGCGGTGGTCAGCGCGCACGCCTTCGTCACCGGTGGGACGGCGTCGGACAGCGAACGCGAACTGGCGGTCGGCGACCTCGGTCAGGTCGGCGCCGAGACCTTCGCCGGGGTGGACTACGTGGCCCTGGGCCATTTGCACGGCCGCCAGCAGCTCAGTCCGACCGTTCGCTACAGCGGGTCGCCGCTGGCGTTCTCCTTCGGCGAGGCAGACCACCGCAAGGGCAGCTGGTTGGTCACCCTCGGCCCCGACGGGGTGGACCAGGTCGACAGCGTGGCGGCGCCGGTCCCGCGCCGGCTGGCGCGGCTGCGCGGCACCCTGGCGGACCTCCTCGAGCAAGGCCGGTTCGCCGCGGCCGAGTCGGCCTGGTGCCAGGTCACGCTCACCGATCCGAGTAGGCCGGCCGAGCCGATGGAACGGCTCCGGCGCCGGTTCCCGCACCTGCTCGAACTTCGCCTGGAGCCGAGCGGAGCGGCAGCCGGGACCGGATACGCCGCCAAGCTCACCGGGCTCGGCGATCTGGATGTCTGCTGTGGCTTCCTGGAGCATGTCCGGCAGCGACCGGCGAACACCGAGGAGACCCTGCTGCTGCAGCATGCGCTGGAGGCTTCACTGCTGGACCGGATGGAGGGCGTGGCGCCGACCACCGACGACGTGATCGCGACCGGCGAACTCCCCCGCCAAGCCGAGCCCACTCACCTCGAACGGCTGGCCTGATGCGGCTGCACCGGCTGGAACTGGTCGCCTTCGGGCCGTTCGCCGACCGGCAGCGAGTCGATTTCGACGAGTTGTCCCAGGCCGGTCTTTTCTTGCTGCACGGGCCGACCGGAGCGGGCAAGACCAGCGTGCTCGACGCGATCTGCTTCGCCCTCTACGGCCGGGTACCGGGCGAGCGCGGCAGGGTGAACCGGTTGCGCAGTGATCATGCCGCCGCCACCGTCGCACCCGAGGTGGTTTGCGAGTTTTCCCTTTCCGAGCGCCGTTTCGAGGTCACCCGAAGCCCGGAATGGCAACGGCCGAAGAAGCGCGGCTCCGGGACCGTCCGCCAGCACGCGCACGTGGTGCTCCGCGAGCGGGTGGGTGAGGCCTGGAAACCGCTGACCAACCGGATCGACGAGGCCGCCGACCTGCTGCAGCAGTTGATCGGGCTGGGGCCGGAGCAGTTCACCAAGCTGATCCTGCTCCCGCAGGGCGAGTTCGCTGCCTTCCTGCGAGCCACCGCCGAAGAACGCCGTCCACTCCTGCAGAAACTGTTCGGCACCGACCGGTTCGCCGAAGTGGAACGGTGGCTGGCCGACCGCCGCCGGGAACTCGATCACCAGGTGCAACTGGCGAACGCCACAACCGCCCGGCTGTTCGCCCGCGCCCAGGAAGCCCGGCTGGAAGACCTGGACGTCGAGCCACCGCCGACCGCTGAGGCGGCAGCCGGTCTGGTCACCGGCTGGGTTCAGGACGCACGGGCCGAGCGAGCTGCCGCCCGGATCGAGGTACGGACGACGGAGCAGGCGTCCGAGAACGCCAGGACCGCGGCCGAGGCCGCCGCCGAAGCGCTGACCCAGCACAGGCGGCAGGCCGAGCTGACCGCCGAGCTGGACCGGCTGCTGGCCGCCGCCGGACAGCAGTCCCAACGCCGGGCGGCGGTAATGGCGGCTGGGCACGCCCGGGTGCTGACACCGCTACTGGCCGATCTGGAGGCCGCGCAGCGCCGGTCGGCCGCTGCAGCCGAGCGCTGGAGCCGGGCACAGGCAGGTGCCGAGGCAGCCGGTGAGGATCCGGACGCCGGGACGCCGGAGCGGCTGGCCGCGCTCGGGACCGAACTCGGTGCACTGACCGAGTTACTGAGCGCCGAGCGTGACCTGCGCCGGCTCGACACCCGCCAACGTGCCGGTGAGCAGGAGATCGAGGCCGCCGAGCGGGACAGTGCCGAGGCCGAGACCGAGGCGATCGCCCTCGCGGCCCGACAGTCCCTGCTGTCCGGGGAGCGGACGGCCGCCGAGCTGATCGCCGTCACCCTGCCGGACCGGGAGCAGGACGCGGCTCGAGCCACGACCGTCGCTCGGGCGGTCCTGGAACACGAGCGGCTGGCCCGAGCCCAGACGGGGGCGCAGGACGCTCTACGGGCGGCGATCGACGCGCACCAGAGCGCCGTCGAGGTGGTGCAGGATCTGCGGACCCGACGACTGGACGGGATGGCCGCCGAGCTGGCGGCCGGCTTGACCGGAGACGGTCCGTGCCCGGTGTGTGGGTCCTGCGAGCACCCAGCGCCGGCCGCGCACCAGGCTTCGCCGGTGACCGAGCAGGCGCAGCGCCGAGCCGAGGTGGCGCAGCAGGCAACCGAGGCCGACCGCGAACGCGCCCGCGACCTGGTCCACGCCGGTGAGCAGAAGCTCGCGGCGCTGCTGGCGGTCACCGGCGGCAAACCGGCCGACGCCGCCGCGGCGGAGCTGGCTGAAGCCCAGGAGCGGGTGGACGAGGCCCGGGCCGCCGGAAAGCGCGCCCAGCAACTGACGGCCGATCTCGACGAGGTGGCCGATCGGTTGGAGCGGGCGCGTGCCCGGCAGGCCGAGGCGCTGGCCGCGGCTGGGACCGGACGCGAGGTGCTGGCCGGGATCGCCGCGCGGCGCGGTGATCTGCGGTCCCGGCTGGTGCAGGCCCGGGGTGAGGATGTCGACCTGCAGGCCCGGCACCGCAGGCTGACCGGAGCGCTCGCGTCGCTGACCGAGTGCAGCGGCGCCCGGCAAGCGATGGCGCAAGCGCGGGAGCGGTTCGACCGGGCCAGCGCCGTCCTGGACAGTGCCGCCACCCAGGCGGGTTTCGCCAACCGGGCGGCAGCCGCTGCAGCCGTGCTGCCGGCGGCCGAGGTCGAGCGGCTGGCCGAGCTGGTGGCCGAGCACGACACCCAACGTGCCCGGCTGCAAGCCCTCCTCGGCGATCTCACCCCGCCCGACCTTGATCCGGGCCGGGAACAGGAACGGGACGTGGAATCGGAACTGGAGCGGCTGCGCGTCGCCCAGACCCAGACCCGGCAAGCGCACGAATCCGCCCGAGAGCGGCACACCCTGGCCGGCCGATCGGTCCGCGCCTTGACCGGCCTGGCCACCGAGCTCGACGCGCACGCGAGCGCGAGCGCCCCACTGCGCGGCCGGTTCGCCACCGTGGAGTCGGTGTCCAGGTGTGTCGAGGGCACCGGCGGTGACAACACGATGCGGATGCGACTGTCGTCGTACGTGCTGGCGGCCCGGCTGGAGCAGGTCGCCGAGGCGGCCAGCCTCCGGTTGGCGGCGATGTCTGGCGGGCGCTACCTGCTGGTGCACACCGACGGGCCGTCCCGGGCCGGGGCCCGCTCCGGACTCGGACTGGCGGTGATCGACGGCTGGACCGGCGTCCAGCGTGATCCCGCCAGCCTGTCCGGCGGTGAGACGTTCTGCACGTCGCTGGCCCTGGCGCTCGGCCTCGCCGACGTCGTGCAGGCCGAGGCCGGTGGCTCGGTGATCGAAACCCTTCTCGTGGACGAGGGTTTCGGCAGTCTGGACGAGGACACCCTGGACGAGGTGATGGACGTGCTGGACAGCCTGCGCAGTGCCGGCCGCTCCGTCGGTCTGGTCAGCCACGTATCCGATCTCCGCGACCGAATCCCAGCCCAGCTGGAGGTCGTCAAAACCCGCACCGGATCCCGCCTGATCGCCTAACCCGGCGCCAACCCCCTTACCCCGAACCGCTTACCCCTTCCGTGATCACGCTTTCCGCGCCCGCCCTAGCCATTGGCCACTGTGCCCCCGAAAACCGGTGCTCGGGCCCAAAATTAGTCTCGATAACCAGTTCTTCGGGGGCACAGTGGTGCTGTAGGTTCACGAAACACCTGCGGGAGAATCGACTGAGCGGCGGGCCTTCCAGCCGCGCTGACTGAGGATGTAGAGATGACGGCGTGGCGGGGGTGACACCGGGCGAGGCGCCATTGACCGAGCCGCCCCTTCTCCGGCGGCGCCGCCGGCTCGCTTGGGCCCTGCTGGTCACGGCACCACTGATCGCCGAGTTCGCGTCCGGCAACCTGCCGATCATCTACGTGTGGCTGCTGGTGATCTACGTGCCGCTCTACGGTGGCGCCGCCCTGCTCATCCGCGACCTCGGCCGCCGGGCCGCCCGACCCTGGCCCGTCATCTTCACCCTGGGCCTGGCCTACGGGGTGCTGGAGGAGTCGTTCCTCAGTTTCTCGCTGTTCAACCCGGACTACGCGGGGTTTCGCCTGCTCGACTTCGGGTGGATCCCGGCGCTCGGCATCGGGTCGTGGTGGACGACGTTCGTCGTGCTGCTCCACGCCGTGTGGAGCATCTGCGTGCCCATTGCTCTCGTTGAGGCTCTGGCCGGCGACCTCGCCGATCGGCCCTGGCTCACCGGCCGCGGTTTGGCCTGGGCCGCGGCGGCTATCGGGCTGGGCGGTGCAGCCACGGTTGGCATCACCCTGTCCGAGGACGACTTCGTTCCGTCGGCGGCACAGCTGGTCGGCGCCGCTGTGACCGTGACCGCCCTCATTGCGCTCGCCGGTTTGCTGTCCCGCACGCCGCGCCGTCCTTCTCGACCGGCCGGCGAGACCCCCGCCGAAAGGCCACCCGAACGCGCGCGTTCCGGGCAACGCCCGGTTCCCGCCGGTGCAGCGCCCGGGCCTCGACGGGTGGCTGCGGCGGCCGTGGGCGCCACCCTCCTTTTCGTCGCCGGTACCGCCCAGATTGGGTCTGCACTGGCGGTGGTGGCGGTCTACCTGGTGCTTGTCGCCGGCGGCATGGCAGCCGTCCGCCGATGGTCGGCCCGCCCCGGCTGGTCGGCCCGCCATCGGCTCGCCCTGGCCGCCGGCGCGCTGGTGCCCCACCTGGCCTTCGCCGTGGTGCAACGATCGCTGGTCGAGGTCCCGCTGTGGCTGGACCTGCTCGGCGACCTGATCTTCATCTCGGGCACGCTCGCCCTGCTCCTGGCCGGCTGGCGGGCGACCAGTCGCCCCGATGAACCAGGAACCCGCCGTCGACCGCGACCGCGGGAAGGACTGGCAGAATGACCACTGCTCTTATGGCAGGATGACCACAGACCATATGGCAGAATGACCATAGATTGATTGGCACGTTACCCATCCTGAAGGTGCTCTCCGACCCCAAACGCCCGTCGATAGTGCCCTGAACAGCGCTTTCCGCCATGATGGAGGTCAAGATTCACAGCCAAGGCCTCGTCAGCCGCAAAGCTGAATCCTTGATGACGGAGGCGCTCGCTGACACCCGGGTCGTGACCCTGAACGGGGCCCGGCAGGCTGGCAAGAGCACCTTAGCCCGACTTGCCGCAGAGAAGTCTTCGAAGCCGGTACTCCGCATGCTGGATGACGCCGCCACACTCAGATCCGCTATCGATGATCCAACTGGCTTCGTGGATCATGACGGGCTCATGGTGATCGATGAGATCCAGCTCGCTCCGGCTCTCTTTCGGGCGATAAAACTTGCTGTCGACCTCGACCCCCGCCCCGGGCGTTTCCTGTTGACGGGGTCTGCGCACATCTTGGCTCTCCGCGACTTGCCCGATGCCTTACCCGGTCGAATGGAGATCATCGAACTCCATCCGTTCTCGCAAGGCGAGATCGATGGTGAACCAGACCGCTTCGTCGACGCTGCCTTCGCCCAGGGCCCCAACCTCCAACACTCATCGACCCTGCGCAAACGTGATTACCTGGAACGCGCGGTGCGAGGCGGCTATCCAGAAGCGGTGAGAAGAACCACCCGTCGGCGGGCGGCGTTCTTCGACTCGTATCTCACGAATCTCATCGAAAGGGACGTTCGAGAGCTTGCCGTCATCGAACGGCGAGGAGAGTTGCGCCAACTGTTGGCATTGCTCGCTGGACGCGCTGGCGGCCTGCTGGTTCCCTCGACGTTGTCGACAGCTTCGGGAATTCCGCGAACAACGCTGACTCGCTATCTCGAACTGCTCTCGTCGGTTTTCTTGATCAAGCAGATTCCTGCCTGGTCCGCCGGAACTACCCAACGGGCCATCGGAACCCCGAAGCTGGCGTACGTCGACAGCGGGATCGCCTGCCACCTTGTCGGTCAGGACGCCGCCCGCCTAGCGGAACCCGATGGTGCAGCCGGGCCTATGCTAGAGAATTTCGTCTTGATGGAATTGTCTCGCCAATTGTCCTGGAGCGATAATCGGGCCAGACTCCATCATTTCCGCACGAGGGAAAAAGTCAAGGTCGACGCCGTCCTTGAAGCGCCCGACGGCCGGATCATCGCTATCGAGGTCAAGGCGGGCGCGACGCTGCGCACGGAAGACTTCAAAGGTCTGCGGTATCTCGCCGAACGTGTGGGGTCACGCTTCGTTGCCGGCTACATCTTGTACACGGGATCTCAGACCCTTCCGTTCGGCGACCGGATCCGGGCACTACCAATGGACGCCCTCTGGCGAATCGCTCCGTAGGCTGGATCGAGGAAGGCGCCTCGATCAGTTCTCCACGTGCGCGGTCATCATGATCGAGACGAGGACGTTCGGGAGTTCGACCCCGAGCTTGACGACGGCCCGGGCTGGCCGCCACGTCTCGAACACCTTCGCGTACTCCTCGTTCATGTCCGCGAAATCCCCCGGATTCGTGAGCAGCACCGTGACCTGGACGACGTCCTCCAGGCTGCCACCGCCCGCTGACACGATCGCCAGACAGTTCTGCAGCGCCTGCCGAGTCTGCTCCCGGATCGTCGTGCCCGCCATCTGCTTGGTCGAAGCATCGATCCCGACCATCCCGGACACGTAGATCGTCGGCCCGGCCTTCACTCCCTGGCTGAACAGCGGCGAGTTCGGTGCGTGCTCGGTGCTGATGATCTCCTTCTTCATCCGCCGATGCTATCCCTTGCCACATCCTCCAACCGGATCACGCCCGCGCTGGTGGGCGTAAAACCGCAGGCGATGAAATAGAAGTCACGCAAATAGTCATCGAAGTCGACGTGCAGCCATTCGCATCCGGCCGCGGAAGCCTCGCGCTTCGCAACCGAGACAAGGCTCGCCCCAATGCCCCGCCGTCCCTCATTCAAGGCGACCACGGGATCGAGGATAAAGGCATGACTACCGCCGTCCCAGGCCACGTTGAGAAATCCAACAAGCCGCGTTTCGTTACGGGCACAAACCCAGCCGAGACTATGCTTTTGGACCTGCGCCAACCAGTCATAATTGGTTGGCTCATGCCCAAATCCAGCCGCGTGCAGCGCTTCAACTTCGGCGCTGACGAATTCGCCTCGCCATTCGTCACGGGATCTCACCACGATCGCCAAAGCTGTCATGTTCGCCATCACTCAAGCAACGGCGCGAGCTCGCTTTCCGGCGGCGACGAAACCAAGCAGCCACCAACGCAAGACATGATCATGAGATATGGCCTACTTTGTCCGCCATGTCCATCGCCAGGAACTCCGGGTCAATCAGCTCCAAGTGTCGGCAGCCACAACAGCTACCACCTGAAGGCGACCGCGAATGAGCCGCAGCTGGGCGCCAGCGTCGACCCGACAGCCCTGAAAGCGGAGGAAGAGTTCACATGGATCTCAATATTGCTTCAGCCGTATTCGGTTTGCTCGGAGCGATGCTCGGCGCCGGTGTGAGCATCGCTACCACCGCCATGAGCAACAATGCCCAGGTCCGCAACGCCCGACAGGAACGGGTCGGAAGGGTTGTCGACGCGCAAAGAGAGACATACATCAACTTCCTGAGCCAGGGCGACCTCTTCCTCGACCTTGCGCGGGAGCTTTCCGCCGTACTTGATACTGGCGCGCACGAGGGCGACTCGCGTGCTGACGCCACTTTTATGCGATACAGCGCAGAGTGGACCAAGTTCGTGGTGAACTGCGCCGCGGTCCAGATCAGTGGACCGCCGGATGTGGCCAATTCCGCAAACCAATTGAGATTGAAGATCGGCGCCTGGAGCGAGTTGATAGATAGGCGCTATACAGACGGGAAGCGGTGGCGAGGTCATGACGAGGCAGTTGACGCCGCGCGGATGTCCGCAAGGGAGGCCCGAGCCGAATTCATCCATCACGCGCAGAGTTGGCTCACACAACCTAAGTGGTCAGATTCGTAAGTTCGTCGGGGTGTCGAAACCCGCCGAGGAGTGGGAACTATCCCACCCGCCGTACGCGAGTGCGACGTTGTTGACGCCAGTACCGTTGATCCGGCCCCGATGAGGTCAACAACGTCGCACTCGCGAGCCTCCGAGCCCGGAGGCCGGTAACTATTTCATCGTCGGGTGGCGATGGCTAGACTGCGAGGCTCGATGCTGTGCCCGCGACCGTGGTCTCCCGCCCACCCAAGCTGATGAGGTTGCCGAGTTGACTTCTCGATGACACACCGACCGGTGAAAGTTGCTGTGCTGGGGGCTGGTTCGTGGGGGACGACGGTCGCCTCGCTAGCTGCGGGAAACGTTCCGACGGTGCTGTGGGCGCGGAACCCCGAGGCCGCTGCGGAGATCAATCAGCGGCATCGGCACAGCCGGTACTTACCGGATCTAGACCTCCCCGAGAGCCTGACCGCGACGTCCGACCTGGAGAAGGCGGTGTGGGACGCCGACGTGCTGGTGGTCGGCGTTCCGTCCCACGGATTCCGGAATACGCTGATCGAGGCCGCCCCATTCGTCCGGCCGTGGATTCCGGTGGTCAGCCTGACCAAAGGGTTGGAGCAAGAGACCGATCTGCGGATGACGCAGGTGATCGAGGAAATCCTGCCTGG
>JANNPJ010000720.1:0-8496 GCA_031400005.1 Kineosporiaceae bacterium | reverse complement strand
GTGGGCTCCTCCCTCCCTTTGAACCAACTTTAATATGTCTGCTCGGCCTTTAAATTCTCGAGGTGGCCGCCACCTTTCCCCGGCCAATGGCCTATCGTGCGCCACCACAAGGCCAAGCGATCGGCGAATGTTGGGCAGCCGTCAGCGGAGTAACTCGTACCGACTGTCGCCCTGTCCTCGTTTCCCGATCAGGGTGACCAGGCCGTCGTTTCGCAACTTCTGGAGCGTGTACTTGATCTGACGGGCGGTGAGTCCGGTCGCGTCTACTAGTTCGGCCGCGCCAGTTGACAGCACGTGAGCGGGGTCATCGGAGGGCTGAACAGGGAACTACGGCTCGGTGAGGCGGCGAGCCAGATTCTCGGCGTTCAGCGCTCTGATCGCCTGGTCCACTGCGGCCTTGTCGGAGAAGTCGACGCCACCTGCCTCGAGTTCGGCGGCCACGTGCTTGCCCGGGCCCCACGAACTCTTGTCGTCGAAGGCCTCCCTGAAGGCGGGCAGCCACTCGGCCACCGACGCGACAACGGGGTAGATCCACATCGGTTCGACCCCGCGCTGGCGCAACGCGAAGTGCAGCCAGCACCGCAACGCCGCCGGAAGGGCGGCTCGCTGCTCACTATCGAGAAACACTTTTCGAGGCAGCCAGTCGCTAAGGAACATGGCCACCGCTTCCGGGCTCCATCCCAGCGGGCGATCGTGCAGGTACCCTTCGCCGAAGTCGAGGAACACCTCCGCCAGAGAGCGCAGCATCTCGTCGTCAACACTGCTCAGTTCGCTGCGCGCGACCCCGATCTCGGCAGCCAGGACACTAGCCACGCCAGCCGAGGCTTCGTCCTCGACAGCAGAGACCTCCGTGGCTGCGACCTCATCTACGAACGCCTCGATCAACCGGGCCCGCTCGGCGTCCAACCGGGTCTGCTCGGCGTCGGAGATCGGCTCGAGGCCTGACCACGCTGGCAGGAACGTCCGGCTCCGGGCCCACCCCAGTGCCCGGAGATCGACGAAGTCGTCGTCATCTTCGCGGGGCCAGACCAGGTCCGTCGTTCGCAAGCAGTCGGCCAGGTCGGCCAGAGCCTCGGCGACCGGCATCTCGACCAGCGGCATCGGCGCTTCGTCCGGAGCGTGCAATGAGGCCCACGAAGCAACTGCCCCCGCCTGCAAGATCATGAGTCTGCTGACGATCGTGGTCCCGACCGTGAGTACCCGCCCCATCACTGTGTGCTCTGTCGCCATCGGATCGCCGGAGGTGTACTCGATGAACAGCACCCGCTCGCTGTCCCAGACATCTACCGCCCGCCAGGCCTTAACAGCCTCGAACGGAGGGCACGCCGCCCACCGCGGCGCCGGCTGCTTCTGGCTCAGTAGCTCGATTGCCTCATCCAGCAGGGCAAACGCACTTTCCGGAGCCACCCGTCGCAACGCGGTCACGGCCGCAAGGCCCCGCTTGGACGGCTTGGAACATGCCCGATCGACGACCTCCGAGCAGAAGCGGAGCTCAGATTCACGATCGCCGATCTCCGCCGACATCCAGATCGTCCCCAGCCACCAGCTGGCCCAGCGCTCCGCATCCAGGACGTCGAACTCGTCCATGATCTCTGCGGCGTTCAGGACCGCCTGGTCCGCCGGCGCCAGCTTCCGGGCCGGGCCAGGCTGACGACGACGCGACTTCGGCTTCCCACGCCCCGCCGGGCGGCCACGGCTCTTCGGGCTCATGCCCATAGTCCAGCACACCTCGGGCGGACGGCCTCCCCTCGAACCGCGATCTGTTCGCCGCTGAACTCGTCCTGTGGCTGAACGCGGTCAACGCAACCGCTGTCAGGATGGTGCGATGTCCGCCGCCCGACGGTTCCGTCACGAGCGCATGTCGGCCTCGCTCGCTGCGAACCACGTTGGCCACGATGCCGACTACGCGGCGATGCAATTGGTGAATTGGCTGGTCACCACGGTGTGCGCGGTGCCGGTGCCGGTCAGCGGCGGTCCTGTTGCTCGCAACCTGTACGTGCGCCGGTGTGCGGGCGGAGACATTCCGCGGGGCATCCCGGCCTCCGTGGCGGGAATTCTTGCCCGGCATGCCCCGCTGCGGCGCGAATGAACGACTTTTGCTGGCGGCTGTTCGACGGTGACATCCACGCGACGTATCCCGGCGCTTAGCCCTGGTCCTGGTCGCTTGGTGTCCCGTCTGCTGCATGATCGAGAAAAAACCTACGATCTGTCTCTCCTGCGGCTCCGGCGGTTACATTAGGCGCTCGATCGGGGCAAGGTGGGTGGTAGCAGCACAGACCATTGCACGCAGGGGGCCAGATGGCGGACCACCGCGACGAAGAGGGGTCGTGGGATTTCGGTGAGCCGGAAGCTCCGGCCCGCAATCCGAATCGTCCTTCTCGGGTTTCCCATGAACGGGTTCGCCCTGAATCCAAGCGGGCGGTCCCCGGACCTGCGTGGACGGTCGGGGATGACGGATCGGCGGTGACCGGCAGGGGGGTCCACGAGCCGCTCGAGTTGCTGATCGCCGCTGCTGCGTGCACGGTCCCGTCGATTCTGATCGGCCTGCTCTCCTGGCATCCCGGCTGGGCCATCGTTGGCTGGTTGCTCGGCGGGCTGATGGCGATCGGTTTTGTTACGGCGTTCACCCTGCTGGACACCAAGCGTCGCGCGGACCCGTACTACCTGGTGCGACCGACCGGACGGGTGCTCTGCCGGATCGTGATCGGCGCTGCCGTGCTGGGTACGGCGTTGAACGCCTGGCACTTCGCGGACTATGTGAGTCGAGTGCGGGTGCTGTGACCTCGTCCAGCCACCGTCGGGCTTGGCGGGCGCTTGTCCTGCTCCTGGCCGGCGCGGTGGTTGCTGTCGCCGTCCTATCGCCGTCCAGTTCCGCGCAGGCGATGCCCCCTCGGATGGCTGTGGCCAGCAGTTCAACGGTGTCCGCCTTCTCCAGCTTCGCCGGCTGTGTCGCGGCTCAGGGCGCGGGTGACCTCCTGGTCCTGATGGACGAGTCGGGCACGATCGGGCAGACGGACCCGTCCGGCGCCCGGATCACGGCGATGCGGTACCTCCTGGACAGTCTGGCCGCCCGAGCCCAGGATGACCGGTGGCGGCTGAGCGTCGCAATGGCCGGCTTCGCCGAGAACTACGCTCCGCTGGCCGGCTGGAGTCCGTTGACCCCGCAGAGCGTGTCCGGGCTGAAGCAACGTCTCGGCGCGTTCGCCGACCGGAACGACGGCATCGACACCGACTATTGGACGGCGCTGGACGGCGCGCAGCGCGCCTTGCGAGAGCGGGCGCGAGCACGTCGGGCGGCGGCCCGTCCCTGCCAGGCGGTTGTCGTCCTGACGGATGGCGAACTCGACGTCGATCCGCGCCGAACGTCGAGCGACCGGGCCAAGTACGGGTTGCGCAAACCGTATGCGCCGGACGTCAAGCTCACCGACGAATCGCAGGCAGTCAAGGTCAAGCAGCTGGCGCAGACCTCGCTCTGTCGCAATGGCGGGCTCGCGGACCAGTTGCGGGCGAACAACATCCGGACGTTCGCCATCGGCCTGAGTTCGCCGTCCCAAAAACCATCGTTTCAGCTGATCCAATCAATCGCGACCGGCGTCGCAGGCCAGGTACGCTGCGGTGCCCGACAAGCTGCGGACAGCGGTTACTTCACTCCGGCTTCTGATCTGGATGACCTGTTGTTCGCCATCGGGAATCTGGATCACAACGACATCGGTAGCCCGCAGGGAAAGGTCTGCCCGACGAAAAAGTCCTGCCCGCGCGGCACCCGGACGTTCGTCCTTGACGACTCGGTGCAGCGGGTGCAGATCCTTGCCGGTGCCTCGGTCCCGGGGATCGAGGTGCGGCTGACCGCACCGGACAGGCGCACGACGCTGCCGTTGGAGTTCGGCGGACCGACGGCCGGTCGAGGTGCGCTGGCCGGGATGCCGGTGTCCTGGCAGTGGGCGACGCCGAAAACCGTGATGGCCTCCTTCTCCCGCCGGGACGGCGCGCCCTGGGCGGGACGCTGGAGCATCACCTTCATCGACCCGACCGGCAAGCATCCTGATGCCGTGTCCCGCACCGTCCTGCAGATCACCGGCGACATCGAACCGGCACTGTTGGACGCCGATCGAGTCGTCTTCCGCTCCGGGCAGGTGACGAAGGGGGTGAGGTTCGGTCTGGTGCACGGCGCCGACCGGCGGGCCGCGAACGTCCTCGGTGCGGCCTCGCTCATCGTGCAGACCCAGCCATCCGACGGATCCGCGCCCGCGGTTCTGGCCCAACTGGACAAGGCAGCCCTCAGCCGGCCGGTCGATCTCGATCTCAGCGCGCTGCCGGTGGGCAAGGCCGACCTCGTGCTTCGGCTGCAACTCACCACCCAGCCGCCGCCCGGCCCGGACGGGAAGCCTGACGGTGCCGGTACCCGATTGCAGGAGACGTCGGTGCCGGTGCAGGTGGACATCCGGCCGCCACTCGGCCAATACCCGACGCCGGGCGCTCACGTCGACTTCGGCAACGCCAAGGGCACGACCCGGCTCACCGGCTCGCTGGACATCGCTGGTCCCGGCTGTGCCTGGCTGGAGTCTGCCAGCGTGAACACCAAGCCGGACGGCGTCCAGACGGTTCAGGTGACGGCGCCCACGAACTCCAGCCAGAGCACGTGCCTGCGGGTGCCGGCCGGTCAGCGCGCCGCACTCCCGATGCAGTTGGCCTTCGATGCGACAGGTAGTGGCACAGCCACAGGTCGCCTTCAGCTGCGACTGCTACCGGCCAGCGGTGAGACAGAAAGTGTAGCTGCTGTAGCTAGTTTCACCGCGAGCGCGCAGCGTCCGGCGCGGACGACCGAGCGACTGCTGATCGCGATCTTGATGTTCGCGCTCGGGCTGGGCCTGCCCGCGGCGGCGGCCTGGCTGGGGGCCTGGTACTCCGCCCGGCTGCCCTCCGTCCCGTTGCGTTGGGCGATGTTCGACGTCACCGTGGTCGACGGCACGGTGCTGCGTGCCGGGCGCCCGCCGGTAGTCACCGAAGACGAATTGCAGTGGCTCACCTTCGGCGGCCGCAGGCCACGGCGGGTGCAGATTCCCGGTGGCCCGCTACTGCGGGCGATGGTCCTGCCGAGCCTGCGCAGCGGTGCGCGCGTCCTGGTGGACGCCGGTCCGGACCGGAACACCGTCGCCCGCACGGTACGGCCGCCACGCCGGTTCCGGCACTCGAACTGGCAGGGTTTGTTGCCGCTGGCGGTGCACCAGCACTGGGCAGCGGTGGCGGACGGTCCGGACCGGGCCCGCCTGCTCGTCCTGTTCGCGCCCACGGCGGACGACGACCAGCGGGTCAGGGTACTGGCCGCCGTCGCCGAGGAACTGCCCCGAGCGCTGGCCGGCGTCCGGGCGTGGCCCGGTTCTGGGAGGTCGACAACCGCCGCGTCTGATCCGGGTGAGGACTCGGCCTCCGGCGGCCGTCAGGTACGCACTCCCGGCAGCACTCCCAGCAGCAGGACCAGCAATACCCAGGACAGCGATGACTGGTTCGGATGACGCTGGGACACCCTCCGCCGGTCAGTACTGATTCACCCGATCGCCTTCAGACAGGGGTGCAGGACACATGAACCGATTCTTGGTCGTCGGCTGTGGTGGCTCGGGCGGGGCCACCCTCCAGTTCCTGATCGACCAGCTCCGGGCCGAATTGGTGCAGCACGGCATCGAAGAGCTACCGCGAGGGTGGCAATTCGTTCACGTCGATGTGCCGACCGTGCCGGACGGAGTCGGTCAGGACATGCCGGCGAGCGTGCCGGCCCAAGGTGGTCAGTACGTTGCGATGGCGGCCCGAGGAGCGACGTATCCCGACATCGCGGCCACCGTCGATGACCGGCTGCGCGAGCGCGACGCCCTCGGCGAGCTGGCCACCTGGCGACCCCGACCGGAGGAGGTGAACTTTCCGATCCAGGACGGCGCGGGCCAGTACCGTGCGGTGGGCCGGGTCCTCACCCTGGTCCGGGCGCAGCAGGTGCGGGCGGCCTTGGAGACGGCGTGGCAGACCATGCAGGGCGCCGGCCCGGAGGATGAGTTGCGCCGGGTGGCTGACTTGTTCAGCCCGGCCACCAGCGATCAGGTAGGCCGACCGCCGCGGATCCTGGTGGTGTCCTCGATGGCCGGCGGCTCGGGTGCCTCGATGGCTCTTGATGTCTGTCGGTTACTCACCACGATCCGCAACGTCGACTCCCGGCAGATCCTTCTGATGCTCTATACCGCTGAGGTTTTCGGTGACCTGGCAGAGTTCCGCCGGGCCGGGGTCGAGGCCAATGCCGCGGCCATGATCGGTGAGCTGATGGCGACCCAGACCGGCGCGGCGGCCGAGAGCGACCGCACGTTGCTCGCCGCGTTCGGCGTCGACGCCTCGACTGCCGACCGCACTCCGTTTCGGCGAGTGATCCCGATCGGGCGCCGGATCGGTGGTGACGGTGCGCTTTTCGGTGATGGGACGCGCAACGGCATCTACCGAGGGATCGGGCGCGGGTTGTCGGCCCTGATGCTCTCCGGGGTGGCGACGGCCCAGTTGCAGAAGGCGGCCATCGAGAACTTCGGTGCGGGGGTCAGCGTGGACCGCAGCGTTCTTGGCTGGGGAGTGGATCCCGACCTGCTGGTCTGGGGGTCTTTCGGGTTCGCCTCGGTAGGGCTCGGGCGCGATCGGTATGCCGAGTTCGCCGCCCAGCGGATCGCCCGCTCGGCCGTGGAGCGGTTGCTGCGGGGGCATCTCAGCATCGACGACCGCCCCAGCACCGAACAACTCACGGTCCTGTTGGAGCGGGTGCTCTGGCCGCGTTTCTCCCACGCCGTGGACCTCCCGGCTGACGCCACGCCATCGACGGCCAAACAGTGGGTCATTAGTGGACTGGAGGGTCGCGGTCACCGGGCCACGGCCGAGCGGATCGTTCGCGACGTGCTCGAACGAGGGCTCGACTCGGCGGCCGAACACGACGTCCGGGACTGGGTGACGATTGTCGAGCGATCGGCCCGGGACCGCAGCCCGGAACTGCTCATCCGGATCGACGAGGTAGTAAACACCTGGGCCCTGGAGTGGGCTTTCCGGACCCGAGATGACATCTCCGCGGCCATGATGCAGATCATCTCGACGCACGGACTCCCGGCTGCCCGGGCCGTGCTCGGCCGGCTGGCCCAGGATCTTCCGCTCTGGGCGCAGGAGTTGAGACCCGGTACCCGAGGGGCCGACGCGGAGATCGCCGTCCTGCCCAGCGACGTCCGCAGCCGGTTGAGCAACCTCAAGGGGCGGGTGCTCGCCGGGGCCGGCCCGGTAACGGATCTCCTTGATGGGCACCGATTGACGGTGCAGCGAGTGATCGGTGCCCGCTACGTCACCGCGGTCGTCGAATTGCTGGAAGACCTGGGCACCGGCGTGGTGGAGCCGCTGCGGGCCGCCTGCCAGGACGCCTACGACGGGCTGGCGGATGACACCAGCCGGAGCCGGTCGGCTCCCGGGCGAGCACTGCTGCGCACCGACGAGTTCGCGGCCTGGCCCAGTGGCCTCGGCCCGGTGCCGGAGCGGTTCGGGGTGGCGCACAACGAAATCCTGCTGTCCTCGGCGGAAAGTTTCGACGATGAATTCCGTACTCATGTTCGCCAGTGCGTCGGTGACCTGCCGTTCGACGACGCGCTCGCAACCGTGGGTGCGGCCGTTCTTGAGGGCCGCTGGCCGGTCGGTGGAGGCACCGCTGAGCATCCTGTTCTCGAGTTGACGAGCGACTGGTGGCCGGCCAGGTTCCTGACCGACCCGCGCGAACCGGCCGGATCGCGTACCCGGTCACCACGCCGGGGCCGATACCGGTTGGCGCTTGATGCGGCCCAGGTCCTGGAGCGCGCTCGCTGGTACGTAGCGCGGCGGAACGAGCCGTTCGACGAGTTCGTCAGCCAGCCGCTGAGCGCGTTCCTGCGTGATCAAAGTATTGGCGAGGCTGAGCGTCGCGGCCGCGAACGTGAGTTGCAGGCGGCCTTCGCGAAGGCACTGCAGCTGTCCAGGCCGCTGGTGGGCGTGAGCGCACGAGCGGTGGAGACCCTTCACGACCGGCAACTGAAGTATTTCCACAGCTTCAGCGACATTCCGTTCTCCAATTCCAGGCTCGGCAAGCTGCTGCTCAGCAGCCTGGAACAGGATCCTGAGGAGATGGACGAGTCGATCGGAGCCTTCACCGATGCGCTGCAGGCGGGCGAGCGATCCACCGCCAGCCGGATCGATATCTTCGGTAGCACCGAGAACTTCAGTCCGGCGGTGTTCACGTCGTTACTCGAGCCGGTGTGGCGGCGATGGTCGTCCTCACCCGACGCGGCCCGGCGGCAGTTCTGGCATTGGCGGCGCACCCGCCGGTTGCCTGGAGCGATCCCGGCGGGTGACGCCCATCGCCGGGCGATGATTGCCGGCTGGTACGCGGGCCGGCTACTGGGTCTGGTCCGTTATCCGTCAGAGGCCAATGGCCCGGCGTTCTCCGTCTACTCCCTTCGCGACCGG
>JANNPJ010000719.1:0-1665 GCA_031400005.1 Kineosporiaceae bacterium | reverse complement strand
TGCCGCGGGTCGAGTTTTCGCAGACGCTGTTCACGACCGTGCAGTGGCTGATGGTCGCCCGGGAGCCGACGCCGTCCCCACCGTCGACCGAGATGGCGGAGACCGCTTCGCAACCGTCCTTCGACACGTTGCGGTAGATCAGTTCGTGGTGGATGCTGGCGGTCGCTCCCTCGTCGATGAACTCCGCTGCGCCGTAGGCCGCGGCCCAGGACTGCGTGCCTGAGTGGCCCCTGGCCGGTGCATCCTCCCTTGCGGTCCGGCGGATGGAAGGGAACGCTGCTGACAGCAAGCAGGCCGCAGCGGAGCCCGAGCGGGACAGCTGCCGCGATGAGAGGAAGGCAGCAGGATGAAGGCGATGCTCTACCGACGCAGTGGCGGTCCCGAGGTGATCGAGGCCGCTGACATCGAGCTGCCGAAGCCGGCTGCCGGCGAAGTGCTCGTCCGGGTCGCGGTTTCCGGGGTGAACCCGACGGACTGGAAATCACGCCAGGGAAATGCTCCCGCCGAGGATTGGCAGATTCCGAACCAGGACGGCGCCGGTCTGGTGATCGACGTGGGTGAGGGGGTGGCAGCCGACCTGGTGAACGAGCGGGTCTGGCTCTGGGAGAGTGCCTACCGTCGACCGTGGGGTACCGCCGCGCAGTACACCGTGGTGCCCGCGAGTCAGGTTGTGCCGCTCGATGACGCGGCGTCGTACGAGCTCGGTGCGGCCCTCGGGGTTCCGTTCATCACCGCGCACTGCTGCCTGACCGCCGGCGCGACTATGCCCGATCGGCTTGCGCCCGATGCACTTTCCGGCCGGACGGTGCTCGTGCAGGGCGGTGCCGGTGCGGTCGGCAACGCCGCCATCCAGCTGGCCCGCTGGGCCGGAGCGACAGTCATCGCGACCGTGAGCAGCGCCGAGAAAGCCACGCTTGCCGAGGCGGCCGGCAGTCACCATGTGATCGACTACCGCCACCAGGACGTCGTCGCCGAGGTCCGGAAGATCGCTCCCGACGGCGTCGACCTTGTCGTCGAGGTCGCTGCCTCCGCGAATGCGATGACCGATGCCTCCGTGCTTGCTCTGCACGCTGCCGTTGCGATCTACGCCGGCACCGGCGACGACACGGTCACCGTGAACATCCGGTCGATGATGATGATCAATGCTCGCTGGCAGTTCATCCTGCTCTACACCCTGCCTGCTGAGGTCAAGGCGGCGGCGGTGGAGAGCATCCGGGCGGCGGTGGCGGCCGGCGCCGTCCGGGTCGGTGACCAGGCAGGACTCCCGCTGCACTACTTCGATCTCGAGCAGACCGGCGAGGCGCACGCTGCGGTCGCCGCCGGGGCGGTCGGTAAGGTCCTGATCAGGGTCACCGACGACCCGACCAAGGATCACCCGACGGCCCCCGCCCCGTAGACCGCGCCACCTCGATTCCCCCAGCAATCAGGACACCATGCCTGTCGTTGCCGTTGCGGCTGAGTGCTGGATAGCGCTCATGCCGTACTCTCACCTTGCGGTGGGAGGGTCCCGGTCTGACCCGCAGCTGCGGTGCCGGGTTGACGTTTCACAGCCACCTGCCGGGCTGGCCCGGTCTTCTGGTCGGCTCCACGTCCGTTTCGGATCTCCGCCCCACTGGCGGCGATCACCTGTCTGCCGTACGCGGCGAGGTTACGGGCGGCATTGAC
>JANNPJ010000649.1:0-2207 GCA_031400005.1 Kineosporiaceae bacterium | reverse complement strand
TCAGGCCGAACAGTGGTACCGAGAAGCCTTGGCGATCAAAGAGGAACTGCTCGGCGGCGGCCATCCGGACGTTGCCCTGATCATCGGCAACCTGGGCGCCTTGCTGCATCAGCAGCACCGCGAACCGGAGGCTGCACAGTGCTACCGGCAAGCACTGGCCATCGCCGAGCACACCTTCGGCCTGCAGCATCCGAGATCGGTCTGGCTCCGAGCGAAACGTGACCTGCTGACTCGGACCTTCGTCCACGGCTCGTCCTAGCCACCTGGCGTACCCAATATTAATGGGCCGCAAGCAGAGCGGTCATTGTGAAGGCGTGAAAAGGTGTGCGGAGATCGTCACGATATTCTGTTCACCTCTCTGGCAGCGAGCGGGATGGAGCAGTGGTGGACGACAAGACCGTGGAGGCCTACCTGGAGCGGATCGCGATAGTACGTCCCGAGGTGCTCGACGCGGAAACGCTCGCCGTCCTGCACCGGGCACACCTGATGGCCGTGCCATTCGAGAATCTGAGCCTGCATCTGTCCGAACCGATCTCCTTGGAAGCCGACGACCTGCTTGAGAAGATCGTGGTTCGTCGGCGTGGCGGTTTCTGCTATGAACTCAACGGCGCCTTCGCTCTGTTGCTGCGTGCGCTCGGGGCTGAGGTGCGGTTGGTCGCCGTGAAGGTGTTCGACGGCGAGCGGTTCGGCCCTCCGTTTGATCATGTTGCACTCATCGTGCGGCTCGCCGCCGGTAGCGGTTCGTGGGTCGTGGATGTGGGTTTCGGTGACCACAGTGTCTACCCGCTGGATTTCGGCAGCCGGGTCGAGCAGGCCGATCCCGGTGGCCGATTCCGGTTGGTTGAGAACGAGGATGGCGATGTCGACGTTCTTCGGGATGGGAAACTGACGTACCGGTTGGAGCCACGAGAACGCACGTTGAGCGATTGCCTCCCCACCTGCTGGTACCAGCAGACCTCACCGGCCTCGCACTTCACGCGGAGCACAATCTGCTCGAAACTGACCGACGACGGCCGGATCTCGCTCAGCGGGCGGACGCTGATCCGGACCATCGAAGGAACTCGATCGGAAGAGGAGCTACCAACGGACGCCGCCGTCCTGGCCGCCTACCGTGACCATTTCGGCGTCGTCCTCGATCATCTGCCGAGGGTCAGCGCAACTGGGCCGTAGTGGCTGCCATGAGCTGCTGCGGGGAGGCCTGAGCTGCTGCGAGCATGAGCTGCTGCGGGGAGGCCTGAGCTGCTGCGAGCCTGAGCTGCTGCGGGGAGGCCTGAGCCGGACGAGTCGTTTGTCCTGTGCGAGTTTTGAAACATGCTGTACGGCAGCTGATTTGAATGAACCGAATCTTCGCAAGCCCTTGTGATCAAGCAACAGACTCTGTCAGACTCGAACACATGAGCGAATCAGCGGCCTACCCACGGATCCGGGTCTCCGGGCGCAGTGTCCTGCGTATCGCTGACATTCTGGCCCGCGACTCTCGGAGTGGAGTTCCCGGGTCATTCGGCCCGAGCGATCGGGTGGCTCTGAACCTCCTGGCCGTGCTGGAAGCCCAGTTGGGTCAGTCCACCTCCGCCCTCGCCGTCCCGACCATGACATCAACTCAGTCGCCCACCCCACCCGAGCCGACCGGCCCGCGTGAGCCGCCCCCTTCGTCTGGTCTACCCGCCGCGTCTGGTCTTCGTGCCGTGTCTGGTCTGCCGGTGGGGTTGGAGGGGGAAGACGTGTTGGGCTGGGATCTGAGCGCGGGGGAGCGGTTCCTGGACCCAGGTGATCCCGACGATGCCGAGCTCCTGGCCGCACAGCTGAACGCGGAAGGTCTGTTGGACGACGAGCGGGTTACCGCGTTGGGTTGGGACGAGCCGGTGGATGGGTTCGACCCGGCCGATGTCCTGACCCCGATCGGTGATCTGTCCCAGGACGGGCTGTTGGAGGAACTGCAGGCCGCGCATCGGGCGACCGCGACCAGTCAGGCCCGGATGTGCCTGCTGATCACCGAGCTCACCCCACGGCGGGCCCCGCACGCGGTCACCGAGCTGACCGGCCGGCATGCCCGCGGCCAAGAAGCGCTCTCGATCGCGGCTCGGGCGGTGACCGAGGAAGTCGGGCTGGAACTGTGCCTGTCCAAGGCCGACGCCAACACCTTGACCGATACCGCGCTCGGGTTGTGCACCGAACTCCCCGAGACCTTCGACGCGCTCCTGGGCGGG
>JANNPJ010000630.1:0-4019 GCA_031400005.1 Kineosporiaceae bacterium | reverse complement strand
CGTCCGCCAACTCCAAGCCCTCGGCTACCAGGTCACCCTCCAACCCGTCGCCTGAGCCCGGCTCAAACCAACCCGGCTCCGCTGCGCTCCGCCGGGTGCCTTCGGCCTGCCCACTCACCTTCCATTTTCGGATTAGATCACGGGGAAACCTGCAGGAGGAGGTAGTCGCCGGGCCCGTTGTGCGTGCTGGAGTGGCCCTCGATGTCCGGGTCAGCAGGTCTGCGGATCACGGAATGTGGGCCAGAACCCCGAAACTAGTCTCGCCCTCGGTTGCCTGGTCGACGAAGCCGAGTCGCCGGTTCATTGCGATCGCGGTGGCATTGCGAGGGTGGTGGAACGTCGCGAGCCGCTGGTAGCCCGATGATCGAACGAAACGAATGGAGAGCAGTTTCAACGCTAGGGACAGGCCCTGCCCACGGTGTTGTGCAAGCACACCGGTCATCTCTGAGAATGCGTGCCCCTTGGCCGGATGCAGAGAGGTCGTGGACATCCCGATCCAGACGTCGGCACGGGTTGCGAGGACGATGCCGCCTGGGTTGAACGTGGTTACGTCGATCCGCCCCGCGTCGTCGCTTCGTGACTTGAGAGGCCGGTCGACATCATCCCTTCATTCGATGAATACCTCTGCCACTCAGGAACCTGAGGCTGCGTTGCGGTCGAGGTGACGGTAGATCATGGCCGGGTGACACCGAACTCAGCGGCGATCTGAGCGACGGTGTACGCCCTGCGCCCGTCGTCCCCAGTTTCTCGTACATCGCGCGGGCCAGGGTCACGTGCCGCGGGCAGAGCTTCGGATTCTGCCCGCCGCCGCGGGCTCGGGGCGGTGGCCAGGCCCTCCACGGGTCACCACGCCGCGGAATGAAGGCTATGCGGCAGGATTGAGCCTATGGCAGATCCCGTAGCTGAAGCCCAAGAGCTCGCCCGGGCATCGTTCGCTGCTGTCGAGACGCTCACCGCCACGGTCGTGATCGACGAACTGGACGGGTCGGAGTCAACTCGGTGGATCACCTACCGGCGCCCCGGGCAATGGCGGATCGAGGATGATCTCGGCTTGCGCGCCCTGCACACCTCGCAACAACACGTGGTCCGCGGCGCTGACGGGAAGCTCTGCAGCTTCCCCAAGGAGAAGGACTGGCAGCCAGAGACGCAGATCGGGTTCCTGGCCTGGGGAGACCCGCTGGTCCTGGTCGGGGCAGAACCGGTCGACCCCGAGCCCGCAGTGGATCCGCCGCTCCTCACCGAGGTAGCGGGCCGGGCGGTCCGCCGGGAAATCTTCACCCTGTCGCGGAAGCGCTGCACCCTGTTCATCGACACTGCCTCCGGCCTGGTGCTGTCCCAGAGCACCCGGATGACCTCGGGGTCGACGACCAACGTCTACACCGCAACCGTTACCCGGTTGCGGATCGACGAACCGGTCGGGGACAACGTGTTCGCGCCTGTTCCTGAGCACGAGATCACCAGGGTCAACCGCAGCGCCCCGACCCAGGCAGAAATCCGTCGTGACGAACCTGATGGACCGGATGAGTCAGACGATCCGGATCCGGTGGAATGACGTGTACCCGCCTCCCACCGCGTCACACTTCCGAGAAGCTCGGCAAGACGCGACGACGTGAGATGCGGATCAGGTGGGAGATATCGACCTCAACGCGGTCGTAACGCTGCGTGTATTTGTGATTGCGCAGAGTGTATTTACGGGCCGGGTGATCAACTCCTCTTCGACGCCAGGGCATTCGCCCGGCGTCCCGAGACAACGGAGTTTCCCCATGTCCGTATCCATGATTCGCTCAGGTCGGAGTTCGCGGGTGGTGGTCGCGGTCGCGGTCGCAGCCACGAGTGCCGCTTTGCTGCCGGCGCTTGGGGTGCAATCGGCGGCGGCCGCGCCGCTGACGGCAACCGTGTTCAGCGTGGTTCAGGAAGGGCTCACGCCAGAGGGAGGTGAGCGCCTGGCCAAGGCTGCGGGGATCGGGAACGCGTTGCTGGCGGACGGGTCCTTCGCCTACATCGACAAGGCTCGCTTCGGGGTGGTGCCGTCCACCGTGGTTGCCAAGGGATTCGACGAGTCGCGACGGCCGACCGAGTCGCAGGCGATAAACTTCGCCGCGCTCAGCAAGATCACCACGCTGTCGCAGGCCGCCGCGGCCGAGCGGGCCAAGGGGCTGCTGATGCCGCCGACCAACTATCAGGCCACCGCCACGGTCGGGCACACGACAGTGGAGCAGTCCGACGCCAAGGGTACCCCGCTCCGCAAGACCAACCTGGACACCACGGTGTCGTACCAGCTTTCGCTGGCCGGTCTGCCAGTGGTCGGCCCCGGAGCCAAGCTTCGCGCCTCGTTCGCCGGTGACGGCAGCGTGCTGCAGCTGAGTCAGGCCGTGCGTGCGGTCGCGCCAGCCGGTGCCGTCGAGGTGATCAGCCCGGATCGGGCCAAGGCGAACTGCGCGGCGCTCTACGGCACCGCCATCGTCCAGAACACGCCGACCCTGGGGTATTACGCTCCGGCGCTGACCGCGACCAAAGCCTCCGGCAAGGGCACCGTGCAGCGGATCACGCCGCACTACATCTGCCAGCCGGCCGGGGTGGTTGAGGACGGCAACCGCCTTGGCGGCAAGCTGGTGCCCGCGGTGCCGTCGCTCTCACCGGCAGTCGAGATCAAGGTCTCTGGTGACGGTAAGACGGTGACCGGTGACGCCACCGCGACCGGCGGCACCGCGCCGTACCGCTTCGCCTGGTCGTCGTCCTCGGCTGCGCTGGACAGTGCTGGCCAGGGCGCCCGGGTGCAGTACGCCCCGGTTGTCCGGTTCCGCGCCACTGAGCGGCTGACCGCCACCGTCACCGACGCCAACGGCCTGGTCACCACGGCCGCGGTCGAGCTGCCGAACGCGCTCGGTTCCGCCTCTGCCCTCGGTACCCCGGGCGGCCTCGGTGGCGTCCTGGCGGAGAACGGCATCGAGCAGACGGTTGACGAATGGCAGTGCGCGCAGGACAGCGCGAACGGCTACCGCGCATCGATGCTGGCCCACGGCCACAGCGTCAACTTCGACTGGCGCGGTGCCAGCGCCTTCGAGAAGGACTTCAAGGACGTCTCGCTGGGCGGCTGGGACAACAGCTACGTCGATGCGGTGGACTCGCAGTGGTACACCGGCCACGGCAACTCCGGCGGGTTCACGTTCAAGAGCTCGGTCGACGACACCAAGATCACGCCGGCCGACGGCCGCTGGGGCAACCAGGACCTGGAGTGGCTGCAACTGGAGAGCTGCCAGGTGCTCCGGGACACCACCGGCACCCTCGATCACCTGGCCCGCTGGGCGCCGACGTTCCGTGGGCTGCACCTGCTCAATGGTTTTCACACCAACGCCACCTGCATCAACGGGGGCACCGGACGTCGGTTCGCGGACTACCTGTTCCCGGAGACCTTCCTCTGGTGGACCACCCGGCCGGCCCTGACCGTGCAGCAGTCCTGGGCCTCGATGGCCAACGACCTGGAGCCGTCGGGCACCCGGTGGCGCTCGATGAGCCCGGCCACCACCGGCTGGGTGACCAACCTGGGTGACCACTTCTGGGGCCAGGGTTCGGTCGGGCCGGACATCGCCCCCGGCAGCGCAGCCAACCCGCTGATCGGTTTCGTCTCAGTCAGCGGCCTCAGCTGAGCTTCACGTCGCAACCCACCGACCGCAGGCCCTTCCCCAGCTCGGGGGAGGGCCTGCGGGCATATGAGTCCCAAAGCCCTTACTAACTGGAGGATCTGAGCGGCCGAGTGGCCACCCCGACGATCGCCACCCGCCGGCCGGCGAACGTAACCGGTATGCGGCGAGGGGCCCGCTCGGCGCAGGTGAAACCCGGCCGCGAGCCCGGCTTGTCCGCCGCCGATCACCAGGACATCGACCTGCGTCTGTGCGTTCACCGGTTGTGGCAGAACCGTCAGGCAGTGGACGCTGGCAAGAGTTCCTTCAGCAGCGATTCTACCCGGGTACGGATCTCGTCCCGGATCGGGCGTACCGCCTCGACACCCTTGCCGGCGG
>JANNPJ010000540.1:0-23611 GCA_031400005.1 Kineosporiaceae bacterium | reverse complement strand
CGGGTTCTTCGAACTCAAGCGCACGCGCACGGAATCTCCCGTCTTCGACTGATTCTTCTGTCGAAGCCGGATCCGGCTTCGACAGAAGAATCAGTCGAAGACGGGAGATTCCGTGCGCGTGCGCTTGAGTTCGAAGAACCCGGGGGTCGCGGCGACCAGCACGGCGCCGTCCCACAATTTGCCGGCGTCCTCGCCGCGAGGAATCCGGGTGATCACCGGGCCGAAGAACGCCACCCCGTTCACCGCGACGATCGGGGTGCCGACGTCCTCGCCGACCTGGGAGATGCCCTCGGCATGGCTGGCGCGCAACTGCTCGTCGTATTCGGTGCTGGTGGCGTAGGCCGCGAGGTCGGCCGGCAGTCCGACCTCGGACAGCGCCTTCTCAATCACCACAGCGAAGTCCTTCTCGCCACCGGGGTGAATCTGGGTGCCCATCGCGTCGTAGAGCGGCTTGACCACCTGATCTCCGTGCAGTTCCCGGGCGGCGATGATGACCCGCACCGGGCCCCAGCCCTTGGCCATCATTTCTTGATACTCAGCAGGCAGGTCTCGGCCCTCGTTCAGCACGGACAGGCTCATCACGTGCCAGCGCACGTCGATTTCCCGAACCTTCTCCACCTCGAGGATCCACCGGGAGGTGGCCCAGGCAAAGGGACAGAGGGGGTCGAACCAGAAGTCCGCGGTATTGCGCTCGCTCATGCGTCAGTGCCTTTCCGGGCGTCAAAGAATCGATCCGTCTTCCAGAGCTAACGCCGTCGCCCAGCGGTGTCATCCCCGGCCCGACGAGGAATCGTGGAATCCCCGGAACAGGATCGCAATGAGATGATCGCCCGGAGAAAACTGCACAGTGCACCGCTCCCGGTGCAACGAGGAGGAATGCGTGCCCGGCACCAATCTGACCCGCGACGAGGCTGCCACCCGCGCTGCTGTGCTCGCGGTGGATTCCTACGCGATCGAGCTCGACCTGACCACAAGCACCCGGACCTTCCGGTCGACGACAGTGGTCACCTTCGGCGCCCGTTCAGGGAACGACGATGCGGACGACGGCTGGACAACGTTCATCGACCTGATCGCCCCCGACGTCCTCGAGGTGGTGCTCAACGGCCGGAACCTGCCGGTCTCCGAGGTGGTCAGCACCGGACGGATCGCTCTCACCGGGCTGACCGAGCGCAACGAACTACGGGTGGTGGCCGACTGCGCCTACATGCAGACCGGTGAGGGGCTGCACCGGTTCGTCGACCCGGTGGACGACGAGGTGTACCTGTACAGCCAGTTCGAGGTCGCGGACGCGCGGCGGGTGTTCTGCTGCTTCGATCAGCCGGATCTGAAGGCGACCTACACCTTCACCGTGACCGCGCCGGATCACTGGCAGGTGGTCTCGGTATCCCCGAGCCCGGCCCCGGAACCGGTCCGCGACGGCGTCGCGGTGTGGCGGTTCGCACCCACTCCGGTGCTGAGCACGTACGTCACCGCGCTGGTCGCCGGTCCGTACCACCATGAGCACGACGAGTTGACTGTGCGCGACGGCCGGAAGATCCCGCTCGGCGTCTACTGCCGCCGCTCGCTTGCCGAATTCCTGGACGCCGA
Organism: Kineosporiaceae bacterium; assembly: GCA_031400005.1. Taxonomy (GTDB): domain Bacteria; phylum Actinomycetota; class Actinomycetes; order Actinomycetales; family Kineosporiaceae; genus JANNPJ01. The sequence continues at coordinate 22,024 of JANNPJ010000540.1, read as the reverse complement.
CAACCTGACCGCCATCACCCGCACCGGTTTTGCCTGGTTCGAAAAGACTTTCGACTGCGATTACCCCTTCTCGAAATACGACCAGCTATTCGTCCCTGAATTCAACGCCGGGGCGATGGAAAATGCGGGCACGGTAACCATTACCGAGGTCTACATCCAGCGCTCGAAGGTGACCGAGGCGCTGATCGAACGCCGGGCGCTCACCGTCCTGCATGAGCTGGCGCACATGTGGTTCGGCGATCTGGTGACCATGCGTTGGTGGGATGACCTCTGGCTGAACGAGTCGTTCGCCGAATACGCCAGCACCCGGTGCCAGAGTGAAGCAACGCAGTGGGCAAACTCCTGGACGACGTTCAGCAGCGCCGAGAAGTCCTGGGCCTACCGCCAGGATCAGCTGACCTCCACCCATCCGATCGTCGCGGACATCCGCGACTTGGAGGACGTCGAGGCGAACTTCGACGGGATCACCTATGCCAAGGGCGCTTCGGTGCTCAAACAACTGGTTCATTGGGTGGGCGAGCAGTCCTTCGACGCCGGCCTGCGGCAGTACTTCGCCGCCCATGCCTGGCAGAACACCACCCTGGCCGATCTGCTCGGACACCTGGAAAAAGCCAGTGGTCGCGATCTGAATGCCTGGGCCGATGAATGGCTGCGCACAGCAGGAGTCACAACCTTGCGCCCGCTGATCGAGACCGACTCCGACGGCACGCTCACCCGAGTGGCGATCGGCCAGGAAGGTCCGGTCGGTCGGGCCTCGCTGCCGCCGCACCGGCTGGCGCTGGGTTGCTACGACCTGGCGGACGGGAAACTACGCCGGACCAGCCGGGTCGAACTGGACATTGCCGGTGAATTGACCGAGGTGACCGAACTCATCGGCCGGCCCCGGCCGGACCTGCTGTTGGTCAACGACGATGATCTGGCCTACGCGAAGATCCGACTGGACGAGAATTCCTTGCGGACGGCGATCAAGCACCTCGGCGACTTCGAAGAGTCGCTTCCCCGGACCCTGATCTGGGGTGCGGCCTGGGACATGACTCGAGACGCCGAACTGTCCGCCCGGACGTTCACCGAGCTGATCCTGACCAACATCACCTCGGTAGGTGACCCGAGCGTGACTCAGACCCTGCTGCGCCAGCTGGCCGGATCGCTGGAGTACTACGTGGCACCGGAGTTCCGGTCGCAAACGGTCGCGGCGGCCGGTGACCGCCTGTTGGAGCTACTCCAGCAGGCGCCGGCTGGCAGCGACCTGCAGTTGCTGCTGGCTCGTTCGTTCGCTGCCAATGCCGTCACCGAGGCGCAGACCAGCACGCTCGCCGGTCTGCTTGACGGCAGCGGGTCGATCGATGGCCTGGCCATCGACACCGAGATGCGCTGGAGCCTGCTGATCGCCCTGGTCGCCGCCGGCCGCGCCGACCAGGAGCAGATTGACGCCGAACTCAGCCGGGACAACACCGCAACCGGACGAGTGCATGCCGCAGCCGCCAGCGCCGCGATTCCGACCGCCGAAGCCAAGGCTGCCGCCTGGAAGAGCGTGGTTGAGGACGGCGACCTGCCGAACACCGTCCAGGATGCCGTGATCCGTGGCTTCAACCGGGTGCACGACAAGACCCTGCTGGCCCCGTTCGTGACGCCGTACTTCGAGTCGTTGACCCGAATCTGGGCCGAGCGGACCAGCGAGATGGCCAGCCAGATCGCCACCGGGCTGTATCCCGCCAGCCAGCCGGCCGACGTCGTGCTACCCGCCTCGGATGCCTGGTTGGCGGAGGTCACAGCGGAGCCCGCGCTACGTCGAATGGTCATCGAGGGCCGAGATGCCGCCGCCCGGGCGGCCCGCGCCCAGGCCCGCGACCGCCAGTCCTGACGTTCTGCCTGACTGATCCCTGGCTTTAGGCCTCGGGCTTGTCCAGCTCCGGCTGGACAAGCCTGAGGCCGGCTTTGGGGGTCGGCGGTGCCTCGCTGGCAGAGACCTTCGGCTTGTACGCAGAGGCCGGCCTTACGGCCGGTTGTGGGTTCGGCTCGGGCTCGGCCTTCAACTCCGGCTTCGGCTCGGGCTTCAACTCCGACTTCGTCTCGGGCTCGGGCTTCAATTCCGGCTTCGTCTCGGGCTCGGGCTCGGCCTTCAACTCCGACTTCGTCTCGGGCTTCAACTCCGGCTCGGGCTCGGGCTCGGGCTTCGGCTCTGGCGCTGCCTCTGGTTCGGGCGCTGCTGCCTCTGGTTCGGGTTTCGGCTTCACGTTGGACTCAGGATCAGCCGTCACCTCCAGGTCGGGCGCTGGGTCCGGCGGTGTGGGCTGTTCGCGCAGGAGAACGTCGACGGTCCGGGCCAGGCTGATCACCCGGATCGCGTCCATCGCATCCTCGAGCAGCATCGGCTGACCCACGCCGTCAGCGAGCGGCAGCTTCCAGTTCGGGTACTCCCGAGACGTGCCCGGTTGGTTCATCGTCCGTCGGTCACCGACCGCGTCGGCCAGGGCCACCCCGATCAGCCGGGCCGGGGTCAGGGCGAGAAAAATATGCAGGGCTTCGATCTTGTCTCGCTCGGTCGGTGCTTCCCCGAGCAGCCCGAGATCGGTGAGCTGGTCGAGCACGGCCTGCCGGTCCGCCTCGTCGATCGCCCACTCCTCCGCCAGCGGGCGGGTGAGCAGGCCGAGCCGCTCGCGCAGCTCCACATGCTCACCGGCAAGGTAACCAGCGGTGGGCGGCAGGTCATGGGTCGTCACCGTGGCCAGGCAGAGCGATCGCCAGCTCTCCGGCGGAAGCGGTGCACCGGTGGCGTCCTTCTCGAACCAGAGGATCGAGGTGCCGAGGATGCCGCGCTCCAGCAGATAGTCCCGAGCCCACGGCTCCACCGTGCCCAGATCCTCACCGATCACGAAAGCCCCGGCACGATGGGCTTCCAGAGCGAGAATGCCGATCAGCGCCTCATGGTCGTAGCGCACATAGGTGCCGTCGGCCGGGCTGTTGCCTCTCGGCACCCACCAGAACCGGAACAGCCCGATGATGTGGTCGATCCGCAGCGCGCCCGCGTGCCGCAGCACGGTCCGGAGCATGTCCCGGTACGGCGCGTAACCCAGCTCCACCAGCCGGTCCGGCCGCCAAGGCGGTTGCGACCAGTCCTGGCCTTGCTGGTTGAAGGCATCCGGTGGGGCCCCCGCCGTGACGTTCCGGGCCAGCACGTCCCGCAGTCCCCAGGCATCCGCACCGTCCGGGTGAACCCCGACGGCGAGATCGTGCACCACCCCGATCGACATCCCGGCGTCCGTCGCGGTCCGCGCCACCGCGGCCAACTGCTCGTCCAGGCACCACTGCAGCCACATGTGAAACTGGACCCGGTCGGCCAACTCGAAATGCATGTGGGCGATCGCATCGCCACGCGGGTCGAGGGCGTGGGCGGGCCAGTTGTCGGTCGGCAGTCCGTATCGCTCGGCCAGCACGCTCCACATCGCGAAATCGGCCAGGCCCTGACCCTCGCGAGCACAATAGGCCTCGAACGTGCCCTGCCGCTCACGGCTTCGCGGCTGAACGTAGATGGACTCCAGGGCAGCGCATTTCGCTGCCCAGACCGCATCCCGGTCAAGTTCGGCGGGATCGGTGTTCAGCGCCTGCATCGCCTCGGCCTGCCACTCCACGATCGCTCGCTCGGTGGCTGGTAAATAGGCCACCTCCCGGATGTCCTCCACCCGCAGGTAGATCGGGTTGACGAAGCGCCGGGTGGTCGGCAGATAGGGCGAGGCCTCCATCGGTGGGATCGGTTCGGCTGCGTGCAGCGGGTTGATCAAGACGAATCCGGCGCCGTGCTCGCGGGCGCTCCAGCTGACGATCTCCTTCAGGTCGGCCAGATCGCCGAGCCCCCAGGACTGTCGCGACCGGACCGAATAGAGCTGGGTCATGAAACCCCACGCGCGATCGCGGGCGACGGCCGGCGGTAGCTCCAGCCGAACCGGGGTAACCACGTAGGGGCGGACCACATCGGCTGCCGGATACCCGGCCGTCCCCGCGCTCGGCTCGATTCCCGGATGCCGAGCCCGCAGCGCATGCCATCCCAAGGGCAGGTCGCCGGGCAACTCGAAGGCCAACTGGACGACGATCCGGCCGTCTATCTGGGCCGAGACCGGCTCCTGGCTACGCGGCGCGAGTCGCCGCGGAGCGCCGTCCTCAGGTTCGAACCAGACCTCGACAGCGTCCACCAACTCGTGGCCGACGTGCACCGGAACGATGGCCGACTCGCCGGCACGGATCACCACGACGTCCGGCAGCAGCAACCGCCACGGCCGCAGTTCGACGTCCTCCAACGCGGTCAGGACGTCGTCCCCGGTCCCGACCGGGACGTCGAGGGCCGCCAGCACCTCGAGGATGGTCCGGGTCGGGACCGGGGTGTGTGCGCCCTTCCAGTCCCAGAACTCGGTCGCCACTCCGAAGGCCGCAGCCAACTCCACGAGTTCCGCCGACGCGGGAGCGTCAAGATCCAGCGGACCAGCGGTGAGCGGCGGTACGGACGGTGAAGCGGCGTCCGACACCGGCGTATCACCGGCGGTCGTGATGCCCGGGGAGTCTGACTGCTCAGTCACAGTTGCGCTTCCAGAAAGACGGTGATTATGCCTCGGGCATCCTGCCAGAGATCCATGACGGAGCCTGCCTCTTTCTGCCGGGCCAATGCCAACGAGGGCCAACGCGGCCACCTAGGGTGGTCGTTATGACGCAGCCTTCCATGCCCGCCACGCCCTTGGTATATCCCGAGGCCGAGCGGCTCGACCTGGTCGAGGATCTGCACGGTCACCAGGTCGCCGACCCGTACCGCTGGCTGGAAGATGCCGCCGATCCGCGAACCAAGGCCTGGTCGGACGCTCAGGACGAGTTGATCGCCAAGGTCGCGCCGAATTGGCCGGGCCGAGCCGGGGTGATCGACCGGCTGACCGAACTGCTGGGTTCCGGCGTCGTCGGGGTGCCGGTCTGGCGGGGTGGTCGGCGGTTCTTCATCCGCCGGGAAGGCGGTCAGGAACACGGCGTGTTGCACGTGGTCGACACCGATTCGCAGCGCGGTTCCGGAGCCGAGGACGGCGAGCCGCAGGCGCGGGTCCTGCTCGACCCGATGGCGCTCGACCCGACCGGCCTGACCACACTGGATGCCTGGCAGCCGGATCGGGACGGCACGCTGCTGGCCTATCAGGTCTCCGAGGGTGGCACCGAGGAGAGCGTGCTGCGGGTAATCGACGTCGCCACCGGCGATCTGGTCGACGGCCCCATCGATCGAGCCCGTTACTCCCCCATCGCCTGGATCCCTGGTGGGCTGGCGACCACGGACGATTCCGGCGCCATCACCCGGGTGCCCGCCTACTACTACGTTCGCCGCCTGGCACCCGACCTGGTCCCGGCCGACGAGCAGCAGTACCACCGGCGGATCTGGCTGCACCGGCTGGGTACGGACCCGGCAACGGACGTCGAGATCTTCGGCTCCGGGCACGACCCGCGGACGTACTTCGGCGTCGGGTTGTCCCGCAACGGGCACTGGCTGATCGTCTCCGCGGCGGTCGGGACGGCGCCGCGCAACGACGTCTGGATCGCCGACCTCCGTTCTGGGGGCCATCAGGCACCAGCGCTGCTTCCGTTGGCGGTTGGCCTGGATGCGCAGGTGGGCGCCTATGTGGGCCGGGACGGGCGGCTCTACATCGCCACCGACCTGGAGGCCCCACGCGGCCGACTGGCGGTGACCGACCCGAGCACCCCCGGGCCGGAGCACTGGCGGGATCTGATCGCCCACGATCCGGAAGCGGTGCTTGAGGACTTCACCGTGCTGGACGGACCGGAGCTGGACTGCCCGTTGCTGCTGGCCGGCTGGACCCGGCACGCGGTCTCCGAGATCAGCGTGCACGACCTGGACAGCGGCAGTCAGCTGCCCGGCGCCCGCGGGCGGATCGAACTACCGGGCATCGGCAGCATCGGCGGCCTGCTCTCTCGGCCGGAGGGCGGGCACGAGGCGTGGTTCAGCTACACCGACCATGTCACCCCGCCGCACGTCTACCGGTATGACGGGCGCACCCACACCTGCGACCTGTTCTCCGCACCACCCGGGTCGGTCGAGGTACCCAGTGTCGTTACCCAGCAGATTGCCTACACCTCCGCCGACGGGACGACGGTTCGGATGTTCGTCACCGCCCGGGCCGACGTGCTGGACGATGCCACCGACGGTTCCAGCCGGCCCACGGCGCCGCGACCGACGATCCTTTACGGCTACGGCGGTTTCAATGTGCCGTTGACGCCCGGCTACTCGGCGAGCATCCTCGCCTGGGCCGAGGCGGGCGGGATTTACGCGGTCGCGAACCTGCGGGGCGGGTCCGAAGAGGGCGAGGACTGGCACCGCGACGGGATGCTTGCCAACAAGCAGAACGTGTTCGACGACTTCCATGCCGCCGCAGAACGGCTGATCGCGGACGGGTGGACGACGAGCGAGCAATTGGCGATCAGCGGCGGCTCGAACGGTGGGCTCCTGGTTGGAGCCGCGCTGACCCAGCGACCCGAACTGTTCGCGGCCGTGGTCTGCTCGGCTCCACTGCTGGACATGGTCCGGTACGAGAAGTTCGGGCTGGGTGCCACCTGGAACGTGGAGTACGGCTCGGCCGACGAGGCCGAACAGTTCGGCTGGTTGCTCGGCTACTCGCCATATCACCGGGTGCGCGAGGGGACGGACTACCCGGCAACGCTGTTCACCGTGTTCGACGGCGACAGCCGGGTGGATCCGCTGCACGCCCGGAAGCTCTGCGCCGCGCTGCAGCACGCCAGCAGCGGCAACCGGCCGATCCTGCTGCGGCTGGAGAAGGATGTCGGGCACGGCGCCCGGGCGATGTCGAAGACGATCGCGCTCTCCGCCGACAGCCTCACCTTCGTTGCCGCTCAGACCGGGCTGCGGCTCGACTGATCCGGGTGACCGGGCCGCAGTCACCGCGGCCGTCTCCGTCTTTGGGACTACCGCGGCAATCAATCCTCCGCCGATGTCATCCTCTGGTCGGATTGATCTACCTATATGACGGATCTACGGTTCAGGGACCGTAACCCAGGATGGGTTACGGTCTCTCATTCCCTTAGGGGGGCTCGTGAACCGTTCACACCGCCATGCCGCCAAACGGCTGGTCCCGGTGACCGCACTGGTGGTCGCCGCCGGGCTATCGGCGGCCGGGCTCGCTTCCGGTAGCGCCGCAGCCGAGGCAGCACCGGAACCAGCACTGCGACTCGTCGCCTCGACCGCGCAGCAGAACATCCAGCGCGGCGAGAAAGAGCCGGTGTTCCTGTACGACCTCGGCGTCCACACGGTCGCAGCGAAGGCTGCGCTCGAGATCCGCACCGCACGCGGTGCGTCCTACCGTGATCCGATCAAGGCGACCCTGAAGCTCGGTGAAGGCGCCGGCGGCACGACCACCGATCTGCCGTCCGGGCTGTTCAAGGACGTCAACAAGCTGAGCACCTTCTTCGCCTACTCGGTGACGAACAAGGCGGGCAAGGTGGTGAAGAGCGGCGCCGCGGACTTCTGCCCGAACTCGTTCGCGGCCACCCGAGCCGTGCGGGACGGCGCCGCCAAGTCACCGTACCCGTGGACCTGCGGCAACCACCCCTTCGCGAAGGGCAGTGTGCTCGGGATCCAGCGCGGCTGGTCCGTACCGGCCTTCGGCGACTGGGAGAAGCCGCTGTCGTTCAAGGGCGCTGACGGCGTCTACACCCTGCGGGTCCAGATCCGGGCACCCTGGCGCGAGGCTCTGGAGCTGACGAAGGCCCAGTCGGACGTCTCGATCAAGCTCAAGGTCACAACCGTTGCCGGTGGCCGTGAAGGCGGGATGGCCACTCCCGCGGCCACCACCGGTCACCAGCACACCATGGCGGGCATGTCCGGCATGCATGACACCGCCTCGGCCGCCGGCACGTTGTCTCCGCAGCACCAGAAGATGGAGATCGCCCGGCAGAAGTCGCTGGGCAAGGCGAACGTCCCGAACGCCGCCGCGCCGACCACGACCCTGCGGGTCGCGGATGTGGCGGCGGGGCCCCAGCCCGACCTCCAGTCGCTCCCGGCGTTCGGGATCGAGCTCAGCCGGCTCAATGCCAAGGGCAAGCCGAGCAAGAACACCTACCTGAACTTCGGCGCCACGGTGTGGAATGCCGGCCCGTCACCGCTGGTGGTCGACGGGTTCAGGAGCAATGGCAGCAAGGACATGGAGGCCTACCAGTACTTCTTTGACAACGCCGGCAACGAGGTTGGCTCGATGCCGGCCGGCGGCCTGCAGTGGGATCCGCGGGCTGGGCACGAGCACTGGCACTTCAAGGCCTTCGCCAGTTACCGGTTGCTGGACAGCACCAAGAAGCTGACCAAGCGCAGCGGCAAGGAGGCGTTCTGCCTGGTCCCGACCGACCCGGTGGACCTGAACGCCGAGAACGCGAACTGGAAGCCGTTCTCCACCGATCTGACCACGGCCTGCGGTTCCGAGGGGGCGCTGAGCATTCGTGAGGTGCTCGACACCGGCTGGGGCGATACCTACGGGCAGACCCTGCCGGGTCAGTCGTTCAACGTGACCACCCTGCCGAACGGCATCTACTTCATCGAGGTGCTAGCCAACCCGGACCGGAAACTGTTCGAGTCGAACTCGAGCAACAACAGCTCCCTGCGCAAGGTGAAGATCGGCGGCAAGGTCGGCGGCAAGCGGACCCTCACGGTGTACGACTACGCCGGGATCAAGGCGCCGTAACCCGGCTCCCTTCCCGGGTCAGGTCGCGATAGGTCTGAACCAGACGACGTGCGAGATCACGGCAGAAATCAGGTCGTGATCTCGCACGCTTTTGCCTCCTGATGATCCGTGCTGATCACGGGCTGACAGGTCGGGCCACTAACCTCGGGGCGTCCGCGTCCGTCTCCGGGAAGGTTATTTGTGCTGCTCGCTCTACTCTCCCCGCTCGTTTCCGCGCACACCCAGCTCAGCCACACGCTGGCCGGCTCGACGTTGCTCAGCGCGGCAACGCCTACCCCCACCCCTTCCGGCACGCCGACTCCGTCACCGGAACCCAGCGGAGCGTTGGCTGCGATTGCCAACGCGGTAGGTAACTCGTACAACAGCATCGGTGCGGAATCGGCCGCTGCCTGCACGAAGGCCGACATCACGGTCTGCGGAATCGTGGTCCGGTTCACCGGTCAGCTGGGCCTCGGGCAGGTCCTCGAGGTCGTCCTCGGCACCCCCCTGCGGCTGCTGTTAATCATCGGTTTCGGCGTGCTGGTCCGGCGGATTCTGCATCGGTTGATCGACCGGCTGTCCGAGCGAATCGCGACCGGCGCGGCCAACGCCACGCCGTCCCGGACCGCAGTGACCGGCACCGGGACCGGCGGGACGGAGCCAAGCGAATCAGGCGAATCAGGCGAATCAGGCGGGTCGAGCGAGACCGCCGGGACGAGCGAGACGGACTCGAGCCGACCAACCTCTGGCCGACCAACCTCTGGCCGGATACGGTCGAGCCGGGCGAGCGCCGCGGCAGCCGGCACCAGCCCGACCCCGCTGCTGACCACCCGCAGGCAGGCCCGCTCCCGCACCCTGGCCCAGGTACTGCGCAGCATCACCACCATCGCGATCACCCTGATCGTGGTCCTGATGGTGCTCCAGGAACTGCACTTCGAGGTGGCACCGCTGCTGTCGGTGGCCGGCGTCTTCGGCGTCGCCCTGGGCTTCGGCGCACAAAGCCTGGTCCGCGACGTGGTGTCCGGCATGTTCATGATCGTGGAGGATCAGTACGGCGTCGGCGACGTGGTGGACGTCGGGGCGGCGAGTGGGTCGGTCGAGGCAGTCGGACTGCGGATCACCCGGCTGCGCGACGTCAACGGCACCGTCTGGTATGTCCGCAACGGTGAGATCCTCCGGGTGGGAAACCAGTCCCAGGGCTGGGCTCGGGCGGTGCTCGACGTCAACATCGGGTACACCGAAGACATTGATCATGCCGAAGAGGTGCTGCTGGAAACCGCGCAGCACTTGCGCGACGATCCCCGGTTCGCCGCGTTTGTCATCGACGAGCCGGAGGTGTGGGGCGTCGAGGCGCTGACCATGGACGGTGTGGTGATGCGGGTGGTGGTGAAGACCCAGCCGCTCCAGCAGTGGGTGGTGGCCCGGGAACTGCGCCGGCGAATCAAAATGCGGTTGGACGCCGAAGGCATCGAGATGCGCACGATGCCGCGCACCGTGATCGTGAACGGCGACGAGGAAGAGACGCCGCGCAGCGCTGCCAAGGCCGATGAGCTCGAGCACTAGACCCCCCGCGGCTGCGTCCCCGGCGCGACGGCTGAGATACTTGGGCCGTGGCAGGACAGGTTCCGGAGAACTCGCAGGTACAGGACGCCGACCCGCAGATCAGCTTCTACGAGGCGATCGGCGGGCATGACACGTTCGTTCGCCTCGTCGATCGGTTCTACCAGGGTGTAGCCACCGACGAGGTGCTTCGACCGATGTATCCGGAGGATCTCGGCCCGGCGACCGAGCGGATGCGGATGTTCCTGGAGCAGTACTGGGGTGGCCCGACCACGTACAGCGATCAACGTGGGCACCCCCGGCTGCGGATGCGACACGCCCCGTTCGCCGTGGACAGTGACGCCCGAGAGCGCTGGCTGACGCACATGCGCGCGGCCGTCGACTCGCTGCACCTCCCTCCGGCGTACGAGTCGGTGCTCTGGACCTATCTGGAACGCGCCGCCTGGAGCATGGTCAATACCCCCGGCTGACCGACATCCCCGCTGCACCGGCTGACATTCAGTACCGCCGTCCCGCTCCAGCCTCCTCGCAAACATTTACATACATGCCGCATGTATGTTTCTATGGTTTCGCACTCGCAATGATCTCGACACCCGCTGCGACCGGACCGGAGAGAGCGATGACTGCACAGGAACACCGAAGCACCGCGCTGGGGACAGCACACGAGATCGACCTGCCGACAGGCCGGTTGCGCTACTTCGAGCAAGGCGCCGGGCCGACGGTGGTCTTCGTGCACGGCCTCCTGGTCAACGCCGACCTCTGGCGGGCCGTGGTGCCGGGCGTCGCCGAGGCCGGGTTCCGCTGCCTCGCCCCGGACTGGCCGCTGGGCGGGCACCGGATCCCGATGCCGGCCGCCGACCTCACCCCGCCGGGGGTAGCCGGCCTGGTCGCGGACTTCCTTGACCGGCTCGACCTGCGCGACGTCACGATCGTCGCGAACGACACCGGCGGCGCGATCGTCCAGTTGCTGATGGTGAACCATCCGGAGCGCATCGGCCGGGTCGTGCTGACGCCGTCCGATTGCTTCGACCGGTTCCCACCACGGATGCTCGCCAGCCTCCCGCTGCTCGGCCGGATCCCGGGCGCCGTCTGGTTCCTGACCCAGATCCTGCGAATCCGCGCGCTGCACCGGTTGCCGATGACCTTCGGCTGGGTGACCAAGCGGCCGGTGCCGAGCGCGATGCTGGACTCGTACCTGCAGCCGAGTCGAGAGAACCGAGAGGTGCGCCGCGATCTGGCCCGGTTCCTGGCCGGTATGCACCGACGGCACACCCTGGCCGCCGCAGAGCGACTGCCCGCGTTCGACCGGCCGGTGCTGCTCGCCTGGGCGACGGAGGACCGGCTGTTCCCGATTAAGCTCGCACACCGGCTGGCCGACCTGCTACCGGACGCGACAGTCGTTCCGATCGAGGACTCCTACACCTTCGTCCCCGAGGACCAACCGGTCGAGTTGACCCGGCTGATAAAGGATTTCGCTGGTGCCACGAGCTGAACCACGCCGCAGCCAGCACGACCGGGCCGATTCCACCCGCACCGCCCTGATCAGCGCCGGTCGTGCACTCTTCGCCGAGCGCGGGTACGCGGCCGTGCCGGCGGACGAGATCGTCGCCGCGGCCGGGCTGACCCGCGGAGCCCTCTATCACCACTACGCCGGCAAGCAGGATCTGTTCCTGGCCGTCTTCGAGGAACTGGAGGCCGAGATCGCCGCCGAGGTGGTGGCGTCCGGGCTCAACGCCCCGGACCTCTCGACGTCAATGCTTCACTCGCTGAGCCGGTTCCTGGACGTCTGCGAGCGCCCGGAAGTGATCCGGATCGCCCTCACCGACGCGCCCGCGGTGCTGGGCTGGCAGACCTGGCGAGAGGTGGAGTCCCGGCACGGACTCGGGCTGATCGTTGCGACCCTGCACGCCGCGGCGGAGGAGGGGCTGCTGATCCCGGCCTCGGCGCCGGTACCGGTGCTGGCGCAACTCGTCCTCGGCGCGCTGATCGAGGCGGCTCTCCTGATCGCCCATGCCCCGGATCGGGTGGCCGCCCGCGCCGGGGCCGAGCGCGGTCTGCAGGCCCTGCTCGCCGGCCTGATCAGGGACTCGCCTGCCTGATCAGGGACGGCGCGATGAACGGCTACGTCAGCGTCATCGTCGGGCGGGCCAGGACGTGGCCTCGGGTGGTACTGAGGCGCCACCATCGGCCTGCCTGGTGCAGGCTGACGGCGTCCTGGTTCGCCTCCTGATCGAAGACCTCGTCCGCATCGATCCCGCCGCTGGAGCGAGCCGCGCCGAGGAACCCGAAGATCTCGGCGGCGAACGCCGTCCCGGAGGGAAGTTCGTGGTGCCCAGGCAGCGGTCGACCCCAGACCAGTGCTCTCAGCTTCGCCACCGCGGCGGCCCCGGCGATTTGTGGGGTGCCCGCGGCGACCTCCTCGATCCCGGCCCGAGCGGCTCGGCGCAGCTCGGACACCCGCACGACACCTTCCACCGACCAACCGGTCCGCGGCGGCACCATCCCCGCCCAGGTCGCGCCGGTGGCGATCATCGACGGCAGGACCAACCGGATCGGCACACCGCCGTTCTGCGGGGTGAGCCGCGCCGGTGCCAGGGTGCGCTCGATCAGCGCAAACCGGTCAGTCAACGCCGCCACCGGCACGGTGACGTCCACGTCACTCGGTTCGTCCAACGCCAGCACCCGCATCGCCAGCACGGTGGGCGCTCCCCCACCATGCAGCGCCGCCGCGTAGACCGCGAGTATCTCGCCGTGGGCCGCCAGCCGGACGGCACCACCGGGATCAATCTGCTTGGCCCTGCCGACGAAGGTCTGCAGATCGGCGAGCACCGCAACATCAGGCAGCAACAAGTCGGCTGTCATCGCGCTGCCGCCGGTCACCGAGGGCTCGGGCGACGCCGCCGCCAGCGGACCGGTTCGTCGCGCCAACCCTCCAGCCGGGCCCGCTCCGGGGCGGTGATCCGCCGGGGTCTGGCCGAGCCCGGATCGAAGACCACCAGCATGGTCTCCGCCTGCGCGTAGATCATCTCGCCGGCCTGCGCATCCTTCGCCGGGTCCAGCACTTCGTAGGCCATGTCGAAGTCGGCAGCGCCGATCCGGGTGACCCACAGATCCACCGTCACGGGCGCCGGTCGGTACAGCAGCGGCTCGATGTGCTCGATCTCCGACCGGGCTACCAGGAGGGCGGTTGGGGGTCCCACGCCGTCCGTCAGGTAGTCGTCGAGTGCCTGCACCCGAGCCTCCTCAAGGAGCCGGAGGAACAGGACGTTGTTGATGTGTCCGTACGCGTCTGTGTCCGACCAACGCAGCGGGATGAGGAGGCGATGGCGAGGCATGACCCCCATAGTTCCGCATCCAGCAGGCCGCCGTGACGTGGCCCCTCATCAGGCGCGCCGCTCGACCGTGTCCCACTTCACCGGCATCCGGAGCGAACCGACCAGTACGGTGTCCGCATGTCCGAATCGACCCCTTCCCTGCCCGGACTCGATCTTGCGGCGGTACTGGGCTGGTTGGGTGCGAACACCGGCGATGTGATCGACCAGAAAGCCACGGCACGGCTGATCGCGGGTGGCCGCTCGAACCTGACCTATCTCCTGGACGACGGCCGCCGGCAGGTCGTGGTCCGACGGCCACCACTGGGCCACGTCCTGGCCACCGCCCATGACATGAGCCGCGAGTATCGGATCATCAAGGCGCTGGCCGGGACGGCGGTGCCGGTCCCGGTAGCACTCGGGCTGTGCACGGACCCCTCGATCACTGGCGCTCCGTTCTATGCGATGTCGTTCATCGACGGGCTGGTGGTACGCGCCGACACGGTCGTGACCGCCGGGCTCACCGAAGCGGATCGGCATCAATTGGCGGCGTCGATGATGGCAGTGCTGGCGGACCTGCATCAGGTGGACGTCGCGGCAGTCGGATTGAGCGACTTCGGCCGACCGGCCGGGTTCATGGGCCGCCAGTTGTCACGCTGGTCCAAGCAACTCGACGCCTCGCGCAGCCGGGAACTGATCGGGATCGATCGGCTGCGGGATGCGCTCGCCGCCCGAGTACCGGACAGCAGCGGCGGCGGGATCGTGCATGGCGATTACCGGCTGGACAATCTGGTGGTCGCGCCACCGTCGGCGGACGACGCGCTGAGCGTTCGGGGCGTCCTGGACTGGGAAATGGCCACCCTCGGTGACCCGCTGGCCGATCTTGGGCTGCTCCTGGCCTACTGGGACGTCGTCAGCGCGATGGAGAGCCGGGCGGTGCAGAACGTCGGGGCAGCGCAGGGATTCCCGGACGGCGCGACATTGGTCGGCTGGTATGCCACCGGGCGCGACCTCGACCTGACCGAGCTGCCCTGGTACCAGGCATTCGGGTTGTTCAAGCTGGCGGTGATCCTGGAGGGGATCCACTACCGACACCAGTTGGGCCAAACCGTCGGTGACGACTTCGCCGACATCGGCGCCGGCGTCCCCACCCTGGTCACCGCCGGCCTCGAGGTCTTGGCCAGCGGCAAAATCCGCTAGCCAGGTTTACTCCGCAAGGTGCGCGTCGATCCGAACCTGGTTTCGCTGCATGCTGGCGAGCCAGGCATCCGGATCCGCGGCCCGGCCTGCGTAGTACCCGGCCACCTCCGGGTGCGGCAGGATCAAGAACGGTCCGCCGTCCAGGGCTGTGACGACGACCTCAGCAAGGTCATCGGCGTCAATCGCAGCCGGGGCCAGCAACAGCTCCCCGATCGCCCCCGCTGCCGCCAACATGGGCGTCCGCACGCCCTGCGGGCAGAGCGCTTGAACGGTAAGACCGCGCTGGCCATAAGTCACCGACAGCCACTCGGCGAACGCCAGCGCCGCGTGCTTGGTCACTGCATAGGGCGCCGAACCAGGCATCGTCAGCAAGCCGGCGGCGGACACGGTGGCGACGAAATGCCCGCGTCCTGCGGTCAGCCATTCCGGGACCAGCAGCCGAGCGGCCCGAACATGCGCCATCACGTTGACGTCCCAGGACCGCTGCCAGCCGTCCTCGGAGGCCTCCGGCCCGCCGTCGACCCCGATCCCGGCGTTGGCGAAGAAGATGTCGATCCCGCCGAGTTCCTGCCGAGCCCGCTCGATCAACTCCTGGACGCCGTCCTCAGACGCCGCGTCACCGGGCACCGCGAGGGCACCGATCTCGGCGGCGACAGCGGAAACCGCAGCTGGATCAAGGTCATTGAGCACCAGCCGATCACCCGCGACGGCCAGCCGTCGGGCCAGTGCGGCCCCGATCCCGGAGCCGGCCCCGGTGATCACCACCGCGCGATCGGTCACGGTGGGCTCACCGCCAGCTTGCCGACCGTCGTGCCCGCGGCCACCTGCGCGATGCCTTCCGGGGCATCCTCGAAAGACAGCTTCCGGGACACCAGCGGAGCCAGTGCACCCACCCCGACCAGGCTGCACAGATCACCGTGCGCGCGGGCCACCAGGTCTGGGTTCTTCGTCCGGTACAGCCCCCAATGCAGGCCGAGCACCGCATAGTTCTTCACCATCACGTGATTGGTCGCAGCCTGCGGGATCTCTCCACTGGCGAACCCGACGATCACGATCCGGCCCTCGAACGCGATCACCTTCTTGGACACCTCGTAGGCCGGACCACCGACCGGATCGTAGACAACGTCCACGCCCTTCCCTTCGGTCGCCTCCTTGACCACGGCGATCACGTCCTGCTCGGACCGGTCGATCACCACATCCGCCCCGAGCCGGCGGGCCACCGCCACCTTGTCCGCGGATCCGACGACGGCGATCACCTTTGCCCCGGCCGCCCGTCCGAGCTGGACGGCGGCACTACCCACCCCACCGGCCGCGGCATGGACCAGCAGCGTGTCGCTGACCCTCAGGTTGGCGCGCCGGTACAGGCCGAACCAACCGGTCTGGTAGGCGATGTGAAAGACGGAGGCGCTGGTGTCGTCCAACAGCGAGGGGGCCGAGAAGACGTCGGAGGAGCGGGCAATCGCGAACTTCGCCAGCGACCCGTGCGGCAGCGACGTCACTCCGATCACCCGTTCACCGAGCCGGACCCGATTGACGCCGTCCCCAATCCCGACGATCTCACCGCAGACCTCCAGGCCGGGGGTGAACGGCAGCGTGGGGCGCTCCTGATACGTGCCCCGAGCTAGCAGCGCGTCCGGGAAATTGAGCCCCGCCGACCAGACGTCGATCAGCACCTCACCCGGACCGGGCCGAGGCACGGGGATCTCCTTGAGGCTCATCACGTCGGCCGGTTCACCGGCACCCGTCACCTGCCAGGCGAGCATGGATTCGGGAATATCGACCGGCTCAACCGCGGACGTCGTCTCGATGCTCATCACCCCTCCGAGCGTGGTTGCCGTAGATCTGATCACACTGAAGCGGTTACCGGCGGATCGGTCAACCGGCAGACCCGCCTGCATTCATCCACTGCGCCCGAGCAAGCTGGAACCGCCGTCCAAAGTGAGCGTCTGACCGGTTATCCAGGAAGCGTCATCGCTGGCCAAGAAGGCCACCGCAGCAGCCACATCGGCCGGATCGCCGAGCCTGCCGAGCGGGTATCCCTGCGCGACCTGTTCCTCTCTACCCTCGTACAGCGCGCTCGCGAACCGGGTTTTGACCACCGCCGGGGCCACCGCATTGACCCGGATCTGCGGGGCCAACTCGACCGCGAGCTGGGCGGTGACGTAAATCAGCGCGGCCTTGCTGGCGCCGTAGACGCCGATCCCCGGCGCCGGGTGCAGACCCGCGATCGAGGCGACGTTGATGATCGCCGCGCCCGGTCGGCTGCCGAGGCCGAGCTTGCGCACTTCTTCGGTCCAGGACAGCGCCGCGATCACATTGACGTCGAAGACCTTCGCCGCGGCCCCGGCGTCGGTCCCGCTGATCGGCCCGTAGACCGGGTTGATCCCGGTGTTGTTCACCAGGATGTCCACCCGCCCGAAGGTGTCGAGGGTGGTTTGGACGGCGTTCTGCCGATGCTCGGGGTCGTCCGCGCGCCCAGCCACCGCGACCGCGAACTCGGCTCCGCCCAGCTTCTGCACCGCCTCGGCCAGCGGATCCGGCTTACGCGCGGTGACACAGACCCGTGCCCCCTCGGCAACCAGTCGAGCCGCGATCGCCAGCCCGATGCCGCGACTGGCTCCAGTGACGATGGCAACCTTGCCGACGAAACGCTGGGCGGTATTCATTTGTCCATTCATTTGATCGCTGTCACAGCCCTAGATCACGACCGATCAGTTCCTTCATGATTTCGTTCGACCCCGCCCAAATCTTCGTCACTCGCGAGTCCATCCACGCCCGCGCGGCGCGATACTCCGTCATGTAGCCATAGCCCCCGTGCAACTGGACACAGGCGTCCAACACCTCGCTCTGTATCTGTGCAGTCCACCACTTCGCCTTCGCCGCGTCCACCGCCGAAAGTTCACCGGCCACGTGCGCGAGAATACATTTGTCCACGAAAGCCTGGCTGACCTCGACTTTCGTCTCCAGCTCGGCGAGCAGAAACTTGTTGTACTGGAATCCGCCGATGGCCTGGCCAAAGGCCTTGCGTTCCTTGACATAGGCCAGCGTCTCGGTGAGCACGCTACGGGTCAGCGACACGTTGGAGATGGCGGAACCGATCCGCTCCTGGGGCAGGTGTTGCATCATGTGAATGAAACCGCGGTCCTGCTCACCGATCAGGTTCTCCACCGGCACCCGCAGATCCTCGAAGAACAACTCTGCGGTATCGGCCTCCGGCTGGCCGACCTTGTCCAGCTTGCGGCCGCGGGAGAACCCCGGAGTTCCGGTTTCCACCCCGAACAGCGAGATACCGCGGGCTCCCTTCGACGGAGCGGTGCGGGCCGCCACGATCACCAGATCGGCGTTGAAGCCGTTAGTGATGAAAGTCTTCGAGCCGTTGATCACCCATTCGTCGCCGTCCCGGACGGCAGTGGTCTTCAGCGCCGCCAGATCGGAGCCACCCGACGCCTCGGTCATCCCGATCGCGGTCCAGATCTCGCCCGTGCAGTACCCGGGCAACCACCGCTGCCGCTGTTCCTCGGTCGTCAGCTTCACCAGGTACGGCGCGTTCACGTCGGAGTGAATGCCGAACGACGACCCGAGCGCGACCGAGAACCCGGCCACCTCCTCTCCGACCACCGCGGTGAACCGGTAGTCGTCGGCCACTCCGCCGCCGCCGTACTCCTCCGGGACCTGAAGGCCGAGCAGCCCCTGCTTGCCGGCCTCCAGCCAGACGTCCCGAGGAATCTCCCGGGCCTTGATGAACTCGGCCTCACGGGGGCGCACATGCCGGTCGATGAACTCCCGAACCGTCTCGCGCAGTGCCTCGTGCTCGGCTTCGTACAGCGTCCGGCGCATCATTTTCCTCCTCCAGCCAGCGCCGTCGCAATTGACTAAGCGCTTGCTTACCTCGATGCTTAAGGCCATAGCGTCCCGTCGGCCTGGAAGGCTGTCAACCCCCGCTGCTAGCGGTGGGACTTTCCTGGGTCGATCCTGAGATGACGACGATGACGGAGGCGCGATGGCCCAGCACGCAGACCAGACCGGTCACGGCATGCCCTGGACCGAGCCAGTAGGCGAGACCGTTCCGGACTCGTCTCGGCGGATGATGGAAGCCGCCATCGACGCTTTCGCCGAACGCGGGTACCACGCCACCACCACCAGGGACATCGCCACTCGGGTAGGACTCAGCCCGGCCGCGCTGTATGTCCACTTTCCGTCGAAGCAGGCGTTGCTGGCCCAGATCAGCCGACTCGGCCATGAGGCAGCGGTCGAACTGGTGGACAACTCGATGACCGGCATCGACGACCCGATGGGCCGGCTCCAGGCGGTGATCCACTCGTTCGCGGCCTGGCATGCCGAACACCACCTCGTCGCCCGGGTGGTCCAGGCCGAACTCTCGGCCCTGGCGGACGACGACCGGCGAGCCGTGATCGCCCTGCGCCAGCAGATCGAGCGCCAGGTTCAGCGTCAACTGGAGGCCGGGGTGGCCGCCGGTCAGATGGACGTGGCCGACACCCGGGCGGTGGCCCGGGCCCTGCTGTCGCTCAGCGTGGACGTGTCACGCTGGTACGACCCGAAGAGCAATGAGACACCTGAGGGAATCGGCCTGCTGTACGCCGATCTCGCCACCCGCATGGTCAGCAGCCCTCGCTGACATCGATCACCAGCACCTCGACCAAAGGATCCGTAGTGCCCGACGATCTAGAGCCCGGCCTGATGCATCTGGACGGAATTGCCACCGCTTCCTCCCCGACAGAAGCACTCGAGCAGGTGCTCGCGGTACTCGACGTCCAACCGGATTCAGACCCGAACATCTTCACCGGAACCAGCTATCGACCGCCGTGGGGTCGGATCTTCGGCGGTCAGGTGCTGGCTCAGTCGCTGATGGCCGCCTCTCGAACGGTGGACGAGTCGCGACCGGTGCACTCGCTGCACGCCTACTTCCTGAGGCCCGGCGATCCCGCCCTGCCGATCACCTTTGACGTCGATCGACTCCGGGACGGCCGCTCGTTCTCCGCCCGGCGCACCCAGGCGGTACAGCGCGGCAAGCCGATCCTGTCGATGATCTCGTCGTTCCAGGAGCCGTCCGAGGGGCTGGACCACCAGGTCGAGATGCCCAAGGTGCCCGGCCCGGACGAGTTGCCGACACTGAACGAGTTGTTCGGTCACATCGACAATCCGGTAGTCCAGCAAATGCTGCACAGCCGGCCGGTCGACATGCGGTTCGTCGACGGCCCGCTGTTCCTGAAGCCGAGCCCGGAGCAGGTGGCTCACCAGGCGGTCTGGCTGCGGGCCGTCGCGCCGATGCCGGACGACCAGCTGTTGCACACCGCCATGATGACCTACGCCAGCGACTACACCCTGCTCGAAAGTGTGATCCGCCGGCACGGCCTGAGCTGGGGAACCGCCCGGATGAAGACGGCCAGCCTGGACCACGCGATGTGGTTCCACCGCCCAGCCCGGGCCGACGAGTGGCTGCTCTACGCGCAGGAGAGCCCGTCCGCCTCCGGTGCTCGCGGGATGGGCATGGGCCGAGTCTTCACGGCTGACGGCGTCCTGGTCGCTTCCACCGCCCAAGAGGGAATGATGCGCCTGCCGCGAGAGTGAACCGGCCAAAACTCGATCTTGACTAACTGCCTCCACTGGGCGTCTTGACGAGGGTGGATCGCGTCCCTAATTTGTGACGAACGTCCGAATGGGGACGATGGTGCACGTAGCGTGACACTCGGCCCCTGGAGGCTGTCATGATCCGCACGCGGTTTCTCGTCTTGGGCGCATTCCTCGTTGCCCTGATCGCCATGGTCGTCCAGGGCGGGGCTACCGCGATCGCGGTACCCACTCCCGATTCGGCCGCGCAAGCCCTGGTCCTGCGGGTCGTCCGACCCAGCAGCCCCCAGGTCGCCGCACTGACCGAGAACTACGACCTGCTGGAGGCCAGGACCGGCGACGACTACTTCGTGCTCGGTGACAAGAGCACGCTCAAAGCGCTTCGCGCGCAGGGCTACCGAGCCCGGACCGAGCGCGCGCTGGCCCCGCTCCCTCGCGCGACCGAACCCACGAAGAGCGCCCTGCGCGCCGACGGCACCATCAATGCCGCCGAGTACGGCACCTTCTACGGTGGCTACCACACGGTCGACGCGCAGATGCAGCACCTGCAGGACGTGGCGGCCGCCAACCCGACGCTGGCCACCCTCGTCGACTACGGCGACTCCTGGCGCAAGACCCGGGGCCTCAGCGGCTACGACCTGCTGGCGATCTGCATCACCAAACTGAACGCCGGTGACTGCGCCCGCAGCACTTCGGCCCCCAAGCCGCGGTCGGTGGTGGTTTCCGCGATCCACGCCCGCGAACTGGCCACCGCGGAGATCTCCTGGAACTGGATCGACTATCTCGTCGCGAGCTACGGTACCGACCCGACGATCACGACACTGCTGGACACCACCGAGATCTGGGTGGTGCCGGTGCTCAACCCGGACGGTCGCAAAATCGTCGAGGGCGGCGGCAATTCGCCGTACTTCCAGCGCAAGAACGCCAACACCAACCGCGGCTCGTGTGCCAACCCGCCGACGTCGTCCAACCAGTTCGGCGTCGATCTGAACCGCAACGCCACCTTCCACTGGGGCGGGGTCGGCTCGTCGAGCACCGCCTGCAGCCAGACCTACCGGGGACCATCGGCCGCCTCCGAACCCGAAACTCAGGCCGCCCAGGGGCTGTTCAACAGCCTCTTCGCGGACCGTCGCGGGACGGCGATCACGGACGCCGCGCCGGCCACCACCACCGGCACGTTCATGACGTACCACAGCTACGCCGGCCTGGTGCTCTACCCCTGGGGTGACCGGAACTCACTGGCACCCAACGGCGCCAAGCTCCGGGCCCTGGCCCAGAAGCTGACCTCGTACAACGGTTACACCGCCGGCCAAGGCGGCAATGTGCTTTATCAGACCACTGGGACGACGGACGACGACATCTACGGTCGCCTCGGGGTGGCGGCGTTCACCACCGAACTCGGCGCCTCGGGAACCTCGTGTGACGGGTTCATGCCAGCCTACTCCTGCGTCGGCTCCCGATACTGGCCGCAGGAGCGGCAGGCGTTGACCGCGCTGGCTCAAGCGGCGGCCGGCCCCTACCGCTGACCCCCAAACCCCCCGTGATCAAGCACGAAGTGACGTTAGACAGGTCACTTCGTGCATGATCACGGGTTGGGGGTGGGTCAGTGGCGGGTGTGCTTGCGGTGGGTTACCCGGTGCGGGGGAGCGGCGTCCACAC
>JANNPJ010000534.1:0-3925 GCA_031400005.1 Kineosporiaceae bacterium | reverse complement strand
TGCTAACGGGAGCATCGCTGGAGCAACGTCGCCAGGCCAGGCCGCTGAGGGCCGACGGCGTCTTGATCCACGTGAGTTGGAAGCGGCGATCACCAGAATCCCGTCATGTTCAAGCGATACTCCCGGTAGCCACCCGAAAGTAAGACCAAGCAGCGCTTTTCGGTGGCCAGCAGGAGTATCGCCTGAGTATCGCCCCGGAGCGTCGCCCCGGAGCGTCGCCCCGGAGTGTCGCCCGCAGCGGAGTCGCATCGCTCAGCGGGGAGCCAAATCTGCCGCCGATCATGCGCGGTTGCTCGGGGCTTCGAGGGTTCGAGGGTTCGAAGAGGGCAGCCGTTGCAGCACTCTCGTTCGAAGGGTGGGAATCGCCGGGGATGGGAGAGCGACCGTGTCGGGGGCACCTTTGCTCGCCCGAAGGGTGGGGGGCCGCGGGGATAGGAGGGCAGCCGTGCGGGGGGCACCTCCCGCCGAGGTGGGGAATCGCGGCGAGATTTGGGAAATGCGCCGAACTGGGGGTGAACTCGCGAGGTCAGCCGGCGAACTCGCTGGAGACTTGGGCGGCGAGGCGGACCAGTTCGTCCGCTGCACGGACGTGCCGCAGCAGGGTCGGCAGGTGGCCGGTCACTACCAAGTCACCGTCCAGCATGCCCTCGATCGGATCGATCGTACCCTCGATGACGTCGCGCCACCGGGAGTACTCGGCCCGGATCACGAACGTCGCCTCCCGGGCCTGGGCCGCGTCGACGTCGTACTCGGCCCACTGGCAACTGCCGTCGGAAAAGGCGGCTCGGCACCAGATGTCCCGGGGCACCCCCTTGTCCGGCTCAGCCTCGAAGACGTATGAGATGTCTGCCTCGAAGGTCTGGGCCGCCGCGGCGAACTTGGCTGACCCGTTGATCTGGTCCACGTACTCCGTCAACCACTCGGAACTGGGAAAAACCGCCATCGTTAACTCTTTTCGTTCGAGCAGTCGGTGCGTGGAATCGGCAGGAACACCCTAAGCAGGAGGAGCACTCGAAGATCACCCTCGACCGGACGGTCGACCGGCGGCGCGGGGAGCACCACCGATGGACTGACCGAAGGGTCACCCTGAGCGACGCCAGCGGTCGAGCGCCCGAACAACGCTGGCGCGGAACGGGTTCCCTGGCCACGCTGGACAGAAGTCGGTGGCCGGCGCAGTCGGGCATGCCACAGGTCGCAGTGACCGCAACCTGGAGGTGTCGTGGCAGGGATCGAGGTCGCCGAGTTGGGCAAGGTGTACGCCGACGGGACGACAGCGCTCGCCGGAGTGTCGTTCGAGGTGCCGGAGGGCCAGATCTTCGGGCTGCTCGGCCGCAATGGTGCCGGCAAAACCACCACCGTCCGTATCCTTACCACCTTGACCCGGTTGACCTCGGGCAGCGCCCGGGTGCTGGGCCTGGACGTCGACCGGCAGCGCGCGCAGGTGCGCCAGCAGATCGGCCTGTCCATGCAACAGGCCGCTCTGGACCAGCTCAGCACCGGCCGCGAGCACCTCGACCTGATCACCGGACTGCGCCGGATGCCGGCTCGGGTGGCCCGGGAGCGCACGGCTGAACTGCTCGAAGCCTTCGGGCTGAACTCGATGGCCGACAAGCTGGTAGCCACCTACACGGTCGGCATGCAGCGGCGGCTGGACACCGCGATGGCCTTGGTCGGTCGGCCGCGACTGCTGTTCCTCGACGAACCCACCACCGGTCTGGACCCGCAGAGCCGTCGCGCGCTGTGGCAGATCGTCCGGCAGTTCCAGCAGGACGGTGGCACCGTTTTGCTCACCACCCAGTACCTGGACGAGGCTGACGAACTCTGTGACCGGTTGGCGATCATGGATGGTGGTCGAATCGCCGTCGCGGACACCCCAGCCGGGCTGAAACGCGGTCTAGGCGGAAAGGTTCTGGTGATTCGCCCGGCACCACCGGACCGGATTGACGCCCTCGATCGGATGCTGGAGGAGCAGGCAATTCGGCGGGAAGGCGGTGCCCTGCACCTCGATCTCACCGGCCATGAGGACGAACTCCCGGATGTACTGGCCACCCTGCGCCTGGCCGGCGTCCGTGGCAGTGATCTGAGCCTGGCCGATCCCACCCTGGAAGAGGTGTTCGTCCGGCTCACTGGGGACGGCGCCGAAACCGGCGGGCGCAGCGCGCAAGCTGCCGGGGTGGCCGCGATCAGCCGGACAATCGTCAGTCACACGGGTGTCAGCCAGTCGGGTGGACGTCAGAGGGGTGGACGTCAGTGAACGGCACCTGGACGCTGTTGCGTCGCAACCTGCGGGAGGGCGCTCGCAGCCCGGTGATCGCCTTCTTCTTCCCGGTGATCTTCCCGCTGTTCCTGATCACCCTGGTCGCTTCCAGTTACGAACGGATGGCGTTCATCCCCGGATTCCCGGTGGACCCGTACGCCGCCTACATGGCACCGGGAATGCTGCTTTTCACCGGCATGATGGGATCGGGGTACTCCGCTACCGCCCTGATTCTCGACGTCCAGACCGGCTTCATCGACCGGCTTCGGTTGCAACCGGTGACTCCGATGTCCCTGCTGCTGTCTCGGCTGCTGTTCGACGCCGTCCGAGTGGTGCCGGCCGTCGCCGTGGTGCTCGGCGTCAGCGTCCTGCTCGGCGGGCGGGTGAGTAACCCCATGGTCAATGTGCCGCTGCTGATCCTGCTGTGCTCGGTATGGTCTGTGGCCTACGGTGGCATCTTCTACGTGGTGGCCCTGCGCAGCGCGAGCCCGCAGGCTCCGCTGGCGCTCGCGCCGCTTTCGGTGCTACTGCTGTTCGCCAGCACGGCCGCGTCGCCGATGTTCCTGTTGCCGTCCTGGCTGCAGCAGATCGCCCGGTGGAACCCCTTCACCTACGTCATCGAGGGGATTCGGGCGCTGATGACCGGGCCGATCGACGGCTCGGCCGGGGCGGCCCTGGGTAAGGGAGTGCTCGTCCTGGTGGTCCTTACCGTGCTTTCCCAGCTGGTCATCGTGCCCAGTTTCGCGCGGCTCGTGGACGACTGACCATGCTGCTGCACTGCTTTCCGCACGCGGGTGGCACGGGCGCGCTGTTCCGTCCCTGGGCAGCTGCTTTCGGCGGAGATGCACAGATCAATGTGATGGCCTACCGGTCCGCCGGCAGCAACGCACCGGGGCCCTCTACCGTGCGCGGAATCGCCGAGCTCTGCCTGGCTCAGATCATAGATCGGTCGTCGGCCAGGAGGCCGGTGGCTGCCGGGCCGCAACGGGTTGCCTTCTTCGGGCACAGCCTGGGGGCGCTCGTCGCGTTCGAAACGCTGCGGATGCTGCGGGCGCAGGGCAGGCCCGGGCCGGACACACTCTTCGTCTCCGGTCACGTTGCCCCGCATCTGCCCTCGCCCGGGCCGCAACTGCATCGGATGCGCGGCGCCCAGTTCTGGCGGGAGATCGAGGTTCTGGGTGGCACACCGGCAGAAGTGCTGGCCCGCGAAGACCTTTGCGCCATCATCGAGAACCGCCTGCTGGCCGAGTTCGAGGCTGCCGAGACGTACCGCTATCTGCCCGGGCGTCCGCTGGACTGCGACGTGGTCGCCCTCACCGGTGACGGTGACCGACGGGCGCCGGTCGATGGGGTGTCCGCCTGGCGTCTGCATACGCAGGGCCGATTCGAGCTCGGCGTCCTTCCCGGGGAACACTTCTTCATCCGTGACGAGCAGGACGAGGTACTGCAGCGAATCCGGTCGGCAGCCGCAGTCCATGCCGGCCGGGAGGTGAAGCCCATGCTGGCCGGGAGGTGAGCGGCCAAACCGCAGAAGCGTTTCCGCCGTCCAAACGCTCAACGGGGTGAACCTGTTTACCGTGGTGGGTGCGGTGGGTGTATTGGAGCGGATACACCAACAAAAACACATTAACACCCAGCAGGGATGATAAAAGGGGGTGGAACCACAAC
>JANNPJ010000529.1:0-2705 GCA_031400005.1 Kineosporiaceae bacterium | reverse complement strand
GCCCACGTCGGCCGCGCTGTGGGCGTGATCCTCGTCGGCCGCGCCGAGATCGGTGAGCGTGTGTCCGTGCACCGACGGGGCCGCGCCCACGTCCGACGCGCTGTGGGCGTGACCCGACGCCGCAGCGCCGAGATCGCCGAGAGCGTGGCCGTGCTCCGACGGCGCGGCGCCCACGTCGGCGGCGGCGTGAGCGTGATCGTCGGCGGCGGCGCCGACCTCCGTGGCGCTGTGCAGGTGGTCCTCGTCTGCCGCGTGCAACGCGGCGAGCGAGTGCGCGTGGACCGAGGGCGCCGCGCCGAGGCTCGCGACGGAGTGCGTGTGCACCTCGGCGGCCGCGTGGAGATCGGCGGGATCGTGGAGGTGGTCGGCCATCGCGACGCCTCCCCCGACGATGTTGCCGGCCGTGTCCACGATCGTCTGCCCGGCGACCCGGATCTCGAGGGCGTCGATCGACCCGCCGGACAGGTTCGTGGCCCACCCCGAACGGATCGCGTACGGCACGCTCGCGATGGCCTGGCGTCCGAGCCCGACGTCCGTGTCGGGCACGCTCACCTCGACCCACAGGGCGCGTCCGTCGAACAGGGCGCTGTCGAGGGGGTTGCCGAGCGTGGTCCCGAGGAGGGTGTGGAAGTAGCCCGCTTCGAGCGGGATCGTTTGGGTCTCCACCCACACGGCCGTGCCCCCGCTCTGCGCCTCGAACAACGAGAACGTGATCGCGTGCGCGCCCTCGAGCGCGTCCCCGCCGGCGTCCACGAACCGCCCCGACTGGGAGAGTTGCAGCGGCACGGCCCAGGCGGCCCCTGGCGCGGCGAGCGCAAACAGCATTGCCAAACGGATCATGCGAATCTCCAGAGAATGGACGTCCGCAGGATACGCCCCGCGGACCCGCACCGGTGTAAGATCCAGCTCGACGGAGGGGCGATGCGGTCAGTCGGGCTCGTGTTTTTCGTGGCGATCGCCGTCAGCGGCTGTGTGTCGAACTGGGGCCTCGTCGGCGACCTGCCCGTGGCCGGGCCCGACACGCCCTCGGTGCTCGCGGGGTGCGCCGCGGGCGGGTCCGTCGCCGACGCCGAGGTGTCCGGGATCCTGTGCACCGCGCCGACCGACCTCGTGGCCGGCGTGCTCACCGACGGCTCGGTGGTCCTGCTGCCCGGCCCGATGCCGTTCCTGGCGCCCTGATCGGGGCCCGCTACGGCGGTTCGTACGGAGCGACGACGTCGCCCTGGCGGAACTTGTAGGTCCCGATCGGCACGGTCAGGCCCTCCCGGGTGACGAGGACCTCGTCGAACACCATCTCGACGCCCCACGACGACTCGAACCGCGGCCCGTCCTGCATCTGGAAGTGCAGGTGCGGTTCCGACGAGTTGCCGCTGTTGCCCACCAGACCGAGCACCTGCCCGCTCGTGACGCGCTTGCCGGGCTTCACGCGGACGCTCCCGGGCTGGAGGTGCGCGTAGACTGAGTACAGGCCCGAGGGGTGTTGGACGAACACGGCGTTCCCGATGGCAGAGTACGGGTTGAGCACGCCCAGGACGCTGTCCGGCACGCCGTCGATGGCCGTGACCACGGTGCCGTCGCCCACGGCAAGGACCGGCTCCCCGTACGCGTAGCAGTCCTCCAGGCGCTCCCCGGTGCACGAACGGCCCTCGGCATCGATCCGCACGAGGTCCACCGCCCGACGCTGGCTCGGGAAGTCGATGTGTTGGTTCTGCTCGCGGGTCGCACCTCCCCAGTACACGAGCCACGGCCCGGCCATGGGCAACGCGAAGCCGCGCGCCTGGGCGACCGCTGGAGCCGCGGTCGGCGGTTCCTCGAACAGCAGCCCGAGCACCTGTTCGCCGGTCGGATCGGTGCTCAGGCGCATCTGCCACGCGCCGCGCTGCGCGACGAGGCGGTAGGTCCCCTGCACCTCTCCGCTCACCGTTCAGCTTAAAGCTGGGTTCCGCTCGGCAAAGATAAAAGTTGGCAGCGGTGTCGAAGCCGATCACGACCGCGTGGCTGCAGTGCGCGACGCGGTGGGCAGCGCGATGAAGCTGCGCATGGACGCCAATATGCAGTACGACGCCGACACCTCGCTGAAACTATGCCGCCTGGTCAAAAAGTACGATATGCAGCTTTTCGAACAGCCGGCACATCTGCGCGATCTGGCGGGAATGGCGCGGGTGCGCCGGGAAGGCGGGATTCCCGTGATGGCCGACGAATCTGTCAGCGATCACGCCAGTCTCATCGCGGTCATCAAGGCCGACGCGGCGGACTTCGTCAAGTTCGGCATCAAGCAGGCCGGGGGAATCCTGCGCGCGTCGCGCATGCTGGCCACCGCGGAGGCCGCCGGCATTCCAGTGGTTATCGGCCATGGCTTCGGACTCGATCCCAGCACGCTTGCAGAGATCATGCTCGCCGCTTCGTCCCGCAACGTGCTGCCCGGACTCGAATGCGTGGGTCCGCTCAAGGTGAAAGATACGGTTGCAACGACGCGCCTCGACATTTCCTCGGGGAGCATGCCGTTGCCCGGCGGGCCGGGCCTCGGCATCAGCCTCGATGAAAATAAACTCGAAGAATATCGCCTGAAGTAACCATGCCTTCCCCTTCAGGGTGAAGGATAGGATGGGGGTGGTTCGATCAAGGGAGAGCAATGTCCACTCACGTCGTGGAGGAAGCACTTAACGTATTCGATCTGCGCGAAATGGCGAAGCAGCGCCTGCCCA
>JANNPJ010000526.1:0-2507 GCA_031400005.1 Kineosporiaceae bacterium | reverse complement strand
TCGGCGAGGGCGGTGCGGAGGGCCTGTAGGTCTTCCCAAAGCGCGCTGCCGCGTTCGATGGCGATGCTGTCAGCGTGGATACCGACGAGCCAGCGAGCCGTTCTCACCACCTCGGTCGGAACGATGGACATACCGTCTTCGGTGAGGCGGGCGAGGATGGCCCGGAGGTGGAAATCGCACCAGCACGAATCGGGGACCGGCTTCCGGGCGCAACCGTGGGACCCGCACGTCGTGGGTACGCCTGCCACATGGCGTCGGCGCGTCCGGCTGGTCACAGTGCCACCGCCGGACGGTCATCGCGATTGATGCCGTACTCGCGGAGCCATTCACCGACCGTGACCCGCGCGATGCCGAGGGCGTCGGCGATCTCCTGCTGGGTGTGGCGCTTGTCGACGTACAGCTCGCGGAGCACGTCCTGGGGATCCCGCCCGGTGCTGATACGCACCAGGGTCTTCGCGTGAGACTTGCGTCCGTCGTCCATGACAGTAATCTAGCAAATCTGACGGAGACATGCAAGTAGGAAGTTTGCCGCTCTTGTTTGGGACCTACCGACAAAAGGTGCTGTGGTTGACGCCGCTCGTGAGCGATAGCGTCAGCCGTGGCATGGAGAGCGAGGAATCAGAGTTCAAGCGCACCCTTGGCGCTACCATCCTCGCCGTCGCGACGGCGACGGCCTCGCGATGCCGGAGCAACACGAGAATGATGCGCGGGTCTTGGTCCATTCCAGCCCCCGTACGTTCGCAATGTCCCTGCACGATAGTGGCCGGCGGCCGTGACATCAAGCCGTTACGCTGAAGGTCAGTTGCAGGGCGGAAACACGAAAGAGGAGCGACCATGACCGAGAGCATCATGACCACCAAAACACAGACCATCACCAAGACGGCTGAGGAGCGCAAGGCCGCTCTGGCGCAGCACGTCGCCCAGGCGGTCGCGGGCGGCGCCCGAGTCGAGTCGCAGTCTGACTACCAAGCTGTGGTCATCTACGGCAAGCGCGTCAACCACATCCTGCACGCGATCCTGACGATCTTCACTGTCCTCCTCTGGGCGTTCGTGTGGGTATTGCTGGCGATCATGGGCGGTGAGAAGCGCAAGCTCATCCAGGTGGACGACTTCGGGAACGTGACCGTCCAGAAGGTCTAGGACGCCAAGAAACCCCGCCCGCCGGCTGAACCGGAGGACGGGGGAGGTGTGGTCTGTAGTTTTGCGGAGACCTCAGCGCCTCGCAGCGATCACCGGTAACGTGGGCCCTACCGATACTGGTCGCGGTGCGTCGCGCCCCGTGGCGCCGAGGATGAGCGGCCGGTCGGGACCGCCGACGATGTCCCGCAGGTCGGCAGGCTCCGTGCCAGCCTCGACGATCCGGGCTGCGATGGCCGCCTCGATGGCGGCCCGTTCGCGGCGGTAGCCGCTGGTCTTGTGAACGAGGGCGCCGATGTGCTTGCGGCCGGGTGGACCCTGGAGTTCCGCTCGGAAGTTGTGGGCTGCGCCGCCTAGCCATTCGGGCCAGACCTTGGAACCGGTGGCATTGGAGACGGTCCAGATCGCCGTATTGTCGCGGCCGGATTCCTCGTGGGCGCCGAAATCGACCAAACCGATGACGTTACCGTCGTCGTCGTATTGCACCAAGTGGTCGAGCGTGGCCACGACGACGCCCGCGGCATCGTACGCCAGCAGCATTCCCAACATCAGAGTGCTGCCTCTTTCAGGATGTAGTACCGACCAGCACTCAGCGACTGGGTGCCAGACACAAGGTACGTAGCGAAAGTCACTCGGGTCTGGTCGGTGGCGGTCACGCGAGCCCACGCAGCAGACTTGACGATAAGCACGCCCGTAGTGATATTCATGATCAACTCCGGCATCGGTATGCCTGCCCCATCATCCCTGAACGACATCGAGGCTGGGTGATAAGTCATCCCGGTTGCGATATCCGTAGTGTTCGACTGCCCCACCCCCACCACCCCGGCGGGAAAGTCCATAGTCCCAGTCGAGGCAATCTTGAACATGTTGGATGTGCCGTCGATGATGACGACTGACGACCCATTGGTGACCCGCAGGCCGTAGGTCGGCGTCGTCGTGAGCTGGCCCATCAGGACCCGCTCGACCGCCCCGTCAGAGACGACGACCCCGCGCGAGTTGACGTCGACCTGGGCGTTGCCGAGGAAGACCTGCGCGCCGTCACGCTCGCCGAGGGTGCCCGAGACGACCTGCGCCGGGAGCCCCTGGAAGGCCGGAGAACCGCCGAGCCGGGCGCCGGTGTCGCTGAACTCGATATCGTAGGTCCGCTTGCCCGTGCCGGTCAGGAAGCGCGTGGCGACCTTGACGATGCGGGTGGTGTAGGCCGACAGTCCGTACTGTGCCGAGGTGATGGTGATGTTCTGGCCCGCCCGCCAGCCGTCGGTCGTCGTCGTGAACCGACCCCGAACGTTTGGCTGGGCGACCCGCCCGAGCTGGAGCTGGGCGATGTTCCGGGCCTTCTCGGCATCGTCCGCCGAGGGCGCGTCGATGTA